>WFWT01000109.1 GCA_015490995.1 Anaerolineae bacterium | reverse complement strand
CCCCTGGACCGTCCAGGGGGAGGGAGACTCCTTACCCACGGGCAAAGGCTGGAGTCTCTGCCTGGACGGTTTCCTTTTCCCTCTCCCGCTCCAGCATCTGCTTGGGAATCACCTGCCAGAAGTCCTTCACGGCCTGCGGCCAGTGGCGGAGGATGCTGGCCGCCCGCACGCTGCCGGTCTTCTCGTAGTGTTCCCGGATCAGGTCCTTGAGCAAGGGCTGGACCTCCAGCGGCACGCGGCGCACGGCGACAAGATCCCGGTTCAGGCGGCGCAGGAAGGTGTGGTGCGGGTCGTAAACGTACGCTTCGCCGCCCGTCATGCCGGCGCCGAAGTTGTAACCGGTCTCGCCGAGGACGACCACGATGCCGTTGGTCATGTACTCGCAGCCGTGGTCGCCCACCCCTTCGACCACCGCGATAGCGCCGCTGTTGCGTACGGCAAAGCGCTCGCCGGCTCGACCGGCCGCGAACAGTTTGCCGCCCGTCGCGCCGTACAGCGCGGTGTTGCCGAGGATCACGTGGTTGTGGCTGTCGTACTTGGCCGCGTACGAGGGCCGGAGCACGATCTCGCCACCGTTCATGCCCTTACCCACATAGTCGTTCGCTTCGCCAATCAGGTATAGATGGACCCCCCGAATGTTAAACGCCCCAAAGGATTGACCTGCGCTGCCGTGAAATACAGCCGTAATGGTACCTTCCGGCAAACCCAGGTTACCGTAACGGCGGGCAATTTCCCCTGCCAACCGAGCGCCCACTGTGCGGTCCACGTTGGTAATCCGGTAATGGAGCACGAGTGGACGACGGGTCTCCACTGCCTGACGGGCATCCTCCCACAACCGATCCCCCAGCGGAGACCGTTCCGGCAGCGGATTGGCCGGGTGTACGTTGCACCGAGGGGTATCCCCTTCACCCGCCACCAGAAGTGGCCGCAAGTCCATAAACCCGGCTTCCCGACCGTAAACCACTTGGGATACCAGGTCCGCTCGTCCAATGAGTTCGTCTAGGCTCCGGTATCCCAATTGGGCAAGAATTTCTCGCACTTCTCGGGCGACGAACAAAAAGTACGCCATTACTTGTTCTGGAGTGCCCGGGAACTTGGCCCGCAGGTCCGGCCGTTGGGTGGCCACACCCACCGGGCAGGTGTTCTTGTTGCACACGCGAGCCATGATGCACCCCTCCGCGATCATGGCCGCCGTGCCGAAGGAGAACTCGTCCGCGCCCAGCAGCGCGGCTACAACCACATCCCGCCCGGTGGCAAAGCCGCCGTCCACTCGCACGCGGACCCGGTCGCGCAGCCCGTTTTCCATGAGCACCCGTTGCGTCTCCGCCAGGCCCAGTTCCCACGGCAGGCCCGCGTTCTTGATGGAACTCCACGGGCTGGCGCCTGTACCGCCAGAGCACCCGGAAATGAGGATGACGTCCGCGTGCCCCTTGGCGACCCCGGCCGCGATGGTGCCCACGCCCGTCTGGGCGACCAGTTTCACGGACACCGCGGCCTCAGGGTTAATCTGCTTCAAGTCGAAGATCAGTTGGGCCAGGTCCTCGATGCTGTAGATATCATGGTGCGGCGGCGGCGAGATGAGCGGCGTGCCCGGCGTCGCGTGACGCAAGCGGGCGATTTCGGCCGTCACCTTGTGGCCTGGGAGATGCCCGCCTTCACCGGGCTTGGAGCCCTGCGCCATCTTGATCTGCAGTTCCCGGGCGGACATCAGGTACGCAGGGGTGACGTCGAAGCGGCCGGAGGCCACTTGCTTAATGGCGCTGTTGCGCTCCGTGCCGTACCGTTCCTCGGCCTCGCCGCCCTCGCCCGAGTTGCTCATGGCCACCGAGTGATGCTGCACGTCCTTGGGCCGCAGCGCGGCCAACCGGTTCATGGCGATGGCCAACGTCTCATGGGCTTCCTTGCTCAGCGCGCCGTGGGACATCGCCGCGGTGGAGAAGCGCTGCACGATGCTTTCAATGGGCTCCACCTCATCCACCGGGATAGGCTCGCGGTCCGACTTGAAGTCCAACAGGTCCTTGATCGAGAAGGGACCGGCCTCTTCAATCAGGCGCACAAATTCCTTATAGCGCCGGTACCCTTCTTCGAAGCCCTCTCCCAGCACATCGGGCACGCGCACGGCGGCCTGCAACGCGGCCGCGGTCTCGGGCGTAAACTGGTGCGCTTCCCCACCTCGCCGCGGCTTGTAAAAGCCCACGTTCACCAGCGCGACCTTCCCGTTCTCCGGGAACGCCTGACGGTGCCAGGTCAGAACGTCCTCCGCTAACACCTCCAACGTCACACCGCCCAGGTGGTTGGGCGTGCCCGGGAAGTAGCGGTCGATCAAATCCTGGCTGAGCCCCACCGCCTCAAAGATCTGGGCGCCGCAGTACGCGTCCAGGGTCGCGATGCCCATCTTGGACATGATTTTCAGAAGACCCTTCTCCAGGGCGTGAATGACGTTCGCCTCCGCCCGCTCGGGGCTCATGCTCTCATCGCGGCGCCCTTCCTCTTCGCCCAGTTTACGGGCCGCTTCCAAGAGGAGATACGGGTGCACCGCGGACGCGCCGTAGCCGATGAGCGCGGCCACGTGGTGGGTCTCGCGGGCTTCACCCGTTTCCACAATGATGCTGGCGTGCATCCGCAAGCCAGCGCGGATCAGGTGATGGTGCACGGCCGCGGTAGCCAGCAAGGAAGGCAACGGTGCGCGGGCTTTGTCCACTCCCTTGTCGCTCAAGATCAGGATGGTCGCGCCCTCACGCACCGCCTCCTCTGCCTGGCGACAGAGGGTCTCCAGGGCTTGCTTCATGCCTTCCGGCCCCTCGGCCACCGGCCAGAGGGTCGATAGCCGCGCCACCCGCACAAACGACGGTGCCTTCGCCATCCCTCGACGGTACAGGGCGTTCTCCCGCGGCTGCGCCTTGCCCGCTGCCAGCGCTTCCAGCGCCTGGATGTCCTCTTCCCGCAGGATGGGCGTGTGGATTTCCACCAGTTGTGCGGCCTCGGGGCGTTCTTCCAGCAGGTTCGCCCGCCGCCCCAGGCGCATGGTCAGGGACATGACCAACTCTTCCCGCAGCGGGTCGATGGGCGGGTTGGTCACCTCAGCAAACTGCTGCTTGAAGTAGTGGAAGAGAGGCCTGGGCAACTTCGACAGCGCGGCCAACGGCGTGTCATCCCCCATCGCGCCGATGGGCTCCTTCCCATCCCGCACCATCGGCCGCACGACAAACGCAATGTCGTCCTTGGTCCAGCCGAAGGCGGCTTGGAGCACGTCAATGCCGGATTCGTTGGGTGTTGGCGATTGGTGATTGGGGATTGAGACACGGACATCCGAAAGGCGGACCAGGTGTTCCTCCAGCCATTCCTGGTACGGCCGACGGGTGGCGAAGGCGTGGGTGACGTCCTCGTCGAACATGATGTCGCCCGTCGCGGTGTCCACCGCGATGATCTGGCCGGGGCCCAGCCGGCCCTTCACCAGAATCTGGTGCTCTTCCGCGGGGATGGAACCGGCCTCCGACGCGGAGATGACCAGCCCGTTCTTCAGGATGACGAAGCGCGACGGGCGCAGGCCGTTGCGGTCGAGGATGGTACCCGCGATGCGGCCGTCCGTGAAGGTGACGGCCGCCGGACCATCCCACGGTTCCATGAGCATGGCATGGTAGTGGTAGAAGGCCCGGCGCTCCGGCGGGTAGTCGTCGATGTGCTCCCACGCCTCCGGGATGAGCATCAACATCGCGTGGCGGATGTCGCGGCCGGAGCGGACCAGGAGTTCCAGCGCGTTGTCCAGCATGGCCGAGTCGCTGCCGTTCAGGTCGATGACCGGTTTCAGGTCCTCGATGGCCTCACCCCAGAGGGGGGAAGCCAGGTCCGCCTCGCGGGCGCGCATCCAGTTGATGTTCCCCTGCAGTGTGTTGATTTCCCCGTTGTGACAGAGGAGGCGGAAGGGTTGTGCCCGCTCCCACGTCGGGAACGTGTTGGTGCTGTAGCGCTGGTGGAACACCGCAATGGCCGTGGTGTACCTCGGGTCCTGCAGGTCCAGGTAAAAGTCGGCCACGGCCGGCGCGCGCAACAGCCCTTTGTACACGATGGTCCGACTGGAAAGGGAAGCGGCATAGAAACGCACGCCCTTGTGGTGGGCGGCTTTTTCCATGCGGCGCCGGGCCAGGTAAAGCACCCGTTCGAACGCGTCGCCGGGTTCAACGTGCTCGGGGCGACGGAGGAAAACGTGCACAATGTGAGGTCGGGTGGCGAGGGCCCGCCGGCCCAAGGCATCAAGGTTCACCGGTACCTCACGCCAACCGAGGACTTCACCGCCCATCGCCTGCCACACCTCTTCCACCACAGCCTGGGCGGTGGCGCGGGAGTCCGGTTGAGTGTCCAGAAACAGCACTCCGATGGCGTAGTCCTCCGGTGCCGGCGGCGTGATGCCCAGACGACGCATCTCACGGGCAAAGAACTCGTGAGGGATCTGCGTCAACACGCCCGCGCCGTCGCCGCTTTTGCCGTCATCCGCCACCGCGCCCCGGTGGACGTGGTTGGCGAGGGCCTTCAGGGCCAGGCGAAGGACCTGGTGACTGCGCGTCCCATATCGATGAGCGACAAAGCCGATACCACAGGCATCACGTTCCTGCCAGTAGGCCGGCAAGGTGACCATTGCGTGCATTCGGGCCTCCTGTGTTAGGGATTGGGGATTCGGAGATTAGAGATTGAAGATCAGGTCCAGGCGCGGCCATGCCCCAAGGTTCTGCGGTGAACGAGGCCCGCAACATCGGGGGATTATAATAATGCACGCAATGAGGGGGAAGAGTCAAATATCCACACCGTACTTTCGTGTCGCGCTTTCTTCCAACCACCGACCTATTTGCCGGACGAACGCCGTGAAATCATCGACGTGCTCCCTCGCGATTTTCAGGACCTGTTGGGAATCAACGTTCCAGTACTGGTGCACCAACAGGTTGCGAAATCGGACGGCACGGACAAGTCGTTGGGCCAGGTCGCGTTCTATCACGCCCTGGTCGCTCAGGGCCATAAAGCACTCGGCGTATGTCGAGGGCGCGGCGTGGGCAAGACGGGCCATTATATGGGTGCAGATGCTCGCGGCCGCTTCCACACACATGAGCAGCAGGTGTTGCACGGTATAGAGGTTCCGCTCATCGGCGAAAAATGCCTCGTCGGGCAAGGAAGCGTACCGCCGGATTCGCTCCACGTTGGCCCGGATTTCCCGGATTCGGTTTTGAACGTGTTCTTTGCGTAAGGCTGGACTCATGACAGGAGTTCCCGCATGTACTCGCGCAGCAAAGGCTCCATGTCCATATGTTGCCGGGCAGTGCGCTCGATGAAATCCACCAGCGCTTCTTCATCACGCGTGAAGAGCAAGCGGCCGTCCCGGATCACGTGCATCTGAAAGAGCAGCGGGGCATCATTCAGCACCTGCACGTCCACCGGCACCCGCAACCCAATCTCCTCACGCAAGGCCACGGTCAACTCGGTAGAACGGTCCAACACGTACGCGAGGAGATCTTCTTTGTGAGCGCCAACCCATGCGGGGTCGAGAAACAACGCCACGTCCACATCACGGTACGACTTGACGCCGTCCACCAGGGAACCGTGGACATAAGCAAAGAGAATCTCGGCCCGCGAGAGAAGGTGCTGCTTCAGCGCATGGTAGATGGTTTCCCTATCCGGACCGGACGTTCGAGCCACTCTTCCCTCCAAAGGCATCGGGAACGTTCTCAACATAGTGTAACGCCATGTGGGTCCACCCGAAAATCCCCACATGCCGTCCTGAACACCCCACGCCCCAACTACAAAGGGCGATATGAAGTTGTTAAGGTGCCAACACATCCTGGTGTCGGCGATGGGCCGTCATAACCCGTCGCCGGCGACCGTGGAACGCACCGCGATGGTGCTTTCCTCGGCGGCTCGCGTGGCCAGCAGGCGGTTCAGGGCCTGAATGTACGCCTTCGCGCTGGCCACGACGATGTCCGTGTCTAACCCGCGGCCGGTAAAGATCCGTCGACGGCGAGCACCGCTGCTGACATCTTCTGGCCCCTGCGGTGGTTCCGCTTCGATGCGCACGGTGACGTCCGCTTGTGCGTCGAGACCCTCGGTGATGGCCTCAAGCCGGAATTCCACTAACCGGTTGGGCACCTTAACGATCCGGTTGATGCCCTGGTACATGGCATCCACAGGCCCGGTACCAAATCCCGCTTCTGTAAAGACTTCACCGGTCTTCAGGTTGCGCAGGCGCACCACAGCCGTAGGAATGGCGTTATTGCCACATTGCACCTGCACCGTTTCAATGTGCCACGTTTCCGGCGGTTGGGACAACTGATCGGAAATCAGAGCTTCCAAGTCCGCGTCGGTGACGGTTTTCTTCTTGTCCGCGAGCACCTTAAAGCGCCGGAAGGCCTCCTCCAACTCATCAGGGGCGAGGCGATATCCCATCTCCTCCAGCTTCACCCGGAACGCGTGGCGGCCCGAATGTTTGCCGAGCACCAACTTGCTCTGGGGCAAGCCAATGGTCTCGGCGTCCATAATCTCATAAGTACGGCGGTGCTTGAGCACGCCGTCCTGGTGGATACCCGCCTCGTGGGCGAACGCGTTGGCACCCACGATGGCCTTGTTGGGCTGGACCACCATGCCCGTGTAACGGCTGACCATTTCCGAGGTACGATAGATCTCCTGGGTGATGATGTTCGTGTCCAGCCCGAAGACGGAACGGCGCACCCACAGAGCCATGACCACCTCCTCCAGCGCGGTGTTGCCGGCCCGTTCGCCGATGCCGTTCACGGTGACCTCGGCCTGGCGCGCGCCGGCCATGATGCCTGCCAGGGTGTTCGCGGTGGCCAGGCCCAGGTCGTTGTGGCAATGGACGGACCAGATAACCTTGTCCGCGCCGGGGGTGTTCTCCCGCAGGTACTGGATCAGCTCGCCAAATTCGTGAGGCAGGGTGTATCCCACGGTGTCCGGGATGTTCAAGGTTGTGGCCCCGGCCTCAATGGCGGTGGCCAACACCTCCACCAGGAACTCAGGGTCGGAGCGACCCGCGTCTTCCGGGCTAAACTCCACGTCCTCACAATAGGCCTTGGCGTAGGATACCATCTCGCGCACCCGGTGGAGGACCTCTTGACGTGTCATGCGCAGTTTGTGCTTGATGTGAATGTCCGAGGTTGCAATGAAGGTGTGAATGCGGGGGCGAAGGGCCGGTTGAACGGCTTCCCACGCCTTATCGATGTCCTCCCGGTTGGCACGTGCCAAACCGGCGATAATCGGTGGCGGCCGTAACCGACCATCCTTACCTAATCTCCCCTCTCGACCAACCGTAGCCGCAATCTGTCGCACCGCTTCCAGGTCTCCAGGCGAAGCGGCAGGAAAGCCGGCCTCAATAATATCCACCCCTAAGCGACTCAATTGACGGGCGATGGTTAACTTCTCTTCCGGCGTGAGCGTCGCGCCGGGCGACTGCTCACCGTCCCTCAAGGTCGTGTCGAAAATGAGCACCGTGTTCGGGTTGTAAGGTTCACTTACCGGTACCTCCCCAATGTCGGCAACCACTTCGCTGTCGGACATGGTTCCCCCTCCCTGTGCACTGGGAAATTGGAGATCAGAGATTGGAGATTAGAGATTCACGTATCACAAACACGGAACACGCAACACGTGATACGCAACATGTATCACGTCACTCCATCATTCCACCTCCACCGGATTCAGCCACGGCATCATGCGCCGCAGCTCACGGCCGATCTGCTCCACAGGGTGTTGGCGCTCCCGTTGGCGCATGGAGTTAAAGAGAGGACGACCGGCCTGATTTTCCAGGATCCATTCCCGGGCATACGTTCCATTCTGGATGTCCCGCAGGATCTGGCGCATGTTCTCCCGCACCTGTTCGGTGATGATTTTGGGACCGGCTGTGTAGTCCCCGTGCTCAGCCGTATCACTCACCGAATAACGCATGTAGTTGAGTCCTCCCTGATAGATGAGGTCCACAATGAGCTTTAACTCATGGACGCACTCAAAATACGCTACCTCCGGCTGGTAACCGGCCTCTACCAGAGTTTCAAAACCTGCCTTGATCAGCGCACTAATCCCCCCGCATAACACAGCTTGTTCCCCAAAGAGGTCCGTCTCCGTCTCCTCGGCGAACGTGGTGAGGATAACCCCGGCTTTGGTGCAGCCCAGCCCTTTAGCGTAGGCCAGGGCATCGGCTAACGCTTCACCCGAGACATCCTGGTGCACGGCGACCAGAGCTGGGGTGCCAACGCCCTCCACATACAGTTCTCGCAAGCGGTGGCCAGGAGCCTTGGGGGCCACCATACTGACATCCACATCGGAAGGAGGCACAATCTGGCCGAAACGAATGTTGAAGCCGTGGGCGAACATTAGGGTTTTCCCCTCGCTCAGGTTGGGCGCAATAGCCTCCCGGTATACCTGAGGTTGGACAGTATCCGGGATAAGGAGCACGACAACATCGGCCCATCGGGTGGCCTCTGCCACGGTCATCACCCTGAGCCCATCGGCCTCTGCCTTGGCCCAAGATCTGCTGCCCTCATACAGTCCAACGGTCACATCCACACCGCTGTCCCGCAAGTTCAACGCATGCGCGTGTCCCTGGCTGCCGTAGCCGATGATGGCCACGCGGCGGCCTTCCAAGCGGCTCAGGTCTGCGTCCTGGTCGTAGTAGATGGTTGCCATGACGTCCTCCTATGATGTTGGGGATTGACGATAGACGATGGACGATTGACGATAGATGAGACCATCGACCATCGTCCATCGTCCATGGATTGCTAAAGCCCCATCGTCCCCTTCCGTTTGGCGCCGTTGTTGTTGTTATCATCTCCCCGTGTCATCGCGACTCGGCCGGTGCGCACCATCTCAACAATGCCGAACTGTTCCATCAGGTCAACAAACCGATCCACGCGCTCTTCCGGTCCTACTATCTGGAGCACCATACTGTCACGGGAGACGTCCACAATTTGACCACGAAAGATCTCGGTTAACTGAATGATCTCCCCGCGTGTTTGAGCATCGGTTCGCACCCGAATGAGGGCCATTTCGCGCACAACCGCGGGTTTGTCGGTGACATCTTCCACCCGAATAATGGGCATCAACTTGAGCAGCTGCTTGACCGCCTGGTCCACCATGCGGCTATCCCCTTCCACCACAAAGGTCATACGGCTTACGCCAGGCGTCTCCGTGTGGCCCACCGCCAAGCTTTCGATGTTGAAGTTACGTCGGCGAAACAAGTTGGCAATGCGGGCCAACACACCAGGCTTATCTTCCATCCATGCAATGATCGTATGCCGCGGCATAGCCTGCCCCCTCCTCTCAATCTCTAATCTCTAAAGTTCCTCCCCAATCTCCCCCTCAACCTCCAGCAAAGATAGATGGTGGGAAACTGGAGACCGGAGATTGGAGATTACCACGCCGGCGTCATGCCGCTCGGGTTCTGCACAATGGGCCGCCGGATCATCTCGTCGATACCCGCGCCGGGCGCGACCATCGGGTACACGTTCACCTCTTCCATAACTTTCACGTCCAGCAAGAAGGGCCCTTTACTCTCGTGGGCCTCTTTGATCGCGTCGTGGAGTTCGTCCCGGCGGGTGATGCGCCGCGCGGGGATACCGTACGCCTCTCCAAGTTTCACCAGATCCGGGCAAAAGATGGGGGTGGCCGCGTAGCGCTTCTCGTAGAAGAGTTGCTGCCACTGGCGCACCATGCCCAAAAAGCCGTTACGAATCACCGCGATCTTGATGGGAATATCTTCCTGCACAATGGTGCCCAATTCCTGCATGGTCATTTGAAATCCCCCATCTCCCACCACGGCCCACACCGTCTCTTCAGGGCGCCCCACTTTAGCACCAATGGCCGCGGGGACAGCATATCCCATAGTGCCCAGACCACCAGACGTGAGCAGCTGATTAGGGCGTTGATGGATGTAATACTGGGCCTCCCACATCTGGTGCTGTCCTACATCTGTAGCGATGATGACGTCGGCCTTCGTTACATGCCACAGTTCACGCATGAAATGGGGTGGAATGACCTCGTCCACCTCTATGTTGGCTATATCCCGCTCTTGGCTCTCACGACGCCACCCGTCAATCTGACGCAGCCACTCCGCGCGTGACACAGGCTCGATCAGGGGCAGGAGTGCTTGGAGAGACTCCTTGGCATCCCCAACCACTGCCACAGCAGCTTGCACATTTTTGTTGACTTCGGAGGGGTCCAACTCGAAGTGAATCACCTTTGCGTTAGGCGCGAAATCTGCCAACCGCCCGGTAACCCGGTCATCAAACCGCATACCGATGCCGATGAGGACGTCACATTTTTGAATAGCCATATTGGCAAAGGCCTCGCCGTGCATGCCACACATGCCCAAGGCAAGGGGATGCGTTTCAGGAATACTGCCGATTCCCAAAAGGGTCGTCGTAACGGGAATACTGCCCCTCTCTGCCAGTTCTTGTAGTTCCCGCTCTGCTCCAGACAAAAGAACGCCGTGTCCGGCGATAATAAGAGGACGCTTTGCCTTGTTGATAAGCGCTGCAGCCTCGCGCACTGCGGTCATGTCCACCTGAGGATAACGCTCCAACCCAGGCACGTGAACATCGTCCGGATCAGGCAACGGCACATCGGTCTCCGCAATTTGGGCATCCTTACAAATGTCTACCAACACCGGACCGGGACGACCGGTCCGTGCGATCTTGAACGCCGCGCGCATGACCCAGGGCAGCTCGTGAACGTCGGTCACGAGGAAATTGTGCTTGGTGATGGGCAAGGTGACGCCAACCACATCCGTTTCTTGGAAGGCATCGTTGCCCAGGAGGGTGGTGGGCACCTGACCTGTAATGGCCACGACAGGGATGGAATCCATCATCGCCGTGGCCAAACCGGTAACGAGGTTCAACGCGCCGGGGCCGGAAGTGGCCATGCACACGCCCACTTTACCGGTGGCTCGGGCATACCCATCTGCCATGTGGGCCGCGCCCTGTTCGTGCCGGGCCAGGATGTGGCGAACGGGGTACTTCGTCATGGCATCATAAGTGGGGAGAATAGCTCCCCCCGGGTGACCGAACAACACGTCCACGCCCTCCGCCAGGAGAGCTTCCCACACAATGTCCGCGCCGCTCCGCTTCTTGGCCATACCATCTCCTCCCTAACGTATGTTCTGGCTAAATCTTCCGTGTCCGTACCCGAATCTGGGTGCGGGGGGCTTAACTCGCGCTCAGCTCTCCAGAGCGCCCACATCAATGCCGGTTGACAACCCCAAACGGCGGGAGGACGGAGCACACGCGGCTCCAGGAGCGTCTATGCCCCTCAGGGATAGGAGTGCTGGGATATGTATTAGACCGTACTACGTACTACCGCGCTACGCTACATCCTCGTCGGACAAGCTGTTGGTCATCTCCAAGGCTACCAGGAGCTCCCAATCCGGAGGTGCGTACCCATCGTTCATGAAGTGAGGGAAGGTCGCGGGCTCGTCACTCTCGTACCACCAGTGTCGGGGCCGGGATTCACCGTTGGCACGCCTTTCCTGTTGCATCATTCACCTCCCTACCGGCTCACGAAAGAGTTCACTACACCGAGGGCGTTGAGTCCTTCCCAGGCCATGCATTTCCGAACGCCCTCCACACTGTATGCCCCCAAGGGGTCAAATCATGCCAGGAAACCGAAACCCGGTACAGGCCATAAATAAAAACCCCCTTCCCGGTTGGGAAGGGGGTCTTCTTCGGTTCCCTGGTGAGTGCGCTCCGTTACGCCCTCACTCGCCTCCCAACGCGGGACCCCTGCAGGGTAATAATGGCCCCGCCCAACAATACCAGGAGGCTAATAATGAGGACCAACAGAGCGCTGTACATCATTGGAATTCCCAATATTCCCCTAATGTTGACCTGACCCCTTTAAGGTTATTCCCCATCATATCCACTCTCCTATAAGCTGTCAAATTTTCCGGTGCGCGTGGAAGACGGGATCTGAACGCCATCCAAGGTCGAGGGGAGAAACCGGCACCCGGCATACAGTATGGGGAAGGCCGAACCGTCACCCCGGACATTTGCCAAGGGGTATGGGATATCGCGCCTCATCAACGAAACGCCCGGCGGGTACACACTCCACCAATTTTCGAACGGTTTTGCAATGGAAACCCCTTGACATCGCCCAAGGGGTGGGATATAATGAGGGTGTTCTAAATACAGAAAGAGGTTCGATATAATGAACAAAATGGCCGTGAACAAACCCATCTCCCCCTCAGTCGACCGAGCGCTGCGGGTTTTGGTGGTGTTGGCCAACCATGGAGATGGCATGGGTGTAAGCGAGCTGGCGCGCGCGTTGAACGTGGCTAAAAGCAGCTTATATGTAGTGTTAAGTACGCTGGAGCAACACGACTTCATCGTAAAGGACCCGGCGACTAAGCGTTATACGCTGGGTCCCCAACTGCTGGTGTTAGGCTTAGCCTATGTCCAACGCATCAACTTGCTGAAGGAATTCCAAGCACTGGCCCCAGAGGTGGCCCGGGAGTGTGGGGAAACGGTGCAGCTGGCCATCTTACGTGGGCGCAATGTGCTGTACATCGGGAAACAGGAAGGCACGCAGCCGGTACGCCTGGCCAGTGAGGTTGGTTCCGAGCTCCCAGCGCACACGACGGCATTGGGCAAGTCGTTACTGGCCGGTCTGACCGAGGAAGAGATTGATAAACTCTACGAAGGTGTGGTTCTGGAAAAGCGCACCGCCCGTTCCATCGACAATGTGGAGGACCTGAAACGGGAATTGGCGGACGTCCGGCACAAGGGATACGCGGTTGACCGGGGTGAAACGTTGGACGACCTGCGTTGTGTAGGCGCGCCGGTATACGATGCCCAAGGGAACGTGGTCGCCGCTGTGAGCATTTCGGTCCCCCTAACCCGGATGGACGAAGCACGGGAACAGGAACTGGCACAACGGGTCCGGGCACTGGCCCAAGAATTATCCCGTCGTCTCGGATACGCCGGTGGTGGTATCTCACCATAGGGACAGGAGCGCAAACATGTTCCGGGTTTTATCGTATCCGCTCCGCCACGATGACCCGGTATGGCCAGGCAATCCACCTCCGGTTCGTACGGAGCCGTTCCAGTCAATCGCCGCGGGGGATAGGGTGAACACCACCGTGCTGTACCTGTTCTCTCATTCAGGCACCCACCTCGACGCCCCCCGGCACTTCAACGACGCAGGCCCCGCTGCCGTTGATCTGCCGATTGAACAGTTCATCTTCTTCGCTCCTGCGGTGGTCCGTGTGCCCAAGCCGGAAGGTGGAATGATATCCAGGGCCGAGATAGAAAACCAAGCCCATATCCTAAAAGACGCAGACATCGCCTTCCTGTACACCGGCTGGAGTGCTGTGCGAGCACAGGACCCGCATCGGTACGTGTGGGAAGGTCCCGCATTGCACCCGGAGGCAGCTCGCTTTTTGATGGATCACTTTCCCAACCTGAGGGCCATCGCCATCGACGCGGTCTCCATCGGTTCCCCCCGGTATGAAAACGAGGCTATAGAGACACACCGTATCTTGATGGGCGTGGGACGGAACGACGGCAAATTTATGCTCATCCTGGAAGACCTGCGCATCGACCCGGATTTGGGACAGGCGGTACGCATATATGCCTGGCCGTTGCTGATAGAAGGATCAGATGGCAGCCCGTGTACGGTGGTAGCCGAATTTCCTTCGGGTTGACCGACACGTTCATCCCCCCGTCCGAAAAAGCACAAGGTTTTTAGGAAGTGACTGGATGAGACTCCGTTTGGTTTTTTCCCGGTCGAGTGACTCATCGAGTTGTGCCGCAATCTGCCCCAAATGCGGTGGGGATCGGCAAGAGATCAAGCTGTGGCAGGTGGTGGAGAAGCATGTGAACGATATTGTATGCCAAGAGGTGAAGGTATATCGATACATGTGTCAGCAGTGTGGCCACACGTTTCGGGTGTACCCCCCCGGCATCTCACGGGCTCACACATCGCAACGGGTACTCCGGACGGCAGTGCTTCTGTACCTGATGGGATTGGGTTATGGCGGCGTAGCACGGGCTCTGGAGGCCCTGGGTATCTACATGTGCAAAAGCCAGGTGTATAGCACAGTTAGAGAAACACTGAGCAATCGGCCATGTCGGCGCGTGCGGCTCTTTGGCCGGGTGAGATCGCACGGGCCCTGCTCTGGGAAATTGGAAGTGCAGTATCGGGGAAGGTGGGTCTGCCTTACCATGAACGTGCACAGCACAGGGGAATGGGCCCTTGAGGTAGATGGCTTGCTCCCGGAGGAAGGGGCCGTGTTAGCACAGACCCTGTCCCCCTTGGCATCAACCGTCGGGGCCGTGGTCCGGGTTGAGGGAGAAGATGAACGTGCTCATCCCCCCGGAGTGGCACAGTGGAATGATCGGTGCGTTGGGTGAAAGGAGGTGATGTATGATTGGCAGGTTTCAGGGCAGGAGAGGTCGATATGGGATGATGGGGTGGGTCCTTCTCGTGATAGTGGCGTGGGTGATCAGCGCTTGCGCCCCTGCAGCAACGTCCCCCACGCCGACACCCAAACCGACAGAGCCCCCCACCCCAGAACCCACACCCACATCGGTTCAGGTGGCACCTCCACCGGGGTACGATCCGGCGGCGTGTTTCCAACCGGCCGTCGACAACGACCGCATGGTGAAATTCCCGCCCAAGCCGCCACCCTACAAGATCGCGGTGAGCAACTCGTACATCGGCAACGCGTGGCGGACACAGATGATCCAGATCGCTAAAGCCTATGTAAAGCAACCACACGTGGCGCCCCTCATCAAGGAGTTCACAGTTGTAAGCTCGGGGCAGGACGTAGCCGCCCAGATTGCCCAGATGGACAACATGATCGCCGCCGGGGTAGATGCCATTATCCTGAACGCGGCGACCCCCACCGGATTCGATGCGGTTATCCGACGAGCCCGGGACGCCGGGATTATCGTCGTGTCCTTTGATAACATCGTCACTTCCCCGGATGCAGTCCTAGTAAATGAGGATCAGGTGGAGTTCGGCCGCGTGATGGCTCGTGACCTGGTGGAGCGCTTGAACGGCAAAGGCAACGTGGTGATGGTCAACGGCGTACCGGGCACAAGCGTTGACCGCGATCGCAATGCAGGGGCGAAAGAGGTCTTCTCCCAGTACCCGGACATCAAAATCATTGCCGAAGTGGTAGGTATGTGGGATGACGGCGTCACCCAAAAGGTGATGGCCGACCTGCTGGCCACTCGCGGCGATGAAATTGACGGCGTATGGGTTCAGGCGGGGACGGTAGGCGCAGTAAAGGCCTTCATTGATGCCGGACGGCCCTTCGTGCCCATCGCCGGTGAGGCGGAAAACGGGTTCCGCAAGCTCATGGCCAAGTATCGAGATCAGGGCCTCGTCGGCATTTCCGTAGGCCAGAGCCCGGCGTTGGTGGCCGTTTCCATTCAGGCAGCGCTGGAATTGCTGCAGGGGAAGGAGCTGCCACGGGTGATTTCGGTACCCCTGCCGGTGGCTCGCTCCGAGGACCTGAAGCCCGGCGTGAACTACTTCCCAGACCTGCCTGATGACTTCTTCACCCCAATCAAGTTCCCGTCCTGCGGTGTCAACCTTACGCCGGAGGAAATCCTGGCCGAATCGGCCAAATGAGCGAGGGAGCAAGGCAGGGGTGGGGGTCTATCCCACCACCTGCCCTGTCCTCCCTCATTCGTTGCGGGGGAAACCATTATACCACAGAGGCAAGCTTTGGGGGCATATGACGGCGCTGGTAGAGGCAATTGAGGTCACCAAACGGTATGACGGCGTGGTTGCGTTGGACCGTGCCACCTTCCGTTGTGCGCCGGGGAGCATTCACGCGCTGGTCGGTGAAAACGGCGCCGGCAAGAGCACGCTGGTCAAAATTCTCAGTGGTGTCATTCCGCCCGACAGCGGCACGGTAAAAGTGTGGGGACGACCTGTGAACATTCGCACCCCTGCTATGGCCGCACGTTTGGGAATCGTGGCCGTGTTCCAAGAACTCTCCTTGATGCCAGACTTAACGGTCGCGGAGAACATCTTTATCACCCATCCACCGCGTAACCGGCTCGGCCTCATCGACAAAAGCCAGCTGTACCGACGCACAGAGCAACTCCTCCGGCGATTGGGATTTCCTCCCATCGACCCGGACACCCCGGTCAGCCAGCTCCCCTTGGCCCACAGACAGTTGGTAGAGATCGCCAAAGCCCTGGCCCGAGATCCACAGGTGCTTATCATGGACGAAGGCACGTCTGCATTAACAGTACAAGACGTTGAAAAAGTGTTTGATCTAATGAAGAAACTCCGCTCAAACGGCAGATCGGTTATCTTTATATCTCACCGAATGGACGAAGTAGAAGAAATAGCAGACACCATTACCATATTTCGGGATGGAAGAAATGTTGCCTCGTTCCCTGCCAACAACCTGGATCGCACAAAAATAGTTCAACTGATGATAGGAAGGAAGATAGACCAAGTATTTCCAAGTAAAGCAAATCAGTATACATACTCAAGTGCACCCGTAATGGAAGTAAAACACCTATCTTGGGGAAACATATTACACGATATAAATCTATCTCTGCACAAAGGAGAGATACTTGGTATAGGCGGACTAGAAGGACAAGGACAAAGAGAGTTATTTCTGTCATTATTTGGCGTCCTAAGAAATGTTCGCGGACACATATATATTGATGGCACAGAAGTAAAAATAAATGAACCCTCAGATGCACTAAAGCACGGAATACAGATAGCTCTTATTCCAGAGGACAGAAAGACAGAAGGACTCATTTTGACTATGCCTGTAAAGCATAATGTAACCCTGGCCACATTGAACAAATACACAAATTTATTATTCTTGATGGACAAGAAAGAACTATTGGACGCACAAAATGTTGTAAACCAACTGAAGATAAAAGTATCTTCTATAAATGTTCCTGTACGCAACCTAAGTGGCGGGAATCAACAGAAGGTCGTAATTGCCAAGTGGTTGCTCACAGAAGCAAAGGTTTATCTACTTTATGATTTAACACGTGGCATTGATGTAGGAACAAAACACGAGATATACAAACTCATGCGATCTCTCACAGATGATGGCGCAGGTATTCTCTTTTTCTCAACCGATATAAGTGAATTGGCCGGCATGTGTGATAGAGTTCTAGTAATGTACGAAGGCCGTATTAAGTCAGAATTATCAGGGACAGAACTCAACGAGGAGAACTTGGTATCTGTGTCCCTCGGACTGGGCACAAATAATCAGAGAGTTACAGAAAGGTAGGTTTGTTATGTTTAAAACAAAAATGGGGAAATTTCTACAACGCCACTTTAAGGTCTTAATCGCTTACACGGCATTAGGTATTCTATTGACGGTGTATGCTAACCTCCAACCGCGCCTTTTTACCAGACCGGTTCTTACAGCTACGCTGAACCAGAGCATGGCCCTAGTGTTGGCCAGCATGGGTCAGATGGCCGTGATCCTAACGGCCGGCATCGACCTGTCCATTGGACCTATTGTAAGCTTAGCCAACGTGCTCGCTTCCGTGCTGTTCCCCGACCATGTGTTGGGCGTAATAGCAGCCTCTCTGGTAATCCTGGCCGTAGGGGCACTGGCCGGCCTCATCAACGGAATACTGGTGGTTTACGGTCGGTTACAGCCTATCATTGTTACCCTGGCCACTGCCTCTATTTACAGCGGGTTCGCTCTGATGTTGCGTCCTCGGCCAGGAGGGTATGTGCCTTCCTGGTACGGAGAACTGTTAACCGGTCGTCTGTTGGACTGGGTACCCGCCTCACTGGTCCTGCTGGTGGTGGTGCTCATCGGTATATGGTATCCCTTCCGCCGTTCCGCCTTAGGCTTAGCGGTGTACGCGGTAGGAAGCGACGAACGCGCGGCGTACATGAGTGGTTTGAACGTGCACCGGGCTAAAGTGATGGCATATGTACTGGCAGGATTTTTGGCCGCTTTGGCGGGCCTTTTCCTCACCGCCCAGACCAGTTCCGGGGACGCGACTATTGGAGGCGTTTACACGCTGCAGTCCATCGGGGCCGTAGTCCTTGGGGGAACATCGTTGTTTGGGGGCTCCGGCAGCGTAGCCGGTACCATTGCCGGGGCCTTCGTCATCCGCATTATCAGCAGTGTGCTTTTCTTCGCTGGCATTAACCCTCTATCACAACCCCTGTTTGAAGGCCTGGTCTTGCTCATTGCCATTTCGCTGGGCGCAATACGAACGTTTACCTTACACAATCGCCTGGATGTGATGCGATAACGGGTGAGGTGGAAGATGAACGTAGGGATGCGAGCATGGGACCGATTCCACCACGGGTGGAAGGGAATGCGCCAGGACTATCGGAATGTACTTATCGCGTATACCATGATCGTGTTTATCATCGGCATCGGCTCTCTCTTCACCCCCCAATTTGCCTCGCCCAATTACCTGCTGTTACAGCTGCTTAAAGCATCCTTCCTGGGGGTCGTCGCAGCCGGTCAAATGATAGTGATACTTACAGGAAATATCGATTTATCCGTCAGTTGGACATTGAACTTGGCTGCCGTGATGGTAACCTCAATAGCTCAAGGACAAAACGAACGCTTGTGGCTGGGTGTCCTCGCCGCCCTGGCAGTAGGTTTTGTGGTGGGACTACTCAACGGCCTTGGCGTCGCTTACTTACGTATTCCCTCCCTTGTGCTTACCCTGGGCATGGACGCAGTCGTCAAGGGCCTTACCATCCTGTACACAGGCGCCCAACCCAAGGGAGAAGCCCCTGAAATGCTCAACTTTATAGTACACCATAAAATAGGTGGCTTGGTACCATCTGCTGTTGTCGTATGGTTCATCATTTCGATCATATGCTACCTTATCTTACACAAAAGCGGATTGGGAAGAAAAATATACGCCATAGGAAATAATGAAATATGCTCTTATCTTTCAGGAATAAAGACGAATAGAGTGATTATCAAAGCGTTCATACTAAGCGGAACAATGAACGCATTAGCTGGTGTATTGTTGGTAGGATATGCAGGACGCAGCTTTAACGGTATGGGAGAACCCTATTTGCTACCCGGCATCGCAGCTGTAGTTATAGGAGGCACTAATATCCTGGGCGGTTCAGGATTATACATGGGCACAGTTGCCGGCGCTATTATCATTACGTTGTTGGAAAGCACGTTAAGCATTATGCAAATATCACAAGCAGGCAGAAACATTATATACGGCATTGTCATACTCACCATGTTGTTTATGTATGGTCGTGGGCATAAGGTTCACGAATAACTCTGCAAGGGAGGCAACATGGTTCCCTGTACGAAGGGTTTAATCAAGATATGCCGCTTCTTTGACCCGCAACAGGGTGTACGTATAGGACTGGTGCAGGGGGAACAGGTGTACGATCTGACAGCCAGCGGCCTCCCCCCCTACCAGTCCCTCAGCGCGCTGTGGCACGCTTCCCAGGAAGTTTCTATCATGGCGCTGGTAGAAAGTGTTGACAAGACCGTGTTGCCCATTTATGTATACCGTGAGCTAGACCGCCGTCCACAACCCGGGGTGCCCTACCTTTTGCCTCCCGTCGACCGACAAGAAGTGTGGGCAGCAGGAGTGACGTACTATCAAAGCAGGGATGCTCGCGTGCGGGAGGCAAGTTACCACCGGGACGTGTACCTCCGGGTGTACAACGCCTCTCGACCGGAGTTGTTCTTCAAGTCCACACCTGAGAAAGTCGTCGGGCCGAACGACTGGATTGGCATCCGGGGGGACAGCGCCTGGAGTGTGCCGGAACCGGAACTGGCCTTGGCCATTAATCCGGCAATGCAGATCATCGGCTACACCATTGGCAACGATGTGAGCAGCCGGGATATCGAGGGAGAGAACCCCCTCTACCTTCCCCAAGCCAAAATCTACCGTCATGCCTGCGCCCTTGGCCCGGTGATCGTTCTGGCAGAAAGTGGGTTTGACGTGCGCGATCTAACCATTCGCTTGCGCATTATCCGGGATAACAACGTGTACTTTGCCGGAGAGGTGAGCACCCGTCAAATGCGCCGTGGCTTAGAGGAGCTGGTCAGCTATTTAGCCCGTTACAATGACTTTCCTAACGGGGTCGTCTTGTTAACGGGCACCGGGATCGTCCCCCATGACGACATGACACTGAAAGACGGCGACCTGGTCGAGATAGAGATAGAAGGCATTGGGACCCTGAAAAACTGGGTCAAAGCGATGGAGGAATGACCCATGGTGGTCATGGAAGCAAGTAATCCATACGCGGACAACGTCCAAGCAAAAGCCAACGCCCCCATTACTGTGGTACGGCTTCTGGAACGTGCCCGGGAAATGTTAGGGCTAGATGAGCTTGAATGCTGCCTGGAGACGGTATACGACCGACTTGACAAAAACGCTCCTCGCATCGCCATCATTGGCGGCTCCCTCGACCATCCGGCTCACATCACAGATTGGGAGACCGTTCTTAAAGTAGCTGCGTGTGTGTGGATGCGAGGTGGTGTGCCGTTTTACTTCAGCGTGCCCGTCGTGTGTGACGCCATTGCTCAAAGTACGCTGGGCATGAGCTACAGCTTACAAAGCCGTAACGCGGTGGCCGCAATGGTGACCAACCAAATGGAAGCTCACAGTTACCACGCCGCTTATGTGATCACAGGATGTGATAAAACCCCCCTGGCCATCCTGGCCGGATTGGCCCACCTGGACCTTATCCGCCGCCGGCGGGGGGAACGCCCCTTGATGGCCACATTCCATCCGGCCCATGTATTGCGGGGCGGAACCCTTCCCCAAGACCTTCACCATGCCCTGACAAACCTCGCGCGGCGGGCTGAGGAGCAAGGATATACGGACATCGCTAACGACTTGCGGGACACGATGAAATACGTGCTGCAATGCACGTCTAACGCGGCCTATCGGGCCGTACTACAGCGGGCTCGAGATGCGGGGCTGATTACAGTCGCAGAGCATAATGACTATGAGAAACGCCTTGCCGTCCACACTTGTCATCACAACGGTGGCATTTGTGCTTTCAACGGTACAGGAAACTCCAGCCGCATAGCCCTGGCAGCCATGGGCCTAGTCCATCCCGCTGTCGAACTGCTGACAGCTCCCCCAGAGATGGAGCGAGTTAAGCAAGTCGTGGATGGACTGTTCGCCTGTCTCACGCGTCCCATGTTCAGCGTAGCCCATGTGATGGCCGCCAATTTTGCCAACGCGGTGCGTGTGTACAGCGCTACCGGAGGCTCCACCAACCTGATGATGCACCTCGTAGCGGCTATGGTGTATGCCGGCTACCGTGTAACCATTGACACCATCGACTACATCCGCCGGCATCCACCGGTACCGGACATCTTCGACTACAGTTTGACCCAAGGGCGTGATATTTTTACTTTGGCTCAACAATGTGCCGCAGGGCAAATTCGGGGCACGGAAACGCTTTTCTATGAACTGCAACGACACGGTGTGCCCATGGACTTAGACACCCCAACAGTGACCGGCACCACATGGCGCGAGCGCTTGCAGGATGAACACGCCCTGCCCGCCAACGGCGTTAAGGAAAACCCCGTCATCCTATCGTATCCCAAACGCACCATTAGCGGTGTTGAAGTGTTGCGGGGCAATTTCTTTGATAGCGCGGTCCTCAAGATAAGCGGTATGACCGACGAACAGCTCGAACACTTTAATGACAAGGTGGCCGTTGTTATATTTTTCGAGAACGAAGAGGAAGCCAACGCACGACTATCTGATATCCACATGCTCAACAGGTTGAAAAATATACAAGATATAAGCAAAGGCACTTTGGTGAATATTGCCTCATATAACATGAAAGGAACCGATTCCTTACCACCATCGGTGAGCAAGTGGACAAAAGAAGAATTGTTCCAATGGATGATAGATGCGGGAATACTGCGGTTAGCAGTGGTGATCAGCGGTCAGGGGCCAGAGGCATTTGGCATGCCGGAAATGTTCACTCCTATGCAATATGTCAACGCGCGAAAAGCCCTGCGACGCATCACCCTCCTGCTGACCGATGGGCGTTTCTCGGGAGTGACGTATGGACCTGCCATTGGTCACGTAACGCCGGAAGCCATTAACGGAGGCGGGATCGGGCTGTTACAAACCGGAGACCTGGTGCATGTCCAGTTAAACGCACGGCGTATTGACCTCTTGGACCCACAAGCGTTTGCAGAGGGACGCCTTGTTCCATGGGATATTTACAAGGATCAAGCGCGACAAATCCTGGGAGCTGAGCGGCGCCGTCGATGGTTACGTCGTCAGACCCTTATAGCCATCCCGAATCGCCTACAACAGGTGACCGATGCGGCTCACGGAGTTGTCCCTTTGCCCATCTGGGAAAACGCCACGCTCTCTTACCCGCTGGGATAACACTGTATGGCAGGAGGTGGGAACGATGCAAACGTTTTACAACCTGATCGGCGGTGAGTGGGTAACCGCCTCCAACGGAGCAGTCTTTGAAAACCGCAACCCGGCCGCGCCACAGGAGGTGCTGGGACTGTTTCCACGACTCACTCGGGAGGACACACGACGAGCTATAGAAGCTGCTCGCGCAGCCTTTCCGTCTTGGGCAGCTACTCCTCCACCACAACGGGGAGCCATCCTCTTCGAGGCCAGTCGTCTGATCGACCAGCGATTGGAAAACATCGCGGTCACTTTGACCCGGGAAGAAGGCAAAACCCTCGCGGAAGCTCGTGCCGAGGTTCGGCGAGCCCGGGATATCTTCCGTTACTATGCCGGTGAAGGGTGGCGCATGAGCGGCACAGTGCTGCCGAGCAACATCCAAGGCGAACTGCTGTACACACGGCGTGAACCTTTAGGCGTTATCAGTATTATCACTCCCTGGAACTTTCCGGTAGCTATCCCTGCATGGAAGATCGCCCCTGCCCTGGTGTACGGCAACACGGTCGTGTTCAAGCCCGCCAGCCTAGCTCCTCAAAGTAGCCTGATGCTGGTAGAAGCACTGGTAGAGGCCGGCTTACCCCCCGGTGTGCTGAACTATGTGACCGGCTCCGGAGGGGAAGTCGGAGATGAAATGGTCACTCATCCGGAGGTAAATGGGGTCTCCTTCACCGGCTCGTACCAGGTAGGCGTGCAAGTGTATCAAAAGGCTGCCCCCACCATGAAGCGGGTACAACTGGAAATGGGGGGTAAGAATGCCCTTGTCATCTTGGCCGATGCTGACCTCAACAAGGCCGTGCAGTTGGCAGTTCGTGGAGGATTTGGCCTGACCGGCCAGGCGTGCACGGCCACCAGCCGCGTTATAGTAGAGGAAAGAATCGCAGACGCGTTTGTGACCGCTCTCTGTGAAGCAGCAAACAACCTCGTCGTCGGCGATGGCCTAGACCCACGCACAGAAATGGGCCCAGCCGTTAGCCGCGAACAGATGGAAACCGACCTCCAATACGTGAGAATAGGCCAATCGGAAGGGGCCAAATTGCTGGCGGGAGGAGATATCGCTAAACAGGGGGGGTATTTTGTACAGCCCACTGTATTCGACCACGTGGAGCCTGAAATGCGCATTGCCCAGGAGGAGATTTTTGGTCCCATCATTGCGGTGATAAGGGCCAAAAATTTTGATGATGCCATAGAAAAGACGAACGCTGTAAGCTATGGCCTGGTGGCAGGTATTGTTACCAACGACCTGCAAAAAGCCATCACGTTTGCCGAACAGGCCGATGTTGGTGTTGTCAAAGTAAATGAACCCACAACCGGGTTGGCCCTACAGGCACCTTTCGGAGGGTTCAAGTGCTCCAGTGCCAATACTTTCAAGGAGCAAGGTCAAAGCGCGGTAGAATTCTACACGCGGACCAAGACGGTATATCTCGGATACAGGACCTAGACCGACCAAAGGCGGACATCGGGACAGCTAATGTCAGGGTACAGAAGGAGATCCACCGGATAGAATAATGGTCCAATCCACCTTCAAAATGTTGAACCCTGATCCCCCCGGCCCGACATGGGAAACGGATTAGCACGCAAGGACACCAAGATGTCGGGCCGGGGGAGGGGATCAACCTACGGCAAGGAAAAGACCGCCTCCGCGATCATCCCGGGTTTAAGGGCCAGATCCTCGTTGGGCAAGGTGATCTCCACCGCGTACACCAGACGGGCCCGCTCGTCAGGAGTTTGTACGTTGGCAGGGGTGAACTCTGCCCGGGATGAGATGTAGGTGACCTTGCCGGTAAAGGCGCGATCAGGCCAGCTGTCCACGTATACGGCTACCGAATCCCCCAGGCGTACCTGCCCGTAAAGGGTCTCGGGAAGGTACACCGTCAACGTCACTTCTCGCAGGTCAGCCAGCACCAGGATAGGAGCCAAAGGCGGAGCGATCTCACCTTCCGCGAACAACCGGTCCAGGATAAAGCCATCTCGAGGTGCGGTTAGGGTCATGCGTTCCCGCTGGAGTACCAACAGATCCCGAATACTGTAGGCTGCTTGCAATAAAGCCTCCAGGCCCTGATAAACCATCTCGGCCTGACCGGCTTGAGCTTCCAGAATGTAGGGCTCTTCACGCATGATGGTTAGCAGATCCAGGACCCGCTGCAGGCCCTCCCGGGTCGTCTGAGCCAAGCGCACCTGACCGGGATCGCCGCTGAGCTGGGCGGCCTGAAGCTGGAGTTCCGCTGCGTCCAACTGAGCCTGGAGTTCAGCGATTTTGAGTTCGATCTCTTGAGGGTTGGCCTGGGCCGCCTGAGCTGCTTCCCAGGCATTACGGGCGGCATCACGGGCCTTCTCCAACGCCTGGATGGCAGCTTCCGTGCGGGCCAAATCCGCGTCTAGCATATCGGTATCCAGGCGCACCAGCACATCCCCCGCGCGAACCTCGTCCCCCTTGTTCACCGGAAGGTCTACAATGCGTCCTCCCACCTGGGAAGCGATGTTGAGAGTTTCCACCTCTATTGTGCCGGTGGCTCGTAATTCGTGACCGGTGCCCTTGACCTGCTGTTGCTGCCACCACCAACCACCTAAGGCCAGCGTGGCGATAATGCCCAAACCTAACACGTACCACAATGGTCTATTCATCGAAACCTCCTCTTTACCACGGTCATGTCCTCATCAGTACGTGACACCTACCCACTGTATCCATTAGGCCAGGCTCTTGCGGAAACGCAAGGTGCTCAGGCCCAACAGCACCAGACCGTACACGGTCAGCATCACTGCCTGAGGCCAGAGGATGTCTAAGCCGACCCCTTTTAGGAAGATGCCCAAGGTAGCTTCGACGTAATACCGCAGTGGGCTCAGGTAAGTGAACCATTGAAGAACACGGGGCATGTTAGTGATGGGTACCACTGTGCCCGAAAGAAAAGCCAGTGGAAACAGGATGAAAAAGGCCAGCATCAGTGTTTGTTGCATGTTGCGGGCCAGAGTACCCAGAAACACCCCAATACCACTGCTGCTCATGAACATCAACAGGGAAATACCATAGAACAAGTAAACACTCCCTCGCAGAGGCACCCCGAACAGCCACATAGACATCACCACCCCAATGGTCAAGCCCACAACCTTGAGAACAATCATGGGCAAAATTTTGGCTATGATGAGCTCCGCGGCAGTCACGGGGGTAATCATGAGCTGTTCGAGAGTACCGGCTTCCTTCTCACGTACTATGGCTGCAGCAGGCACCAAAATTCCCAGGATAAGCACCGAAATGGTGAGCATGGTGAGTATGATGAAGTGCACGTATTTAAGTTGAGGCATGTACAAAATACGAATCAGGTTTTGCACCCTCGGGATCAGAGTGTATTGGGCCAAGCCGGCACGTTCCACCCGTTGCAAGAGGATGTCCTCGTTGTAATCTCGCAGCAACCCAGCAGTAATGGCCAGCGCCTGTCCGGCAATGCTGCTGTTGGTTCCGTCCACCAGTACTTGTACCTGGGCCGTTTCGCCGCGTCGTAGGGCCTGGGCGAACCCTCGAGGCACAATAAGGGCAAACTGAATATCTCCCCGATCCATTAGCGCGTCGAGGGATGCTGGATCATCCACCTGTGCAACCAGGCGGAAGCCCTCCAGCCGAGCAAAGGCATTCACCAGGGCCCGACTTTCAGCAGAACGGTCACCGTCGTACACCGCGGTGGCCATGTTCCGCACATCCAACGTCAAGGCCCAGCCACAAATGGCAATTTCCACGAAAGTGTACAAAATAAGCAACACCAATGCCCTGTCTCGGGCAAACTGCAGAAATTCCTTGCGCATAAGTCCCCAAAGTCGTCGGCTTATCATCACCCCACCTTCTTTCGAAATCGCAATGATGCTAGGATAAGGATTCCCAGGGTATACAGGGTCAGGATAGCCAATTGGCTCCCCCACACGTCCGGCCCCACGCCTTTGAGAAAGATGTCATAGGTGATTTTGGTGTAATATCGGGCCGGAAAGAGGTAAGAGTAAACCTGCATAACCATAGGCATGGTAAATATGGGGAACATGAAACCGGAAAAGAGAAAAGAAGGCATCATGGTCAGGACTAAGGCAAGCAACATCGCGGCCAGTTGTGTGCGAGTCAGGGTGCTCACCAGCAAACCGATGGCAATGGTGCCCACAGCATATGGAATGCTGGCCAGGAGGAAGAGAAACCAACTCCCCCGCATCGGCACCTGAAACCAGAACAGGGTGGCCCAGAACAACAGAGCCAGTTCGGCAAAGGCGATGAGGAGGTACGGGAGCATTTTGCCCACGATAAAAGCCCAAGAACGCAGCGGCGAGACAAAAATCTGCTGGATGGAACCGTGCTCTTTCTCCCGCACAATGGCTAAGGCGGATAACAACGGCGGGAAAGCCATTAAGAGCACCGCAATCAGACCCGGCACGATAAAATTCGCGCTGCGCATGGCCGGGTTGTAGCGCACTTGGGGCACAACGGTCACAGCCGGGGATGTGGGCAAGCGCCCGGATTGCTCCCATAGAACCACGCGTTGCTTAACGAGCCGAGCGGAGAAGATATCGTTCACCGCGTCCACATAACCCCGAACCACCCGGGCCGATGTGGGAAACGTGCCATCCACCAGGGTTTGTACCTGGGCAACGTCACCTCGCCGTAGAGCACGGGCAAAGCCACCGGGGATGATAAGGACCACTTGCGCGCGCCCTTGAGCTAACAGGCGCTCGGCCTCAGCCGGTGACGCAGGTCGGTAGACCAACACGAAGCGTCCGCTGTTCACCAGAGCCTGAGTATAGGCTCGACTTTCGGCAGTTTGGTCCAGATCGACCACAGCCAGGGGGATGTTCTTGACATCCAAATTGAGGGAATAGGCGAAGAGAAAGAGGAGAATCAAGGGCAAAATGACTGCGATGCCCAGAGTGTAAGGATCTCGCCAGATTTCACGAAACTCCTTTTTTAAGATGGGAATAATGCCGTACAAGGTCATCTCTCCCCCTTTGCCCGACGTCCGGCCTCTTCCATTTCAATGAACAGCATGAATAGATCCTCCAGGGAAATAGGCACCGCCTGAATCGCACCGTTCAACAGGCCAAGGGGATGTAAGGTCCGTTCAACGACCTCCTGGCCTATGTTTGTGTCCCACACCAGCACATGCAACTTATCGCCAAAGATACTGGTTTGAATGATCTCCGGGTGGCCTTCCAGGGGAGATAGAGCAGCCAAGGGATTCCGAACCGGCACCTCCAACAGGGAACCCAATTTCATGTTGGCCCGCAGCTCTCGCGGACTACCCAGGGCAATAAGGCGCCCTCGATAAATGAGGCCTAGCCGATGACAGTGCTCGGCTTCGTCCATGTAATGAGTGGTGACAAAGACGGTAACCCCCTGCGCGGCCAGGGCAAAAATGAGATCCCAGAAATCTCTGCGAGAAACAGGGTCTACACCGCTGGTGGGCTCATCCAGGAAAAGGACCTGCGGTTCGTGGAGGATGGCACATCCCAGAGCAAGGCGTTGCTTCCATCCCCCGGAAAGGTCTCGTGTCAGAAGGTGTTCCTTGCCTACCAGGCCTGCCATTTCCAGAACCCAGCGTCGACGTTCAACAAAACGCTGAGGAGGCAAGTCGTAGACATCACCGTAGAAACGGATGTTTTCCTCTACAGTGAGGTCCTGATAGAGGGAAAATTTCTGGGACATGTAGCCGATGTAAGGCTTCATACGGGACCGTTCTCGGACCACATCGAAGCCAGCCACCGTGGCCCGGCCGGAGGTGGGCGGCAGGAGCCCACACAACATTCGAATGGTGGTGGTTTTACCGGAACCGTTGGGACCCAAGAAACCAAAGATTTCCCCCTTACGTACGGTGAAGCTTACGTTGTCGACCGCCACGATATGACCGAAACGCTTGGTTAACCTATCAACCCGCACAGCAATGCCCTCCTCCCCCTCGGCAACGATCTGGGCTTCTACTTCCGGCAAAGGGATAGGAGGGCGTTTTCGGTCTTCCGCTGCTCGGAGGTCTTCGATGGCAGCAATGAACACGTCCTCCAGGCTAGGTTGGGTTACCTCCACCTGGGCCACGGTGACCCCTTTCCTTTCCAGCCGTCGTGGGATTTCCTCAGCTGCCGAGAGACCGTCACGCACCAGGATGTGGAGCCGCTCGCCGAACACCTGAACCTGAGTTACATCGGGCATATCCCGCAAATGAGCCACTGCCCGTACCTGAGGCCGGGCGATAATGTCCATGGCGATGCCCGGGACCATCTGTTTAAGGACTTCGGGGCGATCCATAGCAACGATCTCCCCCCGGCGCATCAATGCCACCCGGTGGCAACGTTCAGCCTCATCCATGTATGGCGTGGTGACAAAAATCGTGATCCCCTCGGCCAGAAATTCGTAGAGCAGTTTCCAAAAATCCTGGCGGGAAACCGGGTCCACACCGGTAGTGGGCTCATCCAGGAAGAGAACCTGGGGCTGGTGGATAAGCGTGCAGGCCAGGGCGAGCTTCTTTTTCATGCCGCCGGAAAGGTGCTCTGCCCGTCGGTGACGGGCCTCTTCCAAACGGGCGAAGCGTAGCAGGCGTTCCTTGCGCTCCTGGGCTACCGCGGGAGGAACCCGATAAAGCTCGGCGAAGAAGTCCAGATTTTCCTCCACGGTCAGCGCGCCGTACAGCGTAAACCCCTCCGACATGTATCCAATTTTGCCGCCCAGGGCATCCGCGTGGCGCACCACGTCTACGCCTGCCACCTTAGCCTCACCAGCGGTGGGGGTCAGAATGCCACAGAGCATCTGAATAGTGGTCGTTTTGCCCGCGCCATCCGGTCCTACAAGGCCGAAGATCTCCCCCGGCCAGACGGTCAACGTCAACCCGCGCACAGCTTCGATTACTTCACGGCGAGTACGGTAGACCTTGCGCAGGTCCCGGGCCTCAACAATGGGAGACGACGCGGAAGCGGACGAAGAGTAAAGACGTTGTACGTTTTCCGGTATTTGTTGCACCGAGCCAGCCCTCCAAGATTAAGGGATAAGGGTAAACATTATCATCCCCAACGCGATCATTGCCAGACCAAACCAAAGACGCAGCTGTAGCGCGTGCTGCCGTTCCCAAGAGGCCCACCTTTTAGCGGTAACGCGATTACCCACCGCGAGCAGAATGAGAATCAGCGGCAGTACGAAAAGCGCGTTGTAGAGAATCAGGTACGCAACGCCCCAAGCGAAGGTGGTTTTGGCGTTGAGCAGAGTGATGATGCTCACGTACACCCCTCCTGAGCAAGGAAAGGTGCACAATCCCACGATGAACCCCACCCCAATGGTAGCCGGCACAGTCGCTGCTTTGAGGAGCTGGTTCACCTTTTTATGGGCGACGGCAGGCATGTGCAATTTCAGGGGCACGTTGGGCCATCGGTATTCAATCAGGTTGAGCAGGCCCAAAGCGATGAGCAGGTAAGCACCTATACGGGCCACAAAGTGAGGGTTGTCGCTTACCCGGATCGCACTGAGAATGCCTAGGCCAATGGCCAGATACACCAGGAAGATCACGAACACATAAATGGCCCCCAGTTTGAGCACCTCCCCCCGACGTTTGCGAATGGTGAACAAAAAGGCGATAAGGAGGAGGATAACCGCGAACGCACATGGGTTCACACTGTCCAGCAGCCCGGCGACAACCACCGCGGGGAACAACGTGGCCAAGTTAGCCTCGTCGGTGTTCAGGATGAAACCGGAGGGTGTAGGTGGCAATGTAGCCAAACTCTCGCTCAACGGCGTATCGATGGGAAAGGATCGCACCTCCCCTGCGAAGGACCAGAGTCGATACTCCTCGGGTTCTCCGTGCATTTTGGGCTGCTGAATGACCAGCTTGCGGGGGAGCTCGGGAAACTGTAACAGTTCGGTCAGCAGGGCTTGAGGTACATGTCCCAACACCAGCAAGAGACCGCCATCCGACCGGGGAACAAATGCGTAGAGGGAGTCTGCAATACGACGTGGAAGCCCGACCTCCCGGGTAAACCGGGCCAGCAATTGCCGTTCTCCGGGGCGGGTATAATCGTGAATGACCGGCGTGGCCGTTATACCGCTCGTCTGTAAGGCAGGAACCAGCACATCTTCAACATAGGGCCAGCAGTCAACACACCCTCCGCTGAAGAATATGTGTACGGCTTCCGCGTCAAAGCCTGTGCCCGCCTCCGGCGTTGGCAAGGTAGGCACAACACCTCCCTCGGCCATAGTGACATCAGGGAACAGAACGAGGAACAGAACAAACACCAAAAGCAGGTTGGTTAGAAGCACCGCCAGCCCGCGCGCCTGTTCGCCGGTGTTCATGATTATTCCTCTTGACCTGTTGCCGGGGATGTCTCAAACACTTCGATGAGCACTTCCTAGGCCGGGCTGCGAAGCTCCTCACCACCGACACCAGCGCCTTAGCATTAGGTGAATATGGGGTGTGGGACATACTGCTCACCACACCCCCAAAGTCACATTATGCGTTGTCAGGAAGTGACATCGCTTCTTTAGCCGGCATAATGGTGGCCACCTGTGCCCAATAGTGATGACGGCCATCATTGCCGGCACGACCTACAGCAGTCACCAAATCTTCCGGTGTCACGCGCTCCGGGTCAAAAGCTGCTGCGGCCATTCCGTGCTCCAGGAAGACGTCGGCCACAATAACGCCGTCCAGCTGTAACAGCGCATTACGCACGCGCATGGCACAGCGCGGGCACCCCATACCACCCACGGCCAAGTAGGCCACCATCGCGCTGCGCAAGGCTTCCTTGTCCACCGGCTTCTCATACGGCTCCACATGACATTCCTGATGTTCCATTGCCCAGCCTCCTTAACGTTGCGTGGGATTGTGTGTCTTACCCCCGACAACAACCTGCCCCACCGCCGGGATTGCGGTCCTGGAACAACCGCTTCCACCAGGGAGGAGGCGGTTTGTACCGCTCCGCGTGCCAAGGATTGCAAAACCACTTCCCGTCCCGTTGTACACCCCGGCCCGGAATTTCGCCACCACAGGTGGCGCAACGGCGCACAGTTTCCTCCTTCCGGGTACGACGGAACATGGCCATGGCTCTCCTCCTGCAGTGTTTCCTTAAATAAGCCGACATGTATCCGCTGTCCCCTTCCGGGTTGGCTAAGGTTACCAACACAACCGCGTGCCTCCACCGGGTACCTTCACAAGCCGATCTCCTGCCTTTCCGGTGATGTGTTAGGCAGGGGGTGGGAGCTCGGCGCCATTGCCAGGCTCCCACCCTGCCGTATGGGGGCTCCCGGTGGTGTGATAGCGATGCGAGATATCGCTTATCGGCAAGGCAAAGGCCCGGATGTATCGTTGCATGGCCCGCTCGAGCACACGAGGCCGGTGAATAAGGGCCAGCAACCCCTGCACAAGGGGAAGAGGCATGCGCGGCAGGATGCGCTGGAGTCGTGTCAAAGTGTCATACCCGCGCTTGCGGGCCAACACCAGTTGTCGGTACCTCTCTCGGGCCTCAGCGATCGAGATCTCCCCGTCCAACGCCCGGCGTAACAATTGCCCCAAATGGGTGCCAAAGAACAGTGCCGGCCGAATTCCTTCTCCCGTAAGTGCCAAACACTGACCGGCGGCATCTCCCACCAAGAAGAGATCACCCACCACCGGATCCCGCAGCTCGTAAGGGAAGTAGCCACCGTGAATCCCATCCCGTTCCAGGTCCAAGGTGTGCAGAAACCGATCTAGAGTGCGTATCAACCGGGTATCCCCCAAATAACTGCCCACCCCTATCCGACTCAAGCGGCCAATGGGAAACACCCACGTAACCCCCATGGGCAACAATCCCCGGGGGTCATACCAAAAGTGCAACCCGTTGTCCTGGTACATTAGGGTTGTTTCCAACCCAAAGTTGAGGCGGTCGCGACGGACCAGGTCCGGCCGCACGCTGGTACCGAGTGCCGCCCGCCAGCCCGAAGCATCCACAACGATGCGTCCGCGATACGCGCCGTTAGGTGTGATAACCGCGTTATCTTCGAATCCCAGCGCCGGTGCCTGAACAAAGGTGGCATCGGCCTGTTCCCACAACAGGTGGCACAATTTGGTGTAATCGAAGGTACAAAATGGTTCGGGCATGATGTACGTAAACGTATGGCCCGGAGTGTGCACCACCAGCCGGTCATGAACCTGAAGGATGGACGCCTCCAACCGCAGTGCTCGCAGGGTAGAGACCAGGGTTCCACACGCAGAGGTTTGCCCGGTGCCGATAGGTTTACGGTCCAACACCAACACCCGTTTGCCCCGTAATTGAGCGGCAACGGCCAATCCGGCAAAGCTGGCCCCGGCAATGATAACGTCATATTCCATCACGGTCTCCTTTCCTGCCGTATCCTTGCGGTACTTTGGCAACAGCCCCGATATTAAAAGGAAGCGGGGTGGATATCCCACCCCGCTCCGAGTTATGCCGCCATTTCTGCGGTGCGGCCCGTCACCTCGGTGGCTGCCGCACCACCCTCCTCTCGCATGTAAGAGGGACGGATATCTACTTTGCGCAAGCGGTTTGCATTGGTGACCACACTGATAGAACTGGTAGCCATGGCGATCTCCGCGAGCACCGGGTGCATCCAGCCAATAATGGCCAGCGGGATCATGGCCACGTTGTAGAAGAAAGCCCAGAACAGGTTTTGCTTGATCTTGCGGAAGGTGGCCCGGCTCAAGTTGATAGCTTCCACAACACCACTCAGGTGCCCTCGCACCAGAATGATGTCGCTGGACTCGATGGCAATATCTGTGCCGGTACCGATGGCGATACCCACATTGGCCTGGGTGAGGGCCGGCGCGTCGTTGATGCCATCACCAACGAAGGCCACCATGCCGAACTCTTCCTGCATCTTCTTCACCTCGGCCACCTTACCATCAGGCAATACTTCAGCCAGCACGTAATCAATGCCCACCTTACGGGCAATGGCCTCGGCGGTTCGGCGGTTGTCGCCGGTGATCATAGCCGTCTTCAGGCCCATGCGATGGAGCTCCTGAATGGCCAAGACCGAATCATCCTTAAGCGTGTCGGCTACGGCGATCACACCTGCCAGCCGGCCATCCACAGCTACCAACATGGCCGTTTTAGCCTCTTCCTCCAGGGCTTGCATTTGGGCTTCCGCGGTCGCCGGATCAATGCCATGTTCCTGCATCAACCGCCGCGAACCTACCAGCACCGTTACACCCCGCACTTTGGCAATGACACCTTTGCCCCGAATAGCCTGGAAGTCCTGGGGGTCATCCAGATTCAGCGCCTCAGCTTCTGCCCGCTCTACAATCGCTTTGCCCAGCGGGTGTTCGCTGCCTTTCTCCGCGGAAGCAGCCAGCTGCAACACTTCAGCCTCAGTAAACCCGTTCAAGGCAATCACATCGGTCACTTCCGGTTTACCTTTCGTGATGGTACCCGTTTTGTCGAAGATAATAACCTTGACATCCTTCATCGTCTGGATGGCTTCACCGCTGCGGATGAGGATACCGTGCTCTGCCCCCATCCCACTGCCCACCATCAGAGCTGTAGGTGTGGCCAGGCCCAACGCGCAGGGGCAGGCGATGACCAGTACGGCAACCGTAGACACCACGGCCAGCGTAATCACCCCCAAGGTTGGATCCACCCACGGCAGGAAGGACCCTAGCTCCACCAAGCGCCGCATGGTGTCCGGGAACACCATCCAGGAGACGAAGGTCAAGATAGCGATGGTAATGATGATGGGCACGAATACCGCTGTCACCCTATCCGCAAACTCCTGGATGGGTACTTTGGTGCCCTGGGCTTCTTCCACCAGCTTGATAACCTGTGCCAGGAAGGTGTCCTTACCCACCCGGGTGGCCTTCACCTTAAGCAGGCCATCCTGGTTTATAGTGGCACCGATAACCTCGTCCCCAGGGCGTTTGTTCACGGGCATGGACTCGCCCGTCGCCATGGACTCATCCACCGCACTCTCCCCCTCGATGACAATGCCATCGGTGGGGATCTTTTCCCCGGGGCGAACAATCATGATGTCACCGACCTGGACTTCCTCGATGGGGACCTCCACCTCTTTTCCGTCGCGGATAACTCGGGCAGTCTTAGCCCCCAACTCCAACAACTTGCGAATGGCCTGAGAAGCCCGGCCCTTGGCCGTTTCCTCCACGTATCGGCCCGTCAAGTGAAAGGCCATAATCATCGCCGCCACACCGGCGTAATTCGCCACCGGGAAGAAGAAGGACGCAGGGCCCGTCAACAGCGCCACGCCGGTGCCCAGGGCGATGAGGGTATCCATGTTGGCATAACCGTGCAATACCGGCGCAAAGCCGTTACGGTACGTCTTACGACCGACCCAGAACAACACCGGCAAGGCGAGCAGAATGATGCCCAGGTTGTAAATGGTCTCATTCGGCCAGTAGATGCCGAAGAACATCTCCAAGAACATCCAGAGAATGATGGGGATGGTAAATCCCCACGCAACGCGCATGCGGAAGCGGGCCTCCCGCATCTTGCGTTCCGCTTCATCCTCCTCTTCCTCAATCGCCGCAGGCCCTTCCGCGGGCGCCTCCAGCACTTCGTACCCCGCTTCTGCCACCGCCCGCTTCAGGTCAGCCATGGTCACCAATTCAGGGATGTAAGTGACGGTGGCCTTTTCTGTAGCCAAGTTGACGTTGGCCTCAAGAACACCAGGCACCTTTTTGAGGGCCCGCTCAATGTGGTTCGCGCACGAAGCGCAGGTCATCCCCCCAATGGGCAAAGTGACGGTCTCCGTGGCCACATCATACCCCGCATCACGTACCGCCTGAATTAAGTCCGTGATCGGCACCACGCCGTCCTCGAAAATGACCGTCGCCTTCTCTGTAGCCAGGTTGACCTGCGCGTCGGCCACTCCGGGCACCTTTTTTAAGGCCCGGCTGATGTGGCTCGCGCAGGAGGCGCAGGTCATACCCTGGATAGGCAACACTACTTTATGTTGAGTGCTCATAGCGCACCTCCTTGCGATGCCAGGATTTCCCCTCCCCCTGGGGAGGGGGATTCAAGCCTACACCATTATACGTGCCCTTGAAAGCCGCGACAAGCGCTATTCCCCCTACGTCCAAATAGGCCATTTGGCGGGGTTAGCCATCGATAAGCGCTCTTGGATATCACTCCCTCCCACTCGGAAGCAGCTTGTTTTCGCCAACCGTACGCCTTATCATCAATCGCTTGGCATTTCTCTTCCCCTTACGCGATACTACGGTTGGCCCGCGATGAGAGGCTGCAGGCTATACAGCACGCCCTTTGCCGTGCTATTGGGCCGCCTTTCCGGTGGCGTTAAACCAGGGGCACGGGTTATGACGTAGGCTTAGCAGGAGCGCCATGAGTCGTTCCGACCATTCAGAACAGTCGCATGCCATAGTACCCGATACCGTCTTGCTTCAGCGCATAGGCAACGGCGACCGGGAAGCGTTCTTTGTGCTCTACCGCCGGTATGCCAACCTGGTGTACAGCATGGCCCGCCGAGTGCTGGGAGATGACGCGTTGGCCGAAGAGGTGACTCAGGAGGTGTTTTTGAAGATTTGGCAAAAGGGCGTGTTATACGACCCAAACCGGGGGCGTTTCAGCAGCTGGTTGCTGAGTGTCACCCGCTTTGCAGCGATCGACCGGTTGCGATATGAACAGCGCCGACCACGTTTGACGGGCGCGGAGACGGTCACCCCACGGCCGGAGGAGGTACGCCAGGCGCGCGTGGACCATGCTCAGTGGCAGCAAGGACAGGAGTTGCGGCTCCTTATCGCCCAGCTCCCCCCTGAACAACGGGAAGTGATCGAACTCGCGTACTTTGGAGGCATGACCCACCGGGAGCTGGCAGAATATTTGAACCTCCCGTTGGGCACGGTGAAAAGTCGACTACGTTTGGGCTTAGAAAAATTACGAGCCATGTGGTTCGGGGAAGAGGCGTCCTCCCATGAATCACGATGAAATCCGTGAATTGTTACCGGCTTACGCTATAGGAGCCGTTGATCCCCAAGAACGGGTCACGGTGGAAGAACACCTGGCCACCTGTGCAGCCTGCCGGCTGACCCTTCGTACGTACGAAGGGCTGGCAGAAGACTTGCTGTACGCTGTGCCACCGGTTCCGGCGCCCTCCCAAGTGGAGGAGCGGTTACAACGCGCCGTTGGCGCCCCTCGTCGGTCACGATCCTGGTGGCATCGCCCTGCAGCCCGAACCCTAGCCTTGGCGGCAGCAGTGGTGATCTTTCTCCTTAGCAACGCTTTCTGGGCGTATCGCATCCAGACTATTTCACAAGAAATGCGCGTTCAGGCTACTGCCTTGGCCGTTCTCGCCGGCGCGCCCCGAGTCGTCCTCCAGGGGGATCCCCCCGCGCCGGAGGCGCGCGGGGTGTTATACCTGCGCCCTGAGACGAATGTGGCCCTTCTGCGAATTTCCAACCTGCCCCCCCTGCCCCCGGATCGCGCTTATCAGGTATGGCTTATCTATGACGGCCACCGCGATACCGGAGCTCTGTTTCAAGTCCACCAGCCACAAGAGATCGTTGTCCTTATCCGAGCTCCCCGCCCACTGGCCGAATATGAGGCCATTGGCATTACCGTCGAACCGGCCAGTGGAAGCCCTGGTCCCACCGGCCCGCGTGTGCTCCATGGCTCCTTTTAACCCTCAAGTCCCTGCATTACGGGGATAAATTTCCCCTTGCCAGGTGATCCAGCCCTCCTCTCCTCGTCGTTTCCTTTACCGGACTACGGGGACGCCATCGTGTGGCCCCACACAGCATCCTTAAAAATTGAGGAGGAGGTGGCATTATGAAGCGGGTACGGTGGTTCGGTATGGTAGCCCTGACAACCGCGCTGGTTCTGGCATTCTCCGTCGCTCTGTTAGCGCAGGAAATGCCCACTATCGAGGTGATGGACCAGACGGTCCAGGACAACATGGTCACCATCGATCGAGTGGTCGCCGACCAGGCAGGCTGGGTGGTCATTCACATCGAGCAGGATGGTAAACCGGGACCGGTCATCGGCTGGACCGCGGTGCCGGCCGGGGAAAGCACCAACGTCATGGTGGAGATCGACGTAGCTAAGGCAACACCGCGGCTGTTCGCCATGCTCCACGTTGACGCGGGTGAAATGGGACAGTACGAGTTCCCCGGAGCGGACGTGCCGGTCAAGGTGGGGGACAAGGTGGTCGTCAAGCCGTTCAACGTCACCTTGCCCGTTCTGCCCCTGACAGGTGGTGAGCCTACGCCCTGGACCACCGTGGCCTTCCTGGCCGGGCTGGGCTTGATCTTGCTGGGCATCGGCCTACGTCGTTTCGTTCAACCGACGGTGTAATGCACTGCACGGGGGTAGCATGCGTCCGGCTACTCCCGTGGATCAAGGGTCTGAACAAAACACCCCGTGGGACGAACCGTTGACATCCCACGGGGTGTTTCTATACTCCGGACAGGACAGCCCAACGTGTTTTCCCTGCCGGCAGTTTATCCTCGCTTAGTCCGGAGCGGTTTCCTCCAACACTTGCAGGGTATCCTCCTTGTTGGGCACGGCACAGAGAAATTCGAAGGGCTCCTGGCTGATACAACGGTACCAGTGGGGAACTCCCGCCGGGATAAACACCACATCTCCCGGACCGACTTCGAAAATCTCATCCCCTATGCCTATCCGAGCCCGCCCCCGGAGGACATACTGTTCGTGTTCGACCGTATTGGTATGCTTGGGCAAATACCCCCCAGGTTCGATAACAAACCGGCGCAGGGCAAAGTGAGGACCCTCATCCGGACCAATCAGCACCTGACGATACGCTCCCTCGCCCAAGCGTACAGGTTCCATAGGGACACTGTCCACCGATTTGATAGGCATTATCCTCCTCCTTGTGCACCCCCTATCGACTCTTGACCGATTCACTGACCAAAACGTTGCCCCCGGAAGATGGCCGTACGAGAGGGTAAGTGGAGTAAGGATAGACATTTCTGGGCGTCGGATGAAGGCCGGCACCCAGAAAACCTCCCCTCCTCCCGCTCACCGCTGCCACAAGCGCGGATCTAGGGCGTCCCGTAGACCATCGCCCACCAAGTTGAATCCCAACACGGTGAGGAAGATGGCTAAGCCGGGGAAGGTAGCCATATATGGCGCGCTGAAGATGTACTGGCGTCCCTCACCCAGCATTGTACCCCATTCCGGTGTTGGGGGCTGCACGCCCAGGCCCAGAAATCCCAAACCAGCAGCCACCAACAAGGTGGTACCCATGCTCAGGGTGGCCTGTACGATAACCGGTGCCATCGCGTTACGCATAATGTGTCGCCAAATGATCTGCCAGTCTGAGACTCCAATACACCGAGCGGCCTCAACGTATGTCTCCTCCCGTAGGGCCAACACGGTGCCACGCACCAGCCGAATAAAAGAAGGAATTGTGCCTACTCCGACAGAGATGATCACGTTTTGTAATCCCACCCCCAGAACTGCCACCATCGAGAGCGCCAACAGAATGCTGGGAAATGAAAGGAGCGTGTCTGCCACCCGTTGGATAACCATGTCTACCCAGCCCCCGTAATACCCGGAAATTGCCCCCAGGGGCACGCCGACCACCAGTCCGATGGCTACCGCCAGAATGCTGATAATCATGGAATAGCGTGTACCGTACAGAATACGGGCGAGAATGTCCCGCCCCAGGTGATCGGTGCCCAGGGGATGCTCCATCGAAGGGGGGATCAGCGCCTGGGTAAGCCTTTGGGCCGTGGGATCATAAGGCGTAATCCAAGGCGCTGCCAGCGTGAGCACGAGGAAACTGAGCAAGATAAACAACCCCAGCAGCGCCGGGCGATGACGACGGAACCGGCGCCACGTAAGCGCCAGCAAGGACTCGTGCCGTAACGGCACCTGGGCTACCCCTTGTAACGTCGCTTCAGCCATAGTGGATCCTCGGGTCAATGTAGGCGTACAGAATATCCACCACCAAGTTCACTAGGATGAAGAGCGCGGAGAAGATGAGCACGGTTCCCTGGACAACCGGATAATCCCGCGCGAAAATGGAATCCACCAGCAAGAGGCCGATGCCCGGCCACCCAAAGACCGATTCCGTGAGCACCGCCCCACCCAAGAGCGCCCCAAACTGCAAGCCGATCACGGTCAAAATAGGGATAAACGCGTTTTGCAACGCGTGCCGGAAGACGATAACCCGTTCCTGCAACCCTTTTGCCCGCGCGGTTCGAATATAATCCTGGCTAAGCACCTCTAACATGCTCGCGCGCGTCATGCGTGCGATGAGGGCCACGGAGAAGGAAGCCAGCGTTAGCGAGGGCAGGACGATGCTGGCGGGTTTGTCCGCGCCAGCTGCAGGCAACCACCGCAGCTTAACCGCAAAGACAATGATAAGCAACAGTCCCAGCCAGTACACCGGCATGGAAATGCCGATCAGTGTGCCGAAGGAGGCAACGTAATCGAAGAGGGAGTATCGACGGGTAGCGGCCAACACGCCCGCTGTGATGCCGAAAATAGAGGCCAGAGCCGTGCTAACAATGGCTAATTTCAAAGTCGCTGGCAAGCGCGCCATCACCTCTGTGAGCACCGGCTGGTTAGTACGGGCAGAAATACCCAGATCGCCCTGGAGCAGGTTGGTCATGAATATGACATACTGGACCGGCAAGGGACGATCTAGGCCCAGCTGTACCCGAATCCGCTCCACCTCCTCGTTAGTGGCCAACAAGCCCGCGATGATGCGCGCCGGGTCACCGGGGAGCAAACGCAACAACAGAAATACAATTGTGGCGACTCCAACTAATGTCAACAGGGCAGCCAACAGCCGTTGGATCAAGTATCGTGTGAATCCGCTCATAGTTCGTTCGCCCGCTTTACGGGATTGACGGGGTGGGCAGACCCCACCGCCCACCTCGGTCCACCCACCCCAAGCCCACAGAGCGCATGCCTGTATAAGCGATTACTTTGGACGGGCGTAGAGCGCATCAAACTTTTCGTTGGGCAGATAAGATACACCTGTCACCTTGGCAGAATACACGATGGGGAAGCGCTGGACCCACAAGAAGATCCAGGGGGCCTCCTCCCACACGATCTTGGAAGCCTCACAGTAAAGCTCCTTGCGCACCTCGGGATCGGTCTCCTTTTGTGCTTTGAGGATCAGCTCATCCACCTGTTCGTTCTTGTAGAACGAGGTGGCAAGTCCGTTAGGCGGCGCGTAAGTGCTCAAAAACTGGAGCATCTGCTGGGACGCGTCCAGGTAAGCCGGGGCCCAACCGAGGTAGTGGAGCTGCGTGGTGTTCTCCTCCGGCGGAGCAACGATGGTAGCCACATAAGAGGGCCAATCCATGGTGCTTACCGGCGCGTTGATGCCCACCTCTGCCAAGTATCCTGCAATGGCCTGGGCCGCCTGGAAGTCCTGAACGTAGCGACCGGTGGGGGCAATGAAGTTCAGCTCTAAAGACTCATATCCTGCTTCTTTCAAAAGGGCCTTGGCCTTGTCCGGGTCATATGGATATTCGCCCACCGGGCAGTAGCCAAACAGGCTGGGTGCCATAGGCGCGTCCATCAGGTCGGCCGCGCCAAAGAGCACCTTATCAATTATGGCCTGCTTGTCCACCGCATAGTTCAGCGCCTGACGCACCCGCTTATCCTTCAGGACAGGGTCCAGGTTGTTAATCGCGATGAAGATGGTGCGATCGCTCGGCGCTAGCAACACCTCCACGTCGGGATTCTGCTGGAGGGCAGGGATATCCGCTGCCGGTGGCAGGATGATCAGGTCTACCTGGCCGGCCAGGAGCAGGCTCTCACGTGTGGCCGCTTCCGGCACAATGCGGAACTCGACCACGTCGTAGTACGGTTTCTCACCCCAGTAGTCTTCAAACTTCTCCACAACGATCCGCTCGCCCTTCACCCGCTCCTTGAAGACATACGGACCGGTCCCTACCGGGTGTTGCACGTTCTTGTACGTGTTGCCGAACTGCTCCACCGAAGCCGGGGAGATCATACCGGCCGTTGTCCAGGAGAACGCGGAGACCAGCGGTGCCGAAGGTTCCTTCAAATACAGGCGAACGGTGTACTCATCGACGACCTCTACTCGTTCAATGGGCGTATAAGGTGTGCGAATGGGTACCCGCACGTCGGGATCCAACATGCGCTCAATGTTGAACTTCACCGCCTCCGCGTTGAAGGGGGTCCCATCGTGGAACTTGACCCCTTGGCGGAGGTAAAACGTTACCGTCAGCCCATCCTCGGAGACCTCCCACGACTCGGCCAGCAAAGGCTGGATGTTCCCGTCCCGGTCGATGCGCACCAAGGTCTCCACCACGTAATCCACCATATTTCCGACCGTCGTCGTTGTTGTCGCCACCGGGTCCAACGTGTCAGGATCAATGCCTACTGCAATGCGGAAAACCGTACGTTCTTTCTTAGGAGTAGGCGTCGGTTCCGGGGGCGAAGTTGGGGTCGGCTCTTCCTGCGGTTGTTCTGCGGGCTGCTGTGCCGGTTGCGGTGTGGGGGTAGGAGCTCCCGGTGCACACGCGCTGAGGATGAGCACAATCACCAGCAGGGCCTGCAACAGCACGGCAATGCGTGCCAAGGTACGGGACGTCATTGTTCACCTCCTCCTTCTGTGTGCAGAGTGGAATTAAGGGGAACCGCGGCGTCCACGCCAGATACCAGAAGTGTGGGGAATACCCTCCTCCTTGAGGTACTTGCTATTCTAGCAACGAGAGGCATGAGTGTCAAACGTCCACCGAAGTACAAAAGTTCAGCACATCAGCCCACAGCACCGGCCTTATGCCTATATTTGCGAATCATTCTCACTTAGCGTACCATGATAAATGGTAAACACGTCTGTCCGATACGCATTCTCGACAAGGAGAGGGGGAACAGAGCGGTCAATGAACGACGAACATGTCACCCAGGCCATGCGCCGTTATCTGGCGGAGATATACCGACTTCAACACGACTACCCCCACGTACCCCTCTCCACCTTGGCGGAAGAACTGGATCACTCCCTTCAATCCACATCCCGTATGTTACGGCGCCTGAAGAAAGCCAAGCTGGTCGAACATGTGCCGTATAAGGGCGTCCGCCTGACCGCGCAGGGAGAGCAACTGGCTTATCCTGTGATTCGACGGCACCGATTGGTGGAGGTGTTCCTGGTCAAGGTCATGGGTTTCGACTGGGCCGATGTACACGACTTGGCGGATGTCATGGTAGAAGGGATCAACAACGTCCTAGAGGCCCGGATTGACGAGATGTGCGGCTTTCCTCAACGGTGTCCTCACGGTGAACCCATCCCTGACCGGCAAGGGCGACTTCCCCACATCAATGACCGGCCCCTTAGTGAGTTGCCCGAGGGCACCCGAGGGCGCATCAGCCGAGTGCGCACACATAATCCCGATCTGTTACGCTATTTCGGGCAGTTAGGCCTGTACCCCGGCACGCCCATCACCCTAGTACGTCGTGAAATCTTGGGATGTCCTGTGCGCTTGGCTACAAACCAACAGGAACACGTATTGGGGGCTACGGCGGCCTCTGCACTGTGGATAGAGGTGGAGGATCTGCCTTCTCCTCAGGAAGTGGTTGCCTCCGCGGGCGAGAGCGCCACGTCCTGGAGAAGTTGACGCAGCCATGGCACCGTTTCTTCCCTGTGATGCTCCCGGAGCACCTCACGTGCCCAAGAGCTGTCCAGACGCTTCAATGCCCAGATAGCCGCGCGACGTACCGTAGGATGCGCGTCTTCCAAGAGCGTGCACAGGGCCGTACGCGCTGGCGGGTGGGCAGCAAAGACACTTAGCGCGTGGGCTAAGACTACCCTGACCTCCGGACTGGGGTGAGAGACCAACGATGTCAACACAGGCACAACACGCTCATCCTCCAACGCTGCCAGCACACGTATTGCAGCAGCCATCCCGGATGGTGGATCCCCTGCCTGTATCCGGCGCAAACACGCCCCCAACACTAGCGAGGACCTCTGGGCGATGAGCGCTTCCGCCACTTCCCATTGCACAAAAGGATCCGGGTCATCCAAGGCACTGACCAGAACTTGAACTTCTCCAGGCCCCAGAGAACATTCAGCCAACGTGCGCGCCGCAGCCCATCGCTCACCTGCCGTGGATGCCTTAAGCTTTTGGAGCGCACGACGACACCGCTGTCGCTGGACCCACCACTGTCGAAGCCGGGCCCAGGGACGATACCACCAGGGGATTTCTGAACTCATGGCTTTAGCCAACCTCCAGGCGACGTAAGATGACCTGCGCTGTCTCCGGGTTCCAGAGCGCGTAACATATACCGGAGCCGTCCATAGGGCGTCCCACGCTGCCCACACCCACCAGGTAAAGAGCAGGAGCTTGCTCTAAAGTAAATTCCTGTTGTGTGACCGGGCGCATCCGGTTGTCTGCCGTCAGCACCCAAGCCTTCTGCACATGGGTGTGACCGTGAAACGCAATGCGACATCCCCGTCGAGCCAGCTCGGCAAAGGCATCCCACCGGGCATCCTCGTCATTGTTCAGGTCAGGAAACAGCGCGAACCAGGATCCTTTTTCTTCCACATAGCGGGCCGCATCCTCCAGAGTGCGCACCGACGACGGCCAGACCGGACTGGCGTGACAGAAGAGAGCCGGTCCTTCCTGAAAGGTAAAGGCCCACTCCTGCACGGCCTGCTGCCAGCGCGAGGCCAATCGTCGCCAAGAGGATACTTCCCAGTTACCGATTACCGAGCGCGCGGGCAAGGAGGCCAAGATTTCATGGGCTTCTCCGTTCTCCAGATCGCCTAGATGAACGAACGTGTGCACCCCACGCCGCCGCGCGTCCTCAATCACGCGTCGCAATGCCGGCACATTGCCGTGCACGTCAGAAAAAACCGCTATCCACATAGGGGTACTCCCTCAGGTCGGCGTCACTTCTCCCTTCATGTACACCTGTTCCAGCTCGGCCACCTGAGCTAGACATGTATCATCCACCTCATTGGGCTGGTAGGTAGTGCCAAACCAGGCATCAAGGATCTCGCGCGCCATCACCTCCGAAGTACGGCGTAAGCTCATGCAGAGAACGTTGGCCTTGTTCCAAAGCCGAGCTCCGCGGGCGGTCTCCGCGTCGTCGCACAGGGCCGCGCGAATGCCTGGCACCTTGTTGGCAGCAATGCTCACCCCTGTTCCGGTCCAACAAAAGAGAATACCCTCATCGCACTCCCCACGGGCAACCGCCTCAGCCACATCCCGGGCCACTTTGGGCCAGTAATCCGTATTCCCCTCCACCAGGGGCCCAAAGAGCACCACCTCATGGCCACGCTTTTTCAGCTCCTCGATAATCACATCTGTCACATGCATGCGTTCATCGCTCCCTACTGCAATACGCATGACCCTCCCCTCCTTCCTCCTTTGTCTTTGATGGTTTCCCAACGCTCAGAGCCCTTGGGCAGGAAGTGTCAGCCCAAGGCGCCGGGCCACCTCCTGTGGAGAAAGCCCGACCACCGCGACGACTTTCTCACGGCTCCGTTCTCCATGGACCAGCCGGACTTGCCGCGGTGAGATATTCAGCACGTCGGCGAGTAAGGCGGTCAGCGCCCGGTTAGCAGCGCCTCCCACCGGTGCCGCGGTCACACGCACCTTTAACGCGTTCCCATGCACCCCATCGATGGTTGCCTTGCGAGCACGGGGTACGACTCGCACACGGACGTACACCATCCCCTCACTTACGCGAATAACCTCTTCCTCTCCCTTTCCGGCCATAACACCATCCCACGCCCGTGTACAGCGACGGCCGGGCTACAACGCGAAGTACAGGTTTAACAGGAAGCGAATGAGAAATTCCCGCACCAGCTGGAGAACAAACAACACCACAATCGGCGAGATGTCAATCATACCGATAGGGGGAATAACACGGCGAGCCGGCTCCAGGACGGGATCGGTGACGGAGACCAGGAAGCGCACGATGGGGTTATACGGCGGCAATCCGGGAATCCATGAGAGCAACACCCGAATAATAATCGCCCATGTCAGCAGGTTGAAAAATAGGTCGACGGAATTCACCAGAAACAAAATCATGATGCTGATTGTCCTCCCTTTGCAAGATACATGGGATGAGAGCGTCAGTTGCTATCGGCCCCGCGGTACCCTGTACACCAGTTAACTGCATTTATGAGATCAAGACAGCTCCCTCATCTCATACGCAGCGGCCAGCTATTATGGTACTCACAAACCCCCAAGATGCCCAACACTCACCGGTGGTGGGAACTCCTGCCGGCCATAACTTTTCAGGCAGCATAACGTCTACATCCATGACAACACAACAGGTACCATTGTGCCGTCACAGGTTCCTTCAACATCACAGGTGTACCCGTCGGTCCCGTGTGCCGGCGGCCACCTGAGCTGGGGTAAAGCCATGCGTGAGGGCCGTCCTATCTTTGACGAACATGCGCTGGACCAGTATCGGGAATTTTGGGGGGAGGAGGCAAACGAAGTTATTCGTGAATTGTTAACCATGTTCCTCGAACAGACACCCTCTCATATGGACACACTCCGAGCCGCGTTTCAGGTGGGAGATCTCTCCGCGGTACGCCGTGTGGCCCACACGTTAAAGTCGAGCAGCGGCAGTGTAGGCGCGTACGCGCTGGCCGACATATGCCAACAAGTGGAAGACCTTGCGTTGGCAAAGGACATCGAAACCCTCCGTTCCCTAGTCCCCCGGTTGGAAGAGATAGCCCTCGCCACCACTCAAGTACTCCGAGAATACTTAGAACATACGTTATAAGTTCACGTGACACCCTGCCTGGGTCTTCGCGGGGCCATCCCTTCGCTTTCTTACCGTATCAAGCGGCCACGCACTCGCACACAAGGAAATTTCCTCGGGAACATTCCCTCAGCCCAGGGTTCACTCACAACCAGATGAGAAGACAGCTTACGCGTTACGCGCCCGTGAGCATTTCTTGCTGGCGATACCAGGTTACCGCTTCCTCAAAAGCCGTTGCCAGATCACTCTGTGGCATTCCCAACTCCTCAACGGCCCGGCGAGGGTCGGCCGTAAGCGCCTGTGGCCCCCCTTGTGCATGACCACGACGCCATCGCCACCAGCGTGCCCGCCACCGCTGCCACAGCGAAGGAGAAAGCACTTGCGGAGGGGGCATGTTCGCCGCGCGTGCAACCTGAGCAATAAATTGGGCCAATGTCAGGTTCCCTTCCTTATGCCCTAAAATGTAACGCATGCCGGGAATGCCCTGCAACGCCGCCAAGATCATCCCAGCTGCCACGTCACGCGCAGGGACGACGTTCATTCCGCCCGGGGGATAAGGGGGAATTTCTCCTCGGAGGACAGCCAACACACGGCGACCGGTAGGAGTTGGCCGCCAGTCATAGGCTCCGATAGGCGCGGTAGGGTTAACCACCACTACCGGTGCCCCCATCTGAGCCCAGGTCAGCGCAACGATCTCACCCAGATGTTTGCTACGCACATAGTGGCTGGCTTCCGCCCACAAATTGAAAGGCACGCGCTCGTCAGGGGGGCGTCCATCCGAACGGCGGCCGATGGTGCCGATGGTGCTGGTATGTACGATACGTGATACCCCCCACTCCCAGGCCCATCGGATCAACACCCTCACCAAACCCGTGTTTACCTGATACATCAGCCCAATATCGCGCGGGTCCTGGCTGTACACCGCAGCCAGGTGGAAGAGCACATCGGCATCCTTCAAGGCAGAGCGCAGGAACACGGCATCGGTCAAGTCACCTTGACGGATGTCCACGTCCAGGCCGGTTAAAACCTGCACATTCGCACCAGGTCGAACAAGCGCTCTTACCGTCACGCCGTGTTGTAACAGCGCGCGCACCAGGTGTGCACCCAGGAAACCATTAGCACCGGTCACCACCGCCACCCGCAAGGCAATGTCACCCGAGGCGTCCTTACGCCAGCGTCGCCAATCCCGCAAGTAAGTCCCGCGGTCGAATGGACTGTCCTGGACAAGCCTTATGGACGACGAGCGGGTTATCCTCTTGTCAGCCATCGGAACCACCGACGTATACGAGCGCGAGCTCCTGGGCGCGCGGGTATGCTCCGTCGTGCGAGCTCCTGGGCCCACACGTTTAGGGTAGCCTCGGGCAAGGGTATATGTTCAGGAGGACGCAGCCCAGGATAAGGAATGAACCGTTTGACACTCACGTGGTGTGGAGGTGCCGCCGCCAGAAATTCCGCCGTCGCCGCCAGGTCTGCCTCGGTCTCTCCTAGGCCGATTACAATAAATACATGGCACATCACATTATAACGCCGACAAGCACGAATAACTGCAGCAGCCTGCACTTGGTATTCCGTCAGAGCTTCTGGGGCAGGAAGGCGTCCCCACCGGTGAAGTAAGGGGCCACTGAGCACCTCGAGCCCGAGTTTGATTTGAGTACACCCCGCGGACGCCATAGCGGCAACCAACTCGGGTGAGAGATGTTCCGGACGGTCTTCACACTCCCAGGCGGGTGGACGTCCACGTTGACGAAGGGCTGCACAGAAGTCAAAGACCCATCCTTCATCCGCGGCGAAGACCGGATCGCGAAATATGTGGCGTGATTTGCGAAACGTTTGGCCAAGCCACCACAACTCATCTGCAACCGTCTCGGGATCGCGCGCCCGTCGCGTGTGCCCCCAGCCAAGCACATACGGACACCACCGACAATTCGCCTCGCACCCTCGACTGCCCCACAGGGTGAGAAAAGGATACCGTTCCACAGGCAGGCTGTCCCAAGCCGGACGAGGAAGGGATGCCCCTGCAGGGATTCGCACCGGTGGAGGTGGCTGGGATTGACCTGCCCACCAGAGTCCCCTCACCGTTTCCCCGCTCATCAGAGCAGCGATCGCCTGGCCAAGTCCCCATTCGGCATCCCCTACGAGGAGGGCGTCGGCCCACGACTGCCATCCCTGGACAAACACTGCGCCAGTACCAAAAAGAAGGCGTGGCACTTGCGGCAAGCATTCCCGCAAGGCTTCCAAAAATACACGGTCGGCCGTCCAGGTCTGGGGAGCCACTTGGACGGCAATGACATCTGGCCGGGCATCCCGGCAACGCGTGACAACAGCTGCAACGTCCAAACCCTCTCCGACCGCATCTACAGCCATCACCTGATAGCCCATCGCCTGCAACACGGCCACGCTGTAGGCAATAGTTTGGGGCGGATAAAAGAACGCGCCCGCACGCGGCACAAGAACCCCCATACCAGCCGTTCCCTCTCGGTTGGCCGTCGTGCCAGGAAGGGACGGAGGATTCACCAATACCACGCGCATTGCACTTTCGGGACCAGTGCTCACCTGCTAACCCAGGTTACGATTGAGGGCATTATGCCACCAATCCACCATCAACGCGCCTTCCCTGCTAACGCGCACCGGCTGCTCGACGGTAAAGGGTAGCCAATCCCGATTCTACGTCAGGGGTATACGCTTCCTGAATTTCGGCCACCAGCTCAGCCGGCGGATACCCGTATACCAGCAGCGACTCATATGCGGCGATCACCTCCGGTGTAATGTGTGGTCGAGCTTCGGGAGGGGAGGGTGGAGGCCAAGTGGTCAACCGATAGACACGATACGGTCCGACGCGGCCTTGCGCCCGGTAACCGTGACGGCCCAGCTTGGGGATCACCACCCGCTGCATCAACGGGTCATCCTCCCGTACCCAGAGCGTCGCTCCATTGCGGGCATGTTCGGCCAGAAAGCCATCTTCGTAGCGGATGGGCATAGGCCGGACTAGCTCCGCACGGTACTGGACGGGGTGGTACACCTCAGCAAACACCATGGGAATAAACACATCCTTGCGCATCATGGCATATGCCCAGAAATGTCGGGGCGGGCTTACACGGCCAAAGTGATAATACGTGAAGGGAAAAGCCCACTCCCCTTCGGGCAGACGCGAAAGGACCGCCGCATACGCCTCCAGATCCCGGTTTGCAATCCGATAATTGTTGGTTAGGTTGGCCAAGAAAAGCACCACAACAAGCGTAAGGAGGCCTTGGATCAAACGACGCACGCCGCGAGAGGAGAAAGCAGGCAATGCTACTACAGCCAGAATGAGGGTAAAGAGCCAGAACCGCTCATAAATGAAAAAAGGAACCCAAAATCCCATCGGGAGGACCAAGTACAATCCAAACGCCACCAACGTGGCCACATGCCATGCTGTAGGCCGACGCAGGCCTTGGAGCCAGGCAGCCACCACCAGAAGAAAAGCGGGCAGCAAAATCCATTGTTCCCGCCAAGGTGTGAAGGAAAGAAGTCCATACCTCAGTTCGGCCACCTTCCGGCTTAAAGGTGCCCATACAACGAACGGCGGCGTGAGAAAGGTAGCCGCTTCTCCTTGCGCGTTTGGACTGAGACGAGCAATAACCAGGATCGGGAGCACAGCGAGAAGGACAGGAGTAATTGCCCGCAAGACAATAATACCCCGATGCCACCAGGAAAGACCCCGCTGTATCAGGGAGGCAAACGTCAACACCCCTCCTATCAGGAGGGCAAATCCCAAGCCCATAGCGTGGGCAAGATAGGTAAGGTACAGCAAAAAAGCTACCAAAAGTCCCCCTACAGCGCGATTAAAGGACGTTCGCTCCGCCGTGAGGCCTCCCCACACACCGTACCGGCCGGCCAGCGCGGCCGTCCACAAGGCGAGGGCCACGCTCAAGGTAAAGTTAAGAAACCCCTGGTGGAAAAACCACGTATAGGCCAGCAGGGTCCCCAGAGGGAACCACAACCGTGCGTGAAGCGGACCTCGGTGCACCTGAGCCAACGCGTACATGCCCCATACTGTCAAGAGCACGATCAACGTGGCGAGCAGGCGAAGCGTATCCTCCGGGGATATCCCCAGGCGTAAAAGCGCTATCATCACATAATGGCCTAGAATGTTGCTGCGAGGTGTCAAGTCCAGGGTAAAGTAGCGGGAAAAGGAGAAGCGCGGGTCGGTGTAATGCACGGCGATAAATGCAGCCAGCAAGTGGTTAGGTGCGTCGGTGAGAGGCACATAACGGAAAAGCCATAGAGGCACCACGCTGAGCCATGTCAACCCACCTAGCCATACGACCCGCGACCAAGGGCGCATCTACAGTTCCCCTCGCTTGGCCTGTTGGACGATGTAGTCAGCCGCACGAGTCGCCAGGGCCATAATAGTCAGCGCGGGATTCACAGCCGCGCCGGTCACGAAGACGCTGGAATCGACGATGAAGAGGTTGGGCACGTCGTGCGTCTGTTGCCAGGGATTGACCACCGACGTACGTGGGTCAGTACCCATACGACAGGTGCCCATGTAATGACTGCTGCGTCCCGGTACATATGTGGGCTCTTGCAGAAAGGTGGCATCCGCGGCTTCCGCAAGCTCGCGCATGCGTTCCTTGATGGCCGCAATCATCGCCCGATCGTTATCCCCTGCCATGTTGGTAATGCGAGGGACCGGAAGCCCATATATGTCCTTGACCTCAGGGTCCAACTCCACCCGATTGCGCTCGTCAGGCAATTGCTCCCCTACCGACCCCAAGCCTACTGTGCGTCCAAAGGTGGCCAACATCGCCTCCTTGTGTGCGCGCCCCCATCCTGGAATGCGCCGTGCTACTGATGCTGGCCACTGCCATCCGTTATTGATTTCCAGAGTAAACCCGCGCGCGAAAGCGTGTTCTGCCCGAGTCTCGTAAAAGTCCTGGATGATACCCCCCGCCGGGATTCCTTTCCAGGGGTCCACGCGTTCCGGCAACACCAGAGTAGCAAAGACGGCCAGATGTTCCATAAAATATTTGCCTACAAGCCCCGAAGAGTTCGCCAGGCCATCAGGAAATAGGGGTGAGGTGGACATTAACAGCAGGCGGGGCGTCTCCACCGCATTTCCCGCCACCGCGATGAGACGTGCATGTTGTTCCTGCTCCCGACCATAAGGGTCAAAGTAGCGCACGCTCCGGGTCCGTCCGGTCCGGTCAACGGTGATTTCAAAGGCCATACAATGGGTGCGAATTTCCACCCGGCCGGTCGCTTCAGCCAGAGGAATGTAGGTAACGTCCACACTGCCTTTCGCCCGAATCTTACACCCGAGTCGACAGGCCCCACAACCAATGGAAGCAGGACGTCCACGCCATGGCCGGGATGGCAGGGCAACCGGTGTGTGGGCCATATGCCAGCCCAGACGTTCAGCCGCGCGTTTCAAATGCTGGCTGGCGCAGTTGAACGGGTGTGGTGGGTTAGGGTAAGGCGTTTGCCGAGGAGGCGCAAACGGATTATCGGTGTCATCGCCTGAGACCCCGAGCACGTACTCCACCTTATCGTAATAAGGGGCCAAATCCTCATATGTGATGGGCCAATCCTCCCCTACCCCATCAAGACTGCGGGTGCGGAAGTCAGAAGGGTGAAATCGGGGAGTTACCCCCACATACACCAGTGTGGACCCCCCGACTCCTTTCACCCGGCTATAGTGAAACCAGTGGGGAGTCCCCCAGGTGTAAAGATCACGACGAGGATCCGGCGCGTCAAACAGTTCCGGTCCCAGGATCTCAAAATCCGGCTGGTCAGTAGGATAACGCGCAGGATCAAAGCGGGGGCCGGCCTCCAGCACCACCACCCGAAATCCAGCCTCGGCCAGTTCCTTGGCCAGCACGGCCCCTCCGGCGCCCGCGCCGACCACGCATACGTCTACCACATCCGGCGAGCGGCGAAGGAAAAAGCGCTTTATCATATGCTCCTATCAGCCCACGACATTATTCGTGGCTGGCGTTGTGCAACCTTTATCCATCAAGCACCCTGTACCAGCCTTTCGTCCAGGCACGATACACCGATTTGAACACCCTTACCGGTCGCTTAAGCCTATGCCCAAGCAACCGATAGCAATACCATCAGGACCCCCCAATTGTAACGCAATCTGCTGAAGACGCCAATCGTCAACGGGCAAGCATCCATACTTCCGGTCCTCCGGGCTCATCAAAATTTCATGCTTCGAGCGGTCGAGAATATAATCATTTGGCTTAGCAGATCCATGCCGGGCAAACAGCAAAACGTTCCGCCCTAGAAAAGCTCCCAATGGGGCGCTGTGTGACATCTTAGGAGCCGGATATATTTGGAAGGAGGCGCGTTCTATGGGCACATACTTGTACATTGTGCAAATCTTGTTGGGCATTGCCCTGATTATTCTGGTGCTCCTGCAGACACGAGGCGCGGGTTTAAGCGGTGTCTTTGGCCAGGATACCACTATCTACCGCACTCGCCGCGGTGTGGAAAAAACCCTGTTCAACGCGACCATCGGCGT
>WFWT01000108.1 GCA_015490995.1 Anaerolineae bacterium | reverse complement strand
GTAGCCGTCGGTGTTGGGGATACCGAAAGACGTGTCGGCGGGAATACCGTTTTAGTCTCCGGCGCGCACCCTGCCAGCACCAACCATGTGCCCAGGATGATGTAGAGCATCGCGGGTCGGAGGGTCATGATTGCGTCTCTTCTGCCCCCGGCGAGGCAGCTTGCTGCCGGTAGTAATCACACCGTGGCTGTAACGGACAACGTTCACAACGAGGGCGACGCGCCTGGCAGATCTCTCGTCCCAACCGGATCAAGTTTAAGTGCAGCGGGTAATACCATTCCGAAGGAACCAGGGCCTCCCAAATGGCTCGGATCTGGCGGGTGGACGCGCGGGGAGGTGCGATGCCGAGCCGCTGGCTCACGCGGGCAACGTGAGTATCTACCGGAAAGGTGGGCCGTTGAAAGCAGAAGAGCAGCACAATGGAAGCCGTCTTGTGGCCCACCCCTTTAATGGCGGTGAGCCACGCTTCGGCCTCCTCAGTGCTCATCTCACCGAGAAAGGAGAGGTCGAAGCGTCCTTGCTCCTCCCACACTTTACGCAAGATCGCCTGGATGCGCGGGCCTTTCTGGTTGCCCAATCCCGCAGGCCGTACCGCTTCAATGACCTCTTCCACCGGTGCCCGCAGCACATCTTCCCAGGTAGGAAAGCGTTCCCGCAACTGCTGATACGCCTTTAGCGCGTTGCGGTCCGTGCTGTTTTGGGCCAGGGTGGTAATAATCAGCTCCTCCAACGGTGGATAATGGGGACGCCAGTCCGGCATGCCGTAAAAGGCCAGAAGGCGCTCGTAAATCCACCGCGCTTTTTCCCGCAACGCCGGCCACTGCGCCAGAACGTCCGCGGGCAAAAACCGTTCATTGGACGGAGCTCCGGTGGCAGCCGTCGTGTCCCTTGGTTGGCCCATTTGGCAGTGACCTCAACCCTAAAATGTGCAGAGGATGTCGGTAGGGTATAGTACCTTGCCCGAGCAAGCAAACCGGCCCCTTCCACAAGTCAGAGGCCGGGGTGTTGTTCACGATGATCCGAGAGATTCCACCGCCGAGGTGGCCACGGACACGTGACGGCGGGGCAGCACCACATGAAACGTCGCGCCACGCCCTTCACCTTCACTTTCCGCCCATATCCGGCCTCCGTGCAATTCCACGATCTCCTTGCACAACGCCAGACCGATCCCCATACCCCCAAACCGACGGGTCGTGCTAAGGTCCACCTGGTAGAACTTTTCGAAGATGCGTTCCAGCTTGTCGGGAGGAATGCCGATGCCTTCGTCCGAAACGGTGATGTGGACGTTGTCATTTTCCGACCATGCCCGCACCGTTATCGTCCCCCCCTGAGGGCTGAACTTGATCGCGTTGTCCAGCAAATTTTGAACAACCATGTAGAGCAACTTCGGGTCCGCGTGTACAGGCAGGGTATCGGCAGGGAGCGCCACCTGCAACGCAATCCCGGCGTTCTCCGCCCGCACCTTCCACTCATCGACGATGTTCCGCAGCCACCCTGCCAGGTCAAAGGTGGTCTTCTCCAGAGTGGCCGCTTCCAGAAGGCGCATCTGCACCAGACGCTCCACCATAAAGTGCAACCGCTCCGCGTTCCGGAGCATGATGTCCACGGCCTCACGCTGCTCCTCGTTAAGGGAGCCTAGCATTCCGTCCTGTAGGAGCTCCAGATAGCCGTATATCAGGGCGAGGGGGGTGCGCAACTCGTGGGAGACGTTGCGGATCATGGCCTCCCGTACCTCCAGCGCCTCTTGCAACCGGCCGATCAGGTGCAGGCGCTCGGCCAGCACTCCGAGCTCTTGGCCCGTAACTTCCAGGAAGTAAATTTGTTCCGGGAGCCAACGACGAGGACGACGGTCGGCCACAACCAATCCTCCCACTCGCGTGCCATCATGGGTGCAGACAGGCACCACAATGACCGCCTTCAGATCAAAGCGGTCCGCATACGTGCGAATAACCACGTCCTGGGGAGATGGTAAGGAGGCCCGGGATACATTATTTACCACGACCGTGTTACGAATATCGATATCTGTCCGTTGTTGAATCAGGTGACGGGCCACCTCTCGCGCCTGCGGGGGGAATCCGTGCAACGCGACATGACCACGAATCCACAGCGCGCCCATCGGGACGTCCAGCACCGAGACGACGATCTCCAGTATGTCTCGGGTAAGGGTATCTAAGTTTTCCACCCGATGAGCAATGGCGATCAATCGCAGCAGGGACTCCAGGATATCGGTACGACGGTCCAGCATGGCCTGTACCCGGTACGCGACAACGGATAGGCTGAGGAAAACGAGGCCGATGACCGAGAGGAGAAAGAGCAACAACCGGTCGGCGGACTGTTGAGACCACAGGTAAATATCTGTGACATCACGGTACAGGGCTAACACCCCTACCGGGGGCGCGTCCGGCGCGATCCGGATGGGTAGCCACGTCTCAACCACGTAGGGGGGGAGCACACCCGGCTCAATGTGGCCCTCGGCCACCAGCTTTTCCGCTTCCACAAACTTGGCAATGACCTCACCTTGGAGCACCCGTACCACGATCTCGGGCGGTTCAGGTTTTTCGGCCACGCTCTCCGGAATGGAGAGCACCACCTGCCCCTGAGTGTCGTACACCCGTGCCAGTATCACTTCAGCCGTCTGCATGTGCAGGCGCAAATTGCGTTCCAGCGCGGCCAGGAACTCCGGATCTCGGAGCTCACTAACCGACATGTGCTGAGGCCAAATCTCTACCCACACATGCTGGGCAAAGGTCACGCTGTCCTGCTCGTTAACCCGGATCAACTGCTGGACGGCCATCCGATGGGATCCAACGGCGGCGACCAGGGTAATGAACAGGGTGACGGTCAAAGCCACCACAATGTAATAGCGTCGGGATGACATCCGGGACAAACGCAAGGATGCCCGCAACGTTGTTCCTTTACCCATGGATGGGGCTCCTCACTCACCATGTACCCAACATCCCCTCCACTCCAAGGCACACGGAATGGTTCAGGGCCACGCACCCTGCATGGGGCATGATATCCATTTGTGATGGGGGTGTCCATCCCCCAAAAGCACTATTTGCTCTCCCTCGGTGGCAGGGGCTGCTCGGTGGAAACTTGACGACCCGCCGTCCCTGCCGTACAATACTCCCCGTCCGAACTGAGGGTAACCCACCGGGACCCTCAGTTTATTTTGCATGAGAGCGTTCGGAAATTCACGGCTTTCCTCGGTCCGTCAACTTCCGGCCCTTTGGCTGTGTGGCCTTTGAGATACGGATTTTCAGGCAAGTTGTGGTGGACTATCCATGGTGGGACCGGAACACTAACCCAGCAGAATTAAGAGAGAGGGAGTACCGATGACGCAGAACACCAAAACTCACCCCACGGAATCGAAAGAGCCCGTGGTGTATCTCACCCGTGCCGGGTACGAACGCTTGAAACAGCGCCTCGAGTACCTGATCAAGGTCAAGCGACCGGAGATCGCCCAACAAATCCACGAAGCCAAGTCCATGGGGGATATTTCGGAAAACGCGGGGTACGATGAAGCTAAAAACGCCCAAGCCTTCCTGGAAGGCGAGATCATGGAACTTGAGTGGAAGTTAAAACACGCGGTCATCATCGACGAGGAAGGGCCAAAGGACGAAGTAGGCTTGGGCTCCCGCGTTCGGGTGCGCTACGAGGACACCGGGGAAGAGGAGACGTTCACCATTGTGGGGTCGGTGGAAGCCGATCCCTTCAACAATCACATCTCCAACGAATCGCCCGTAGGCAGCGCTCTCATGGGGCGTAAGGTTGGCGACGTGGTGGAGGTGAAGACACCCGGTGGGGTGTTGAAGTTGCGCATCATAGAGATCACCTAAGGGAAAAAACGGACATGGACCTGCACACCATCACCGAACAGGAGCGGGTTCGGCGGCAAAAACTGGTTACGTTGTATGAACGGGGCATTGACCCCTACCCGGCCCGGTGTGAACGCACCCACACAACCAAACAGGCGAAGGCCGCGTTTGAACGGGGAGAGCTGGGGCCAGATGACATGGTCGCCCTGGTGGGGCGCATCATGACCCGCCGTGTCATGGGCAAGGCGTCCTTTGCCCACATCGAGGACGGCAGCGGCCGTATTCAGATCCACCTGCGACTCGACCGTTTGGGCGAAGAAACGTACAACTGGTTCTTCAAGAAAATGCTGGACATCGGCGACATTATCGGGGTGAAAGGCCCCATTTTTCGCACACGCACCGGGGAGATCACCTGCGAAGTGCGCGAGTTAACCCTCCTGGCCAAAACCCTGCACCCCCTCCCCGACAAGTGGCATGGCCTGACCGACGTGGAAACCCGCTACCGTCACCGTTATGTGGACCTGATGGTCAACCCCGATGTGCGGGAGATCTTCATCAAACGGGCCCGCCTGGTACGCGCCATACGGGATTACCTCGATAGTGAGGGGTTCATCGAGGTGGAGACCCCAATCCTGCAACCTATTTATGGCGGTGCTGCAGCACGTCCCTTTGTCACGTATCACAACGAGCTGGACCAGGAATTGTACCTGCGCATCTCCTTCGAACTCTATCTGAAGCGCCTTATCGTGGGCGGTTATGAGCGGGTCTACGAAATTGGCCGAGACTTCCGCAACGAGGGGGTTTCCTTCAAACACAATCCCGAGTTCACCCAGCTGGAATTCTACGAAGCGTATACCGATTATCACGGGGTCATGCGCCGGGCCGAGGAGCTGATAACCTACGCGGTAGAACAAGTAAACGGAAGCCTCTGCCTGACGTACCAAGGCCATGATATCGACCTGACACCTCCCTGGCCACGCGTGCCCTTGGCCGACATCATTAAAGAACGTACCGGCATCGACATTTTCCAGTACCGGGATCCGGACGCGCTGCGTCGTGCCATCCAGGACATCGGTGGTAACCCTAACCCTCAGGCCGGATGGGGCAAGCTGGTAGATAGCTTGCTCTCCTCCTACGTGGAGGAAACCCTGATTCAACCTACTTTCATCATCGATTATCCGGTGGACATCTCACCGCTGGCCAAGCGTTCTCCGGACAACCCGGAAATTGTGGAGCGTTTTGAAGGGTTTATCGGGGGCATGGAAATCTGCAACGCGTTTAGCGAACTCAATGACCCGTTAGACCAGCTGGAACGCTTTCTGGAACAGGGCCGCGCGCTGGAGGCCGGCGACGAGGAAGCCCACCCGGTGGATGAGGACTTTATCCTCGCCCTCCGGTTCGGCATGCCCCCCACCGGCGGCTTCGGCATGGGCATCGACCGTTTGACCATGATCGTGACCGATAAGCCTTCCATTCGGGAGGTGATTCTCTTCCCGCACCTGCGCACACAGCTGCGCGGCCTGAGCCATCCGGCTTCAAAAGTGTCCGTAGTGGAAGAGCAGGAACAATGAACACCGAGGAAACGCACCGGGGCAGCTCCTTCCAAACCAACGGCTGAACCTGAACCGAAAGGGGGCACTACCTCGCGCAAACGATGAACCATCCACTGTACGTGGCCTTCATCTGGCATCACCACCAGCCTTACTACCGCCAGCCCGGTCGCGACGTGTACGTCCTGCCCTGGGTGCGGGTCCATGCGGCCAAAGATTACCTGCACATGGCCGAGCTCCTGCGCATGTTTCCCCACATGCGGGCCACCTTCAACCTTGTGCCCGCGCTGGTGGAACAACTTCAGGCCTACGCCCAGGGAACGGCAGAAGATCCGATGACCCTCCTGGGCTACAAAGATCGCTGGAGCGAGGAGGAAAAGCGCCTTATCCTGAACCTGGGGTTTAGCATCCACTGGCAACGCCTTGCCTTTCGCTACCCCCGCTACCGCGATCTTATCAGTCGCCGCGATACCGCCCTGCGCGATCCTGACACCTTCAGCACTCAGGACTACATGGACCTGATTGTCCTTTTCAACTTGGCGTGGACGGAGCAGCGGTACATTCAGGAATATCCGGCCCTCCAGGCGTTGGCCGCGCGCGGGCGCGATTTCACCCCTGAGGACATGCACACCCTCACCACGGTTCACCGGGATCTTTGCCGCCGTACACTGGAAGCGTACGCAGCCCTGGCAGAAGCCGGACAGATCGAACTCACCTTTAGCCCCTACTATCACCCGATTTTGCCCCTTCTGGTCAACACCGACCATGCCCAACGGGCGAACCCGGGCATTACAGTACCTTCGCCACCGCTCAACGCGGCCGAAGATGCTCGCGCCCAGTTGGTTATGGGGCGAACCTTGTGTGAAACGGTGTTTCACACCCCCCTGACCGGCGTATGGCCCTCCGAGCAGGCCGTCTCCCCCGAAGTGGCCGCAATGCTGGCCGACATCGGGGCTCGCTGGTTCGTCAGCGACGAGGCAGTGTTAGGGCGCAGCCTGAACCATTACTTCCACCGCGATGCGCAGGAACAAGTCCAAGACCCTCACCTCTTGTACCGACCATATCGAATTCACACTCCCCACGGGCCTATCATCGGCGTCTTTCGGGACCACACCCTCTCCGACAAGATAGGTTTCGTCTACATGCATCACCCTCCCCGGCAAGCGGCCGAGGACCTGATCCAACGGTTACTGGTCATCTATCAGCGACTGAAGGCTTCGCAGCACCCCTACCTGGTGGTAATCGCTCTGGACGGAGAAAACGCCTGGGAGCATTACGAGGCCAACGGCGCCCCGTTTCTGGAAACCCTGTACCGTCGTTTGGGCGAAGAAACCCACCTGCAACCTGTGACAGTGTCCGAATTCATTGAACGCTTCCCGGTGACCGACGAACTCCCCTCTCTGGCCACCGGTTCCTGGATCAACGGCGACCTGAGCACGTGGATCGGCGACCCGGAACACACGGTGGCCTGGTCCCTGGTGCGGGACACCCGCACGGCCCTTATGCGGCGGGCTACGGCCTGGCAGAACAACCACGAACGGGCACACGCGGTGCGCGAAGCGTGGACCCACCTCTACATCGCGGAGGGGAGTGACTGGTTCTGGTGGTATTCCCGCCGCAACACCTCGGCCCAGGACGCGCTGTACGATGCCCTTTTTCGGGAGAACCTTATCGCGGTCTACCGGGTTTTGGGCGAAAGCGTGCCTCCTGTTTTAGAACGCACGGTGACCGTGCAATCTTCTGCTACCCTTTCCCCCCTTCCTCCACCATTCCTGACCCCTCGGTTAAACGCCTCTCCTTCTCCTCAGCCGGACTGGGCCACAGCCCATGTGGTACGTCCCCGTCTGTCGACAGGTGCCATGCAACCGGCACAAGTGCCTATACAAGCCATGCGCGTGGGGTATGATCGCACCCATCTGTACATTCGCCTGGAACTTAGCACGCCCGTGTCCCAGGACATCGTTATCTCCTTAACCGGTCCCGCCGGCGCGCTGGGGGACGTGGTGATCCCCCCCAAAAGTCCCCCCACCTTCTGGCGATACGGGCACCAAGTCACCATCGCTTTGCGGTGGCAGCACCGTCCGCCCGTGATGGAACTGGCTTTGCCTCTGGCAGATCTGGGCCTGTACGCCGGGGACACCATCGGCATTCGGGCCGGGCTGTTCGTGGAAGGCCACCTACACCACGCCCTGCCACCGGATGTGCCCTACCGGCTCACTTTGGAGATGCCGACAGAGGAGCCGAGGCCTTGATATCGTGCCGTGCCGGGTCCTTATCCTGCCTCGGAAAGACCCTGTGCTCCGTGTACAATTAAAAGCGCCAAGATCCGCGGTGAAAGGCTTGGCGGCGTGGAAAGGGAGGAGGAAGGCAGAACATGAACACGCCGGAAGTGCGGTACGTCACGGGCGCCTGCCCTTTGGATTGTCCGGACACGTGCTGTTGGCAAGTTATGGTGGACGCTACCGGCACCGCTCGCGCCATGCGCGGGCACCCTGACCATCCGTTCACCCGCGGGGTGCTGTGCACAAAGGTCACGCATTACCTGGAACGCACATACCACCCCGAACGGGTGGTCTCCCCCCTGAAGCGCGTGGGGCCTAAAGGAAGTGGACAATTCAAACGCATCACCTGGGAGGAGGCCCTGGCCGAGATCGGGGCCCGACTGAGCGATGTGGTGGAACGTTACGGCCCTCAGGCAGTGCTGCCTTACTCTTACAGCGGCACGCTGGGACTCCTGCAAGGGGAGAGCATGGATCGACGCTTCTTCCACGCGCTAGGGGCCTCACGACTGGCCCGCACCCTCTGCGCAGAGGCCGGATGGCAGGGATACGTGTACACCATTGGCGCAACGGTGGGTACCCCTCCGGAGGACTTTGCCTATGCCCGCCTGATCCTTCTATGGGGCACCAACACGCTGACCAGCAACATGCACCTGTGGCCCTTCATCCTGGAAGCTCGCCGTCAGGGCGCCCGGGTAGTGGTCATTGATCCGGCCAGGACCCGTACCGCACGACAGGCGGCTGAATGGCTGCCCATCATGCCCGGCACCGACGCGGCCCTCGCCCTGGCCATGATGCACGTGATCGTGCGGGATGGCCTCTGGGACGAGGCATACGTGAGCCGCTACACCCTCGGTTTCTCCCACCTGCGGGAGCGGCTGGAGGCGTGGCCCCCCGAACGAGCGGCCGCGATAACAGGGCTACCCGCCGAACGCATTGAGACCCTGGCGCGGGAATACGCCACAACGCGGCCGGCAGTTATCCGCATCAATTACGGCATGCAACGCCACGGCGGAGGGGGTATGGCCGTACGCGCCATCGCCATGTTGCCCGCACTCGTTGGTGCCTGGCGCGAACAGGGCGGGGGTGTCCTCCTGAGCACCAGTGGCGCGTTTCCCGTTAACCGCCAGGCCCTCCGCCGGACGGACCTTCAGCCCCACCCTACCCGCCTCATCAACGCCGCCCGACTGGGCGACGCGTTAAGCCTTGACGCCCACATGCGAGCGCGCGCGGTAATGCAGGGCGATCCCCATCCTCCGGTACACGCGCTTATCGTGTACAACAGCAACCCGGCGGTCACCGCGCCCGACCAAAACGCGGTATTACGGGGTCTGGCCCGCGAAGACCTCTTTACAGTAGTGTTGGAGCACTTTATTACCGACACGGCCCTGTACGCGGACATTATCCTGCCGGCCACGACGCAAGTAGAACATTGGGACCTGCACACAGCTTATGGCCACTATTACCTCACCCTAAACCGCCCCGCCATTGCCCCCGTGGGAGAGAGTAAACCTAACACCGAGATCTTCCGCCTCCTGGCCCAACGGTTGGGTCTAGACCATCCCGCCCTCCGCGACAGCGATGAGGATCTTATCCGCCAGGCCTTGTCCGTAAAACACCCTTGGATGACGGGTATCACCTACGAGCGTTTGCTGGATGAAGGCTTTGTGCGCCTCAACCTCCCAGACCCGTTCCTGCCCTTTGCCGAAGGAGATTTCTTCACGCCCTCAGGTAAATGTGAGTTCTACAGCGCCCAGGCAGCTCATGACGGATACGACCCCTTGCCCACGTTCACCCCTCCCCACGAGACGCCTCTTCCGGCTTCAGCCGAGAGCAGTCGCGCTTCAGCCCAGCAACCGCTGGCTTTGCTTTCCCCTTCAGCGCACTACTACTTAAACTCCAACTTCGCCAACGTGCCCCGACTACAACGCCGTCAGGGAGAGCCGTACCTGCTGTTACACCCTGAGGACGCAGCGGCACGGGGCATACAAGACGGGGATTGGGTGCGGGTGTGGAACGCGCGCGGCAGCCTGCGACTGCGCGCCCGCGTCCGCCCGGATGTGCGGCCCGGTGTGTGTTATACGCCCAGCATCTGGTGGCGTACTCAGGCCGCGGACGGGCAGAGTGTCAATGTGTTAACCTCCCAAGCGGAAGCGGACATGGGAGGTGGGGCCACGTATTACGACGTAGCCGTGTACGTCGCGCCCCTGAACGGAGAGGAAAGCCATGCGCGGGCCGGATGACCTCGAAAAGTACATTCAGGAACAGGGACTGCGCGCCCAACTTTTCCGGCAGCTCGGGGATACGACCACTGTGGAAGCGGCCGCCCGGGCGCTGGGAGTACCACCGGACCGCATCCTCAAATCGCTGGTGTTCCTGGTGGATGGCCGGCCGGTCATCTACATCACCAACGGGCCGGCACGCGTGGACCCGCGCGTGCTGGCCCGCCATTTCGGCGTGGGACGAAAGAAGGTGAAATTGGCCGATCCGACCACCGTGTTGGCCCTAACGGGCTACCCGCCCGGTGGCGTTCCCCCCTTTGGTCACCGTACGCCCTTGCCCGTCCTGGTGGACGCCCAAGTCCTCACGCTGCCGGAGGCCTTTGCCGGGGGTGGAGATGAACACACCATGGTGCGGCTTGATCCGGCCGAGCTGGTTCGCGTGACCCAGGCCACGATTGTGGAGGCCTCACACCGTGACGCGTGAGCGGGCAACAGGACCGGCGTACGGATGGCTTTTCCTGGCCCTGGTCGCCATCTATCTCCTGACTTACACAGGACGCTTTCACGTCATTGATGAAGTCTCCATTTACGCGTTGGCCGAAAACCTGGCCAAGCGCGGCGCACTGGACACGGACCAGATCCTATGGAGCCAGTGGGCCCGTCCCCCACGGGAAGTGCAAGGGGACTTCGGTCGCGGAGGCCATGTGTATTCTCAGAAGGGCTGGCCTACTGCCCTCCTACCTGCAACCCTGGTTGCCCTTGCTTTGCCGGTGGACCGCTGGGGCCTGGTCTTCGCGGCCTTCTTCGCCAACATACCCCTTACAGCCCTCACCGCGGTAGGGTTAGCCGCGTTCCTCCACCAACTGGGATTCACCGCGCGCACGGCAACCTGGACTGCGTTGATATACGGGGTAGGCACCTTGGCTTGGCCTTACAGCCGATTGCTATTCGGTGAACCGGTAGCCACCCTGGGGCTCGTCGGAGCGCTCTACGCGGCACATCGTGGCCGAGAGACAAACAGTGTTCGATGGCTGTTGCTCAGCGCGTTGCTCTTCGCGTTCGCGGTGTGGGCTCGTGCGGTGAATCTCCTCCTATGGCCCTTTTTCGTCCTCTACCTCGGCGCTACCCACACCTCCCCCCGCCCGTGGCGACGCACCCTGTTCTGGGCGGGATCGGCCTTGGTTCTGGGCGGGGGTGGCTACGCGTTGTACAACGTCGTGCGGTTTGGAGCGCCCTGGTACACGGGATACCAGGTCAGCCTGCGTGAAGCCTTTAGCACACCGGTATGGCTGGGCGCGTATGGCCTGTTGCTTAGCCCCTTTCGAGGCCTCGCGTGGTTTTCGCCCATCGTGTGGGCCGTCCTGATGGGAGCACGTCCTTTCTACCGTAGAGATCCTCACAGTGCTCGCGTGTTCGCGGGGATGTTCGCGACGTACACCCTCTTTTACAGCACTTGGTGGAGCTGGTCCGGCGAGTTTGCCTGGGGACCTCGCTTCCTGTTGCCGGTATTGCCTGTGCTCATGCCATTTGTGGCAGCAGCGTGGGAAACGGCTCACCGACGACGCTGGGTCCTTATCCTCGCTGTCGTCTCCACCGCCGTCCAGGTGCTGGCCGTGACCGCGGACTTCACCCTGGGTGAAACGGTTCTGGAAATGCAGTTTGGGGAGCCTCGGGAGGCATGGTCGGTTCTCCTGTCCCCCCGGTGGTCCCCCTTGGTGTTGCAGGCGATCCACCTCCGGCAGGGCTTTTGGGACATCGCGTGGGTGCGGGTGGGTCGCGATGCCTGGCCAATCGTCTTGGGCAGTGGGCTCGCCCTGGCCGCCGCGACCTGGGCCGTCCGACAGCGGCGTACAATGTTCTGCCGGGGCGGTTACCTGCTGGCAGCCCTTCTCCTTGGCCTGACCGGTATTCTCGGTTTAGACCGGTACAGTGCCTGGGCGCAACGCCAACCCTTTGAACAGGCCGTGCACACCGCCCTCCAACGCGTTCGGGCGGAGGGCACCGCTGAGGACGTGCTCATCACCATTGCCCCCTTTGACTACCCGAGCATTATGAATTGGGCGCACGGCCGGTGGTACACCCTCGGATTTGCGCCCCATCCTCCACCGCTACGCCCTGAGGAGGCGCGCCTGCTGACACAAACCACAACCCAGGCCACGGGACGTCTCTGGGTCCTGGTAGCCCGGATGCCCCCCGCGCATCCTGAGCTCCTGGCCGAGCGCTGGCTTTCCCAACGGGCGTTTCTCCTGTCCCACCAGTGGGTGGGGGACCTGCGTCTGTTATCCTTTGCGCCACCGGCCGCTCCCAACACCGGTATCCGCTTTCCCCTGAACGCAGTAAATCCCCAAGCCCCCGGTCCCCTGGCCGTCCGGGTCGTCGACTGGCCGGGCCAAACAGGACGCTGGCTGCGCGTTGAAGTCCGCTGGCAGAGCCCCGCCCAACCGACCGTGGATTACACCGCCTTTGTCCACCTCCTGACGCCGGATGACCGGTACATTAGCGGTATTGATGCTCCTCCGGTGAATGGCTATCTGCCCACAACACGCTGGTCTCCTGGCCAAGAGGTCGTGGACCGAAAAGCCTTGATGGTGCCGGCCGACCTGCCCCCCGGAGAATACTTCCTGGAAGTAGGGATGTACGACCCCGCAAGCGGCGAACGGGTTCCACTGCTCGTAGATGGCCAGGAAGCCAACCGGGTGCTCATAGGGCCCATACCCATCGTCCAAACGACCGACTGAACCCACCGGCCCGTCCTATCTTGCAACGGGTGGACATCTTGCGTTTCCTTCGACGGTTACGGCCGTCCGGAGAGGGGACACAAGGCAGAGAGGTATCCATATTTTGCTCAAATGTTTTGACAAAATTCCAGGGCCGTGATATGATGGACCCTCGAACAATTGCACAGAGGGCTAACGCTCTCATCAAGAAGGGGGGAGGGACCGGCCCTGTGAACCCCTGGCAACCAGGTCCGGTGCAGGTGGAAAGGCCACCTGCAGGCTCCCCGGACCCAGGTGCCAATTCCGGCAGGTGGGGTGCGCCCGCCTGGGAGATGAGAGGCGACTCTCATTTAACAGCGCGCTCCATCGGGGAGCGCATTTTTTGTGATACGCCACCATATCCAGACGTGAGGAGAAACCTGTATGCGCACGGTTTGGTGGGAAGAGGGGCAGGTTAAGATGATCGATCAGCGACGCCTGCCCCTAGAACTGGTGGTGCAGTCTTTCAGCGACTACCGACAGGTCGCGTGGGCTATTAAGGAAATGGTCATTCGAGGTGCACCGGCTATCGGAGCGGCCGGCGCGTACGGAATGGTCCTGGCAGCTTACCAGAGCCAGGCTACCGCGCGTGACGCCTTGCTGGCCGACCTCGCCCAGGCCAAAGCGGTTCTGGACAATGCCCGCCCCACCGCTGTCAACCTCTCCTGGGGCACGCAGCGTATCCTGACCACCGCTCAGGAGGTCAATACCGAGGACCTGGACCTTCTCCGGGCCATTTTGTTGGACGAGGCCGAGGCCCTGGCGGAGGAGGACATTGAAATTAACCGCCGGATGGGGCAGCATGGCTTGAGCGTCATCCCCGATAATGCCAACATCCTGCACCATTGCAACACGGGTAGTCTGGCGACGGTAGACTATGGCACTGCGTTGGGGGTCATTCGGGCGGCCCACGAAGCGGGCAAGAACATCCACGTGTGGGTGGACGAAACCCGGCCGCGACTGCAGGGCGCCCGCCTCACCGCCTGGGAGCTCATGCAAGAGGAGATCCCCATGCACCTCATCGCCGACAACGCGGCCGGTTACCTCATGTGGGCCGGCAAGGTAGATGTGGTCCTCTTCGGCGCGGACAGGGTGGCTGCCAACGGTGATGTGGCCAACAAGATCGGCACCTATAAGCTGGCCGTCGTGGCCCGGGAAAACGGTATTCCCGTCTACGCGGTGGTGCCCACCTCGACCATTGACCTGTCTATCCCCTCCGGAGAACACATCCCCATCGAGGAACGGGGATGGGAGGAAGTAGCCAAGGTGGGGGATTGTCAAATCGCACCCGACAACGTGCCCGTTTACAACCCGGCGTTCGACATCACACCGCACCGGTACTTGACGGGCATCATCACGGAAGAGGGCATCGTGTACCCGCCCTTTGACGTGAACCTACGACGGGTTAAAGCGCTGGCAGAACAGCGGATCGCGGAACGGCGCAAAACACGCCTTGCCGCGCGACAGGCCATGCTGAAACGGGGGAAGTGATCTACATCAAGCGGAACAACGCCGGAAGGCACATGGGCCGTGCCGGTGTGTTCACGTCAACAGGGAGCGCAGTGCCATGACGGTCGTAGTAACGGGCTCCATTGCCTATGACTACATCATGTCTTTCCCTGGCAGGTTCCGAGATCACATCCTGCCGGAGAACATCGAAAACCTGAGCCTCTCCTTCCTGGTCGATTCCATGACCCGGCGCCGGGGCGGCTGCGCGCCGAACATCGCTTACAGCCTGCGGTTGCTGGGCATCCCGGTGCGCATTATGGCCACTGCCGGACAGGACTTTACCGATTATTGCCGATGGCTGGAGGTACAGGGAATAGATGTGTCCTGGATACGGGTGTATCACGATGAATTCACTGCCTCCTTCTTTGTGAGCACCGACCAGGAAAACAACCAAATTGCGAGCTTTTATACGGGGGCTATGGCCCGCGCCCGGGAACTTTCCTTCCACGATGTGGATCTAAGCGACGTGGAGCTGGTGGTTGTCAGCCCCAACGACCCGGAAGCCATGCGCCGGTATGTGCGGGAATGCGCTGAACTCAACCTGCCCTTGATGTATGACCCTAGTCAACAGATTGTGCGCTTAGAGGGCACCGACTTGGTCGAAGGCATCGAAGTGGCCGATATCGTGATTTGCAACGATTACGAGTACACCCTTATCAAACACAAGACCGGGCTCCCTGACGCGGATCTTGTGGCCCGGGCAGGGGTCCTGGTAGTGACCGAAGGGGAGCGAGGCTCCAGTATCTATGTGGAAGGTCGCAGGATCACTATTCCCCCCGCACCGCCACAGCGGGTGGTAGACCCAACCGGGGTGGGAGATGCTTACCGCGCCGGCCTGATCGCGGGACGGTTGCGGGGCTTCTCTTGGGAGATAGCCGGTCGTCTGGGCAGTCTGGCCGCTACGTACGTGCTGGAACACGCCGGCCCTCAGGAACACACGTATACCCTGGACGATTTCATCTCCCGCTACGTCCAAACCTTCGGCCCCACGCCGGAACTGGAGCAACTGCGAGCCCAGGTGAGCGCGCCGGGCCGAGCGTAACCAACTTACACCACGAGCGAAGGAGCGCGCGGCAATGAGCCGTGTAGCGGTAGAACAACTGAACGCGCTGCCTGTGCCTAAACAACGAGCGGAAATCGTAGAACGAAAGGGCACAGGGCATCCTGATTCCATTTGCGATGCCATCGCCGAAGAGATCTCCCTGGCCCTGTGCCGGGTTTACAACGAGTTGTTCGGCGGCATCCTGCACCACAACGTGGACAAAGGGCTGCTGGCAGCAGGTGTGACCGAACCCGCCCTGGGGGGTGGACGGGTCGTGGAGCCCATGCAGCTGATCATCGGCGACCGGGCCGTGCTCGAGTACAAAGGGGTGCGCATTCCGGTGGACGACATTGTTCACGAGACCGTGGGCCGATGGGTAAAGCAACACCTCCGGTATGTAGACCCGGAACGGCACCTGGTAATTCACAACGCGTTGAAACCCGGCTCCCCGGAATTGACCGACATCTTTCACCGGGAACGGGTGGGCGCGAACGACACCTCGGCAGCGGTCGGATATGCGCCCCTGAGCCCCCTCGAGCGCTTGGTATACCGTACGGAACGGTTCATGAACAGCAGTGCCTTTAAAGACCGCTTTCCCGAAGTGGGAGAAGACATCAAGGTGATGGGCGTTCGACAGGGGGACGAGGTCATCCTGACGGTGGCTGCGGCGTTCTTGGACCGGTTCTTCACCACCGAACAGGCATACTTTCAACGCAAGGAAGAGGTTCTGGCCGCACTCCAGGCCTTCGTACAGGCCGAGGGTGCGCCTTATTTCGCCCACATTCGGGTCGAGCTGAACACTCTGGACGTGCCAGGCCGCGGCGCGGCGGGCATGTACCTCACTGTGTTGGGCACTTCGGCCGAAGGAGCAGATTGTGGTCAGGTGGGACGGGGTAACCGGGTGAACGGGGTCATTGCCCTAAACCGACCGATGGGCACCGAGGCGGCAGCCGGGAAAAATCCGGTAGCTCACGTGGGCAAAATCTACAACCTCCTGGCCCATCACATCGCGGCCCGGGTGTACGAGGAGGTGGAGGGCATAGAAGAAGTGTACATCTGGCTGTGCAGTCAAATCGGGCGGCCCATTGACGATCCCTTGATCGCCGCCGCGCAAGTCATTCTGGCACCGGGTACAACGCTGGCCGACGTGGCTTCGGCCGTGGAAACTCTGGTGCAAGAGGAGTTGGCCAACATTGACACGTTCACCCAGCGCCTGGCGCGGGGGGAATTTACCGTCTGGTAAGGGCGTTCGGAAAATTCATGGCCTGTGAGGGACCTACGGGAAAACGAGGAAAACTTGGCCGGAAGATATAGGGGATCTACGCCCTCACCGCCACCCCTCACGTAACGAGGAGGACGAGAACACCGGCCTGTTGATGAGGAGGAGGTGAGGGCGTGAAAAAACACGGATTTCCGAACGTTCTCTCTGGCAAATGAATACTACGTTAAGGAGGCAACCGTGACTACAGCAACGACAATACCCCACGACGTGAAGGACCTGAGCCTGGCGGACAACGGCTTGCGACGCATCGAATGGGCACGCAAGGAGATGCCGGTGCTCCAACGGCTGGAGGAGGAATTCCGGCGAGAGCGTCCCCTGGCAGGTGTACGCATCGCTGCCTGTTTGCACGTTACGACGGAAACGGCCAACCTCATGCGGGTACTCAAGGCCGGAGGGGCGGAGGTCGCCCTGGCGGCCTCCAATCCCCTAAGCACTCAAGACGATGTGGCCGCGGCCTTGGTGGTGCATTTTGGCGTGCCCGTCTTTGCCATCAAGGGTGAAGACAACACCACATACTACCGACACATCCACTCTGTGCTGGACATCCGGCCCCACATCACCATGGACGACGGCGCCGATCTCGTCAGCACACTCCACAAGGACCGCACGGACCTCATCGGTGATGTCCTGGGAGGCACCGAAGAGACCACCACCGGGGTCATCCGCTTGCGAGCCATGGCCGATGAAGGGGTGCTCCGTTACCCCATCATCGCGGTCAACGATGCGATGACCAAACACCTGTTCGATAACCGTTACGGCACCGGCCAAAGCACCATCGACGGTATTGTCCGGGCGACCAACATTCTCCTGGCGGGGAAAACGGTGGTCGTCGCCGGGTACGGGTGGTGCAGCCGAGGCATCGCGATGCGGGCAAAGGGCATGGGCGCGGACGTGATTGTCACCGAAGTGGACCCCTTGCGCGCGCTGGAAGCCCGCATGGACGGGTTCCGGGTGATGAAGATGATCGACGCCGCCCGCGAGGGGGACATTTTCATCACCGCCACCGGCAACATCAACGTGATCGATCGGGCACACATGGAGGTGATGAAGGACGGCGCCATTCTGGCAAACTCCGGCCACTTTAACGTAGAAATCAACATTCCCGCCCTGGAGGCCATGGCCACCCGCAAGCAACAGGTGCGTCCCTTCCTGGAGGAGTACACCCTGGCCGATGGACGTCGGCTGTACCTGATCGGCGAAGGCCGTCTGGTGAACCTTGCCGCCGCCGAAGGTCATCCCAGTGCCGTCATGGATATGTCCTTTGCCAACCAGGCTTTGTGTGTGCGTTTCATTAAGGAACACCATGCCGAGCTGGAACGTCAGGTGTACCCGGTGCCGGAGGCCATTGACCGACGAGTCGCTCTGCTGAAGCTCCAAAGCATGGGCATCGAAATCGACACCCTCACCGAGGAGCAGGCCCGGTACCTCTCCTCGTGGGAAGAGGGCACCTGACCCACGTAAGTGGACACATCTCACAGCAAGGGAGTACGGCAATGAGCACAACGTTCATGCGTTCGGCCAAATTGCTTTTCACCAGTGAGTCGGTGACGGAAGGTCACCCGGACAAGATGTGTGACCAGATCTCCGACGCGGTCCTGGACGCGGTGCTGGCCCAGGACCCGTACGGCCGGGTGGCGTGTGAGACCGCGACAAAGACCGGTTTTGTGCTCCTGTTCGGTGAAATCACCACCTCGGCCCAGCTGAACTATGACGAGATCGCCCGCCAGGTGATCCAGGAGATTGGGTACACCAGCAGCGATTACGGCTTCGACGCGGAGACCTGCGCGGTGCAGGTGGCCATTGCCAAACAGTCCCCCGACATCGCCATGGGGGTAGACAAGGCGCTAGAGGCCAAAACCGGCCAGATGGATGAGGCAGACATTGAGGCCATCGGTGCCGGTGACCAGGGCATGATGGTGGGGTTTGCGTGCAACGAAACCCCCGAGCTGATGCCCCTCTCCATCAGCCTGGCCCATGCTCTGACCCGACGCCTGGCCCAAGTCCGCAAGGAGGGCATCCTGCCCTTCCTCCGCCCAGACGGCAAGTCCCAAGTTACGGTGGAATACAGCTACGGTAAGCCCGTGCGTGTGGACACCATTGTCATCAGCACCCAGCACGCTCCTGACATAACCCAGGAGCAAATTCGTGAAGCGGTCATTGAACACGTGATCAAACCGGTGGTCAACCGGTGGATGGACGACCAGACCCGCATCTTCGTCAATCCCACCGGACGGTTTGTCACCGGCGGGCCAATGGGCGATGCCGGCCTCACCGGCCGTAAAATCATGGTGGACACGTACGGCGGCGTTGCCCGTCACGGCGGGGGCGCCTTCTCCGGCAAAGACCCCACAAAGGTGGACCGTTCCGGCGCGTACGCGGCTCGCTATGTGGCCAAGAACATCGTCGCTGCAGGCCTGGCCGACCGGGTCGAGCTTCAGATATCGTACGCCATCGGAGTGGCCCGGCCCGTCAGCCTCAGCATCGAAACCTTTGGCACCGGCCGTGTACCCGATGAAGTCATCCTTGACCTGGTGCAACGGCACTTCGACCTGCGGCCGGCCGCGATCATTCGAGACCTGGACCTGCGCCGTCCCATTTACCGACAGGTGGCGGCGTATGGGCACTTCGGTCGCCCAGACTTGGACCTCCCCTGGGAGCGCACGGACAAGGCCGCCCTCCTGCGAGAGGAAGCGGGCCTGAAGGGACCGGTGCCTCAGGTGATCTCCGAACCGGCACGATAACCCACGTCAAGCGCCGCCGAAAGGGTCGGTCAGGAAAGACGACGTGCCTGACCGGCCCTTTCGCGCGTCAACCTGTCACCGACCATAGGAAAACAAATCAACCCAGTACACGCGTCCATCGCATTAGGCACCTGACCCTTGAATGGGTAGAATGTAGGGGACCGATGGTCGGCTTCCGAGGATGTCCTATCGGGCCAAACACCGAACGTACCCCCGGGAGAACGGCCATCATCACATACACCTTGAGGGAACCGGTGCGCGTCCTCATCACAGGCATTGGCGGCTTTGCAGGCAGCCATCTGGCCGAACACCTGTTACATCAAACCGACTGGGAAATATGGGGGGTCGTCCGCCACAGCCGGTGGCGAGTGGCCCACCTGCAAGGGCGTCTGCACCTGATAACATGCGATCTAACCGACCAGGAAGCCACCGTGGCCATGGTGCGCCGTGCCCGACCCGACGTGATCGTCCACCTGGCTGCCCAGTCACGGGTAGGAGCGTCCTGGCAACACCCCTGGGAGACATACCGTACTAACCTGTTGACCCAGCTCTCCTTGCTGGAAGCGGTGATGCGCACAGGAATTGCGGTGCAACGCATTCTGGTCATCGCCTCCAACGAGGTGTACGGCCCACCCCTGTACCTGCCGGTGGACGAAGCACATCCCATGCGGCCGGTTACCCCCTATGGTGTGAGCAAAGCAGCCCAGGAATTGATGGCCCAACAATACGCGCTGGCCCATCACCTGCCCATTGTACGGGTCCGTCCCTTCAACCACATCGGTCCCCGCCAGGATAAAGGGTTTGTGTGCGCGGACTTCGCCAGCCAGGTAGCCCGCATTGAGGCCGGCCTACAACCCCCGGTTATTCGCGTGGGGAACCTGAGCGCCCGCCGTGACTTCACCGACGTGCGCGATGTTGTCGCCGCTTATCGGCTGTTAATGTTGCACGGCCGAGTAGGAGAGGTGTACAACGTGGGCCGAGGGGAGGCATATGCCATTCAAGAGATCCTGGACATTCTTCTCGCGGCCAGCCGGGTGCCCATCCAGGTAGAAGTGGACCCGGCCAAACTACGGCCCAGCGACGTTCCCGAGGTACGGTGCAATCCCGCCCGAGTGCGGGCCCATACCGGCTGGACTCCGAAAATACCCTTTCGTCGCTCGGTGCTGGATGTCCTAGACGACTGGCGCCAGAGGGTCCAGACCGCCAACGTCGACACACCCACAACCGCCCACGAGAGCAAGGGAGGACGACATGCCTAAACGTGCGTTGATCACCGGCGTCACCGGACAGGATGGCTCGTATCTGGCCGAATTTTTGCTCTCCCAGGGATACGAAGTGATCGGCATGGTTCGACGTAGCAGCACGGTGAACTTCGACCGCATTTATCACATCCAAGATAAACTGACCCTGGTACAAGGCGATCTGCTGGATCAGTCCTCACTGATGGACATCATCGCGGAGTACCAGCCGGACGAGGTGTACAACTTAGCCGCCCAGTCCTTCGTGCCCACCTCGTGGAAACAGCCGGTCCTGACCGGGGAGTTCACCGCGCTGGGGGTCACACGACTGCTGGAGGCGATTCGCCTGGTAAAGCCCGATATCCGCTTTTACCAAGCCAGTTCCTCGGAAATGTTTGGCAAGGTGCGGGAAGTCCCACAAAACGAGAAAACGCCCTTCTACCCCCGCAGCCCTTACGGCGTGGCCAAAGTGTACGGGCACTGGATCACCGTCAATTACCGCGAGTCCTACGGCATATACGCGGTGTCCGGGATTCTCTTCAACCATGAAAGCCCGCGTCGAGGGTTGGAATTCGTCACCCGTAAGGTAACGTACGGCGCAGCCCGCATTAAGCTCGGGCTGGCCCAGGAATTGCGGCTCGGCAACCTGGAAGCCCGCCGCGATTGGGGCTACGCGCCCGACTACGTACGGGCGATGTGGCTTATGCTCCAACAGGACGAACCCGAAGATTATGTCATCGCCACCGGCGAGACTCACTCCGTGCGAGAACTGTGTGAAATTGCCTTCGGTTACCTGGGGTTGGACTACCGGGACTTTGTGGTGCAAGATCCCCGGTACTTCCGGCCGGCGGAAGTGGACTTGCTGGTCGGCGACGCCAGCAAGGCACAAGCAAAACTGGGATGGACACCGACCGTCTCCTTTGAAGAGCTGGTTAAAATCATGGTGGATGCAGACCTGGAGAACCTGCAACGAGAAATGCGAGGAGAAAAGCCCCGAAATATCCCGGCCTTTCCTCTCCCATAATCCCGCGGCGGGGTCATAAACCCCACGCCCGGGAAACATGCCTCGTCCCAGATCTCTGCCGTCCATAGGAGGTGACGCGTGATTGCAATCAAGTTTGGCACTGACGGATGGCGTGGGCGCATCGCGGAGGAATACACCTTCGACAACGTACGCCGGTGCGCCCAGGGCTTTGCCCGTTACCTGTGGGACTACGTCCCACGGCCGGATGTCTTGGCCCGGGGCGTGGTGGTAGGCTATGACCGACGGTTCAACTCGGAACATTTCGCGGCCGCCGTAGCCGAAGTGCTGGCAGGTAACGGGATTCCGGTCTGGCTCACCGAAACCGCCACCCCCACGCCGGTGATCTCATACAGCATTGTGGCTCAAAAAGCCCTGGGCGGTGTGAACATCACTGCCAGCCATAACCCCCCCACCGACAACGGGTTCAAGGTACGGGACGAGCACGGGGGAGCCATCGATCCCCAGGGTTTAAAGGAGATAGAACGGCGTATCCCCAACGACATGCAAGAGGTAAGACGCATCCCGCTGGCCCTTGCCGAAGCCGTGGGCCTGGTACGCCGTTTCGATCCCGCACCGGCGTATCTGGCGCACCTGCGGACGTTGATCGATGTGACCCCCATCCGCCAAGCCGGTCTGAAGATCGCCGTGGATCCCATGTGGGGCAACGGTGCAGGATGGTTTCCCCGCTTGCTCGACGGTGACACCACCGAAGTGCACGAAATCCACCGCGAACGCAACCCCATCTTCCCCGAAATGAAACGGCCGGAACCCATTCCACCCAACGTGGACGCCGGACTGGCCTTCGCCCGACGTATCGGTGCCGACGCGCTCATCATCACCGATGGGGACGCGGACCGTGTTGGGTTGGGCGACGAGCACGGGGAATTCGTCGACCAGCTACGGGTGTACGGCCTTCTTGCCCTTTATTTCCTCAAAGTACGCGGGGAACGGGGACCCATTGTCAAAACCCTGTCCACCACTTCGATGTTGGATATCCTCGGTGAAAAGTACGGCGTTCCGGTGCACCACACCGGGGTCGGGTTTAAGTACGTGGCGCCCAAAATGCTGGAAACCAACGCGCTCATCGGCGGGGAAGAATCTGGAGGATACGCCTTCCGCGGTCATGTTCCCGAGCGAGATGGCATCCTGGCGGGTCTCTACCTGCTGGACTTCATGGTCCAAACAGGCAAACGCCCTTCGCAATTGCTGGATATGCTGTTCGAAGAGGTGGGGGCAGCTTTTTACTACAAACGCGTGGACATCCCACTGGAAAGCGAGCGGAGCAAAGAGGCCGCCCGTCAACGGTTGGACGATGCCCGACCAGAGCGACTTGCCGGCCTGCGGGTAGTGGACAAGGTGACCATCGATGGGTATAAGTTTGTACTGGAGGATCGGGGCTGGCTGCTGGTGCGTTTCTCGGGCACCGAACCGCTGATCCGGATCTACTGCGAAACCACGTTTGAGGATAAAGTGGATGACCTGCTGGCCGAAGGCCAGCGGTTGGCCGGCATTCTACCCTGATATGTTGAAACCAAGCCCATGGTCCGGTCATCCAAACCGGCAAAGGACCTGTGGGACCTCCGTTCCGTTCCACACCCAACGTCCCACAGGTCACCTCATCACCCCTGCCGGCATTTCCATGCACCTGCAGGCTTCCTGTCACCTTAGGCCTTTGTACGGGGCGTTTCGAAACCGGACCTACCTACACCTGCATGTGAACAAGCTTAGCCATAGGGACCAACTTACCAGGTCAGAGGCAAGATGACATGTCATTGCTTCGTAGACACACACTGTCACTTGAACTTTGAGCAATTTGCAGCCGACCGGGAAGAGGTTATCCGTCGGGCGGAAACGGCCGGCGTGATCGCATTCATCAACCCGGCGGTGGATTTACGCACCTCCCGGGAGGCACGAACGTTGGCCCATCGTTTCCCCTCGGTCTTCGCCTTAGTGGGCGTTCACCCTAACAGCGCGACAGAGGTCAACGCGGCAGGGCTTGCCGAGCTGCGCGTCGCGCTCACGGACGCCAAAGTTGTCGCCGTCGGGGAAATCGGGCTGGACTATCACTGGAACGTGCACCCGGCGGAGGTACAGGCCGCTGCGTTCCGCGCCCAGCTGGAACTGGCCGCGGAAGAAGGAGTCCCGGTGGTTATTCATAGCCGTCAGGCGCCGGAAGAAACGTACACCATTCTGGCTGCGTGGGCCCGCGAGGTGGAACGGAGCAACTTACCCCTCGCGACGCGGCCTTTCAAGGGGGTCTGGCACAGCTTTCAAGGAGACCGCACTCTGGCGTACCGGGTGCTCGACCTGGGATTCTGTATCTCCCTGGGTGGGCCGGTAACCTTCAAGAACGCACGGGAGCTCCGCGCCCTCGTGTCCCACATACCCTTGGACCGACTCTTGCTAGAAACGGACGCGCCCTTTCTCTCCCCCCACCCATACCGAGGGCAACGCAATGAGCCCGCCCGTCTCCCCCTCATCGCCGCGGCCATTGCGCAACTGCACGGAGTGACAGTCGCCGAGGTAGCCCACATCACCACGGCTACTGCCTGTCGGGTGTTCGGAAAAGGTTTTGCCACCTACGTCCAACACCGTTTGGCCGAACAAGGGGAAGAGGCCGGACAAACCATGTCCCTGTGAGCCACGGAAAAAGCGCATTTTAAGGCTCTTCTGGTGAATATGGTAAACTGAACAGGCGCTGGCGAGGTGATGCACATGAGGCCGGGGGGTAAGACGTACACCCTCGTCACCCGGGAAACTCACAGTGTCCCGGAACGGTCTGGGCGCCGAAGGCCATGAGGCGAAGGGGACGGGCCGACAGGGCTCATCCGAAAAACGACAGGCGAGTGAAAGGAACGCATGAGCAACGTGATCACCCTTTTTGAACTCGTACAGGAGGACCTGGCCCGAGTCGAAGAGAAGATGCGCCAGGCCGGTCGGGAAGCGGAAGGCCCATTAGGCGATGCCATTCTTTATCTCTTGAGCAGTGGGGGCAAGCGCATTCGCCCCGCTCTGACCATCGCCACGGCCCGCCATTACACCGTAGATGAGGACGCGCTAGTCTCCCTGGCTGCGGCGGTGGAAATGCTCCACACGGCCACCCTGGTCCACGACGATGTCATCGACGGTGCCCTCCTCCGGCGTGGGAATCCCACGTTAAATGCCCGCTGGAGCGCCGGCGCGACCGTCCTGGCAGGGGATTACATCTTTGCACGGGCAGCGATCTTCGCCGCGGACACCCGGAGCGTACCGGTCGTGCGCCTCTTCGCCCGCACCCTAGCCGTCATCTGTAACGGTGAACTGCGTCAGATGTTCAAGTACTACGACCTGAACCAATCCAAGCAAGAATACTACGAACGCATCTACGCCAAAACCGCCTCCCTGTTCTCCGCCTCAGCGGAATTGGGCGCCCTTCTGGCAGAAGCTCCCGAAGAGCACGTGATCGCTTTCCGCGAATACGGCCACAACCTGGGCATGGCCTTTCAGATCGTGGACGACATCCTGGATTTTGTCAGCACCGAGGACGTGCTGGGGAAGCCGGTGGGCAGCGATCTTCGGCAGGGGACAATTACTCTGCCCGTGTTTTATTACCTCCAGGACGGAGGAGACCAGGAAGTCATCCTGCGCGTGTTTAACGCCCAGGACACGGCCGCGCGAGACCATGCGCTGGCGACGGCCCTAGAGGCGATTCGCACCTCGGGGGCCATTGAGCGAGCCCGTGAGGAAGCCTGGCACTTTGCACGCCGGGCCCAGGAGACCCTGGCTGTGGTCCCTGCGACCCCGTACCGGGATGCACTGCACGATATGGCAAACTACGTGGTCGAACGCACGTACTAAATGCTCATGAGGCCGGACCTATCCGTTTGTATCGTCAACTGGAATGTCCGTCCGCTGCTGCACCAGTGCCTGCTCGCCCTCCCGGATGCGACGGTCTGTCTGACCGCCGAGACCATCGTGGTGGACAACGCCTCCACAGACAACAGTACGTCGTTGCGCGAGGTATTCCCACACGTCCGCTGGCTGCAGAACACCGTCAACGTGGGCTTCTCTCGCGCCAACAACCAGGCGATAACCCTCAGCCGCGGGAGACATGTGTGCTTTTTAAACCCGGACACCATCCCCCAGCCGGGCAGCTTGACCTCCCTGGTCCGTTACCTGGACACCCACCCTGATGTGGGCATTGTCGGGCCTCAACTCCGGTATCCCGATGGGAGCCTGCAGCCCTCGCGATACCGCTTTCCCACCGTGCTCACCGCCCTCCTGGAGAGTACGCCTATCGCGTGGCGATGGGCCAACAATCCCTGGGCCCGTCGCTATCACTGTGCCGATCGTCCCGTTGACCAAGAGCAGGAAGTGGACTGGCTGAACGGCGCCTGTCTGGTAGTCCGCCGTGAGGTGCTGGAAACGATTGGCGGATTTGATGAGGGCTTTTTCATGTATTCTGAAGAAATGGACCTGTGCCGGCGGGCACGAGAGGCAGGCTGGCGAGTCGTGTACGTTCCCCAGGCTGTGGTCATCCACCACGAAGGCAAATCCAGCCAACAAGTAGCCACCGCCCGCCACGTGTACTTCAACCGCAGTAAAGTACGGTACTTCCACAAACACCACGGCCCATGGGCTGCCGCGCTGGTGCGCTGGGGAATACGCCTTCAATACGCAGGTGAGCTGTTGGTTGAAGGGTGTAAATGGCTGGTGGGACATAAACGGCCCTTACGCGCACAACGGGTTCGAGCCTATTGGGCAGTTATCCGTGAAGTACGTTAAAATGGGCAAGACTGCCTGCCTTCTACCGTGTAAAACAATCGGGAACAACGGGTACAGCCGGGCATGGTCCACCGTCACGGTGGCGTCGGCAGGGTGAGTTCGGCGTTCCCCGGCACCTTTGAGCCACAACCCAGGAAGGGTTAAACCTATGTCCCAAACGTACGAGTCCTGGGGCAGATATCCCAAAGTACGTCACAAAACGGTCATCCCGATCCGGTGGCGTAATGAGATACCCGCCCTGGACCGTCTGGACGCGCCGGTGTTGGCGTACGGCATGGGGCGCAGTTATGGCGACGTGTGTCTGAACGAGAACGGCGTCCTGTTGGACATACGGCCCCTCAACCGGTTTATTGACTTTGATCCGGAGCAAGGGGTGCTCCGGTGTGAAGCGGGGGTCACCCTGGATCAGATCTTGCGCCTCATTGTGCCGCGCGGGTGGTTTTTGCCCGTCACGCCGGGCACAAAGTACGTGACGGTGGGCGGCGCGATTGCCAATGACGTACACGGCAAAAACCACCACCACGCGGGCACCTTCGGCCGATATGTCACCCAGCTGGAACTGCTGCGCTCCTCCGGTGAACGGGTGATCTGCTCGCCTACCCAAAACGTGGAGTTGTTTCGGGCCACCATTGGCGGGATGGGTTTAACCGGCCTGATCCTCTGGGCAGAATTTCGGTTGCGGCGTATCCCCTCCGCGTACATCGAGGAGGAACTTATCCGGTTTGACCACCTGGACGAATTCTTTGAGATCTCGGCCGCTTCCGATGAGGACTACGAGTACACGGTGGCGTGGGTGGACTGCCTTGCCCAGAACCGTCACCTTGGCCGGGGTATTTTCATGCGGGGCAATCACGCGGAAGGGGTGCCCATCCTCACCCCTGATAGCACCCCCCGTCTGACGGTGCCCATTGACTTCCCGGACTGCGTGCTAAACCCCTTTTCCATGCGTTTGTTCAACGCTCTGTACTACCATCGACTGCGCCACAAGCGGGAACGCCGCCTGGTACACTTTGAACCGTTCTTCTACCCGCTGGACATGGTTCGCCAGTGGAACCGCATTTACGGCCGGCGGGGCATGCTCCAGTTTCAGTGTGTGGTACCGGTAGGCGATCACCGGGAAGTCATCCGGGCCATTGTGGAGCGCATCGCCCGTAGTGGACGGGCATCCTTCCTGGCCGTGCTGAAGGAGTTCGGAGACGTGCCCTCCCCCGGCCTGATGTCCTTCCCCCGCCCCGGGGTGACGTTGACCCTGGACTTCCCCTTTGAAGGGGTGCGCACATTGCACTTGTTTGATGACCTGCATGCTCTGGTACGGGAAGCGGGCGGTGCCTTTTACCCGGCCAAGGACGCCCACATGTCCCCGCAAGACTTTCACGTCTCTTACCCGCAATGGGAGACCTTCGCGCGGTATGTGGACCCACACTTTTCTTCCAGCTTTTGGCGGCGGGTCACCCGAGGGCAGGATCTCTCATCGGTGCCTGTGTTCCACACACCGGCCGTCTCCCGTCCTGCCGAGAATTGAACAAGCTGGGGCACAACTCCTTTCCACTGCCCCGCGTCGGTGGGAACACCAGCATAAAGAGGTCATACCAAGGGAAAAGGGAACAGTTCGGATGACGAACGTGCTGATCGTAGGAGCGACATCGGCTATTGCCCACGCGGTCGCGCGTCACTTTGCGGCTGCGGGCGATAACCTTTTCTTGGTCGGACGTAACCCGGAGAAACTGACGGCTGTGGCCGACGACCTTCGGGTGCACGGCGCGTCCCAGGTCCAGACATATCAGCTGGATGTCAACGACCTGGAACGCCACGCCGACATGTTGGCCGCAGCGACTGCTGCTTTTGGGCCGGTGGATGTAGCCCTCATCGCTCACGGCGTGTTACCTGACCAGAAAGCGTGTGAGCAAGATGTGTACGAGATGCTTCAAGCCTTCCAAACCAATGCGGTGAGCACGATGGCCCTGCTCACCCTTATCGCCAACGACTTTGAAGCCCGTGGCCGGGGCACCATTGTGGTCATTTCCTCGGTAGCCGGTGACCGCGGGCGTCAGAGCAATTACGTGTACGGTGCCAGTAAAGCGGCCGTTTCCATTTTCAGCCAGGGGTTGCGCAACCGTCTGGCCCGTCGCGGGGTGCAGGTCATTACGGTTAAGCCCGGCATGGTGGACACCCCCATGACCGCTCATATGCGCAAAGGTCCCCTCTTCGCCAGTCCCGAACGGGTGGGTCAGGATATTTATCAGGCCATTCTGAAGGGCAAAGACGTGGTGTACACGCCGTGGTACTGGCGCCTCATTATGGGTGTGATCGTCCACATTCCGGAGCGGGTGTTCAAATACCTCCGCCTTTAACCCAAACCGGCAGGACGTGACGGGCGTCAAGAGGGGGAGGAGAAGGGGAGAGATGAGTGAATGAGCTGTCGGTTATGCTTCATTGCCGGCGAGTTTCCCCCACTGCGGGGTGGGCTGGGGGATTATACCCGCGAGCTGGGCATCGCGCTGGCACGGCGAGGACACCAAGTGCACGTTATTACACGGCAGCTTCCCCCTTCCCCGGCGACTGAGCCACCCTCCGTTCCCGAGCTGCAGGTGCACCCCAAGGTCGCAGGCTGGAATTGGCGCGCCCTGTTCCACTTGAAACACATTTTGCAAACCGTGCGACCACACATTGTTCACCTTCAGTATCAAACTGCTGCCTATGGAATGCACCCGGCTATCAACACCCTGCCCTGGTGGGTGCGCCGATGGCTGCCCCACGCGCGGACCGTGCTCACGTACCACGACCTGCGGGTGCCTTATCTCTTCCCCAAAGCTGGACCGGTGCGACGGTGGGTGACCCTCCTGCCGGCCCGACTGGCGCACGGGATTATCGTCACCAACCCCGAGGACGAAGCTATCCTGCAAAAGGCCGGGCTGCACCCGACGTGCATTCCGATCGGTGCCAACGTACACCCCCACGCCGTGCCCGCGGAGGAGGTAATGCGCTGGCGTCAGCAATGGGACATCCCCCCCGACGCACGGGTGATCGGTTACTTCGGTTTTCTCAACCGCAGTAAGGGTGTGACCAACCTGATAGAAGCACTCGCCCAACTGGTAGCCACGGGCTACAACGTGCACCTGTTCATGCTGGGCGAACCGGTAGGGACCAGCGATCCCACCAACCAGGTGTACCGGGCTGAAGTGGAGGCCCTGATTCAGCGCTTGAACTTGGGCCAACGGGTGCACTGGACCGGTTTCTTGCCCGATGAGGTGCTTTCCTGTGGGTTTGCTGCGTGTGAAGTGGTTGTGTTACCTTATCGAGATGGTGTTTCCCTACGACGGGGAACGTTACAGGCTGCGTTGGTCCACGGGGCCGCGGTGGTGACTACCGAGCCCCGCGTGGCAGTGCCGGCCCTCACCGAGACGGGGGCCCTAGTCCTGGTACCGCCCGGTGACTCGTCGGCACTGGCCAGGGCCATACAGCGTCTTTTAGACGACGAGACCATGCGGCGTGAGCTACAACGTCGGGCGCGACGGCTAGCAGAACTTTTCTCCTGGGAACGCATAGCCCGTCAACATGAGGATCTCTACGCCCGACTTTGGCAATCGCCGGCACACGGATCGGCTCCCTAAGAACGACAACGCTACCGGCACGAGAACCCAAAGTTCTATCGGGAAAAACGAGGGATAACGACGTGCGACATCGGGTGATTCTGGCGCTTATCTTGTTATTGTACTTGGGGTTGGGCGTATATTATTCCGTAACGGTGCCCCTCTTTGAAGCGCCCGACGAGCTCTATCACTTCTTCTTCGCCTATCATGTGGCCACAACAGGGCAATTGCCGGTTCAGAACCCGGACGCGCCCGCGCTCTGGGCGCAGGAAGGGAGTCAGCCGCCCTTATATTACCTCCTGGCGGCCGTGGTGATCGCCCCCGTTCCCGTAGAACGGATCGCCGACTACCTTTGGGAGAACCCCCACCGCAACGTAGGCGTGCCTTTTGAGCCGGGCAACAAGAACTACCTTGTGCACACGGAGAAGGAACGCTGGCCTTACCGTGGTTTGCCCCTGGCCGTTCACCTCGCGCGCTGGCTTTCCCTGTTGCTGGGCACGCTTACGGTGGCTGGAACATACTTGCTGGTCCGTGAAGTGTGGCCCCACATGCCATACTTGGGTCTGGCCGCTGCCGCGGTGGTCGCCTTCATCCCCCAGTTCGTGTTCATCAGCTCCGCGGTTAGTAACGACGTGATGATCGCCACAACCGCGACCTGGACGCTGTGGTGGGGAATTCGCTGCCTGCGGCGGGGGGGCGGGTATGGCCATGCCCTGCTTTTGGGCTTGGGGGTAGGACTGGCCATGCTCAGCAAGTTGAGCGGCCTGGCCCTCTTCCCTTTGGGAGGGGCGATTCTTCTCTGGGCTTCCTACCGAGGGCAATGGCGTCGTCCTGTGGGCCGCTCGTTAGTGCTATTCGTCCTGGCGGTGGTAGGCGTGGCGGGATGGTGGTATGTCCGCAACTGGCGTCTCTACGGTGATCCCACCGGGCTGAACCAGATGCTCGCGTATGTAGGTTATCGTTCGTTCTCCCTCACGTGGGATAATGTGTTGGGGGAATGGCGCGGCATGCGCTGGTCGTTCTGGGGGCTGTTCGGCTGGTTTAACGTGCCCATGGGCCTGCGCACGTACCGTCTGCTGGACGCGATCACCCTTTTCATTGCCCTGGGATGGGGAGTGGCCCTGTGGCGTCGTCGGCGAGAGCCCTCTGTTGCCGGCCGGGGAGTGATGGTGCTGGGGGTCTGGGTCGGCCTGATTTTTGCCAGCTTATGGCGCTGGGTGACGCTCACTCTGGGCGCCCAGGGACGCTTGCTCTTTCCCGCTATAGCGGCTATTGCCGCCCTGCTGGTGTGGGGATGGGTGCAATGGGTGCCCTCGCGCTGGCGGGCCCTGTGGGCCGCCGTATTGCCCACAGGGTTGTTACTGCTGGCCGCCATCGCGCCGGGGCGATGGATCGCTCCCGCATACGCGTACCCCCCGCGCATCACCCCTGCCGAAATACCGGACACCGCCCGCGAGGTCAACATCCTCTTTGGCGACCGCATCCGTCTGTGGGCCGTGGATATTCAACAGATTACCGTTTATCCCGGCGACACAGTGGACATCACGTTGTACCTGAGCAAGGCCGGCCCATTGCCGGTCGATTACTCCCTGAGCATCCACCTGTTCGGTCGGGAAATGGAGAAGGTTGGGCAGATTAACACGTTCCCCGGATGGGGCACCTACCCTACCCGCCTGTGGCAAGATGGCGAGGTTATCGTAGACCGATACCAAGTGAGCATTGCCCCCACGGCCCGCACGCCTACTCTGTTACGCGTGTCGGTAGGCTTTTTTAACTACTGGACGGGAACGCAATTACCGGCCCGTACAGTGACAGGGCAACCGGTGACCCCCTGGGTGGGCTCGTTGCGCCTGGTAGCTCGTGAGCCCCAGAAACTTGTCCCACAGGTGCCGTTACGCGCGGTGTTCGGAGACGAGCTGGCCTTGGTAGGGATTGATCCTCCCCCCAAACGCGTGCGTCCCGGCGAAGAGCTCACCTTTCGCCTCTACTGGAAAACGCTACGGCCCGCGCGCGCCTCCTACACTGTGTTCACCCACCTGATCCGAACCGGTGATCCCACACCGGTGGCCCAGCAGGATAAGGTGCCCCTGGACGGTGATTACCCCACTCTGGCCTGGGCGCCCGGTGAAGTGGTGGTGGACACGTACCGCATTGTCGTACCGCAGGACGCGCTGCCTGGAGAATACAATTTGATAGCCGGCCTCTACCAGTGGCCCACGCTGCAGCGTCTGCCCCTGACCGACGGTCCAGGCAATGCCTGGGTACCAGAGGCCGCCACCTTGCTTGTGCTAACCGTGGAACCCGCACCGTGAGGGGAAACGGCATGGCACACGGCAACTACCAGAAATACACGAGCCGGAACCCACTTCAACGCTGGCTTATCCGTCGCTTTCTGTACCGGGTAGCCGACCTGCTTGCTGTAACTGCCGCGCGCACCGTGCTGGATGTGGGATGTGCAGAGGGCTTCGTGGCCTCTTACTTGCGTCGTCAACACCCATCCCTGCAGGTGTATGGCCTGGATCGTGATCTGACGGCCCTGGCGCGTGGGCGCCAACTTCACCCAAGCCTCGTCCTGGCCGGGGGGGACGCGCTCACACTGCCCTTCCCGGACGCGGTGGTAGACGCCGTGGTCTGCACCGAAGTGCTGGAACATATCCCCGCTGCAGAGCAAGCGCTCGTCGAACTCTGCCGGGTAAGCCGGCGCTGGCTCATCCTCAGCGTTCCCTGGGAACCCTGGTTCCGGGTGGCTAACGCCTTACGCTTTAAAAACCTGAGCCGCTGGGGTGATGACCCGGAACATGTACATCACTGGACAGGCACCGCGTTTCGACGATGGCTTGACCGCTACGGTCAGGTGATAGCCCATCAGATAGCCTTCCCGTGGCAGGTGGTCCTCCTGGATTGCCGGTGAGCTCATGCGTGCAACCCCTTGCGGATGATGTTGCCCAGACTGACCAACAACGTGGCCACGGCTGCGCCTGTAAACAGGGCTCCCGTGCTGGCCGCGTTAATGGTCAAACCGATGCGGGTGCTTAGCCAAAAGGCAATGACCACCAAGGTGAAATTCACCACCACCGTGAACACGCCCAGGGTGAGCAACCGCACGGGAAAAGTCACAAACCGGGCAATAGGACCACCAATGCCGGTGATGGCCGCCAACATAAACCCACCAATGGCAATGTCCGTTAACGTCTGGGAGTTCAGGCCGGGCACGGCCACCACCGCGCCGTAAAACGCCAGAATGTTCAACAGACACCAGGTAACAACGCGCATCATCTTCCCTACCCTGTTGCCGTGCCGTGTTCTGCCGCCCTTTCCCCGCCCCTAAAGACCCGGACCGGGTAAAGAAGCCCCTCTAAAGAACACACTTCCTACAGGCCATAAGGCGAGGGTTAAAAGGACACGATAAATTCCCCGTTTTCGTAGAAGAGTTCACCGTCGGCAAACATCCGCCCCCCTTGCCGCAGATCACAGATCATGTCCCAGTGAATGGCGGATTCGTTGCGACTCCCGCATTCGGGATAACCATGCCCCAAGGCCAAGTGAACGGTGCCCCGGATCTTTTCATCGAACAGGATGTTACGGGTGAATTGCTGAATGGCCGGATTGAGTCCGATGGCAAACTCGCCCACGTACCGAGCACCCGGGTCCGTGTCCAGCAGGTGATGCAGGAGATCCTCCCCTCTGCGTGCCCTGGCTTTCACCACCTGCCCTTTCTCAAACCAGAGCTCCACCCCTTCCACTTCCCGACCCTGATAAACCGCCGGATAGGAGAACGTGATATGGCCTTCCACCGAATCCTCCACCGGTGCGGTGAACACCTCACCGTCAGGAAAGTTATTGGTGCCGTCTGCGCTAATCCAGGTGCGTCCTCCCACGCGCAGGCGGAGGTCTGTGCCCGGTCCCTGGACGTGAATTTCGTCCTTTTGGGAAAGCCAACGTACGATACGAGCCTGTTCTTCACGCACACGGCGCCAGTAGCCAATGGGATCGCGCGCGTCGGGCAGGCACGCAGTGAGCACGAACTCGACGAACTCGGTCAGGGACATTCCCGCGTCCTGGGCGTACGCTTCGGTGGGGAACAGGGTCAATACCCACCGCAGATCGCCCTGGGCTGCCCGTTCCATGTAACGCTTGAACAACGGCGCATTGGCTGCTTGGTGCACCGCTATCCGTTGTGGGTCGACGTGGGACAGACGTTTGGTGTTACTTTCGGCCAGGATGTGAACAATGCCGTCCATGTGTTCGATCACCCACTCCCGTAAGGGGGAGTAAGTCCGCAGGATCGAATCGGGAGCTTCTTTGTAGAAAATCTCCTCCTCGTCGGGGAGGGTCAACTGAATATGGGGATACCCTCCTTCTCGCAATACCGCCCGGTACACCTCACGGACCAGAGGGGTACCCAAAGTGGTCGAGCGGATGAGGATGTGCTGGCCAGGTTGTACTTCAAGGGAATAGCGCACCAACACCTCTGCTACGTGTTGAAATCGTGAATCAAACATCGTTCCTGTGCCCTCCTTTGCCCAAGTTTGAACTATCGTGACCGCTGCCGGAGATAGCCGTGCGCTTTTAACCAGGCCACAGCATCCTGAATCGCTTCCTGTACAGGACGGTAAGAGAGATGGAGCTGTTCCCTGGACTTCCGGTTATCCACATAAAACCAATACGTTCCCAACCGGATGGTGTTGCCATCCGCAGGCAGGCGCACGCCCAGGCGGCGAAGCACGTCTACGACCCAGGCCACCACGCCGGCACTCCACGGGGGAAGCTCCCAGCGTGGGGGTGGGACCTGTAGCACCCGGGAGATCTCGCGTGCCAAAGCCAGGTGTGACAGGTTCACCGCACTGAGAATGTACCGTTCACCGCGCCGTCCGTGTTCGGCAGCCCGCACATGGCCTAACGCAACGTCCCGCGCGTCCACCACACCGGAGCCGCCACGCGGGGTAAACGGCATGCCCCGTTCCATGCCCTTGAACAAACTTCCTGACGTCAGGTACACATCTCGGGGACCGATCACGATGCTCGGATTGACAATAACCGCGTCCAGCCCGGCCGAGATACCCTGCTGCACCTCCTGCTCGGCCAGCCATTTGCTGTGGCCGTATGGAAAGACGTGAGGGGGTAAGGTAAAAGGGTGCGTTTCGTCCACGGGATGCTGGGGGTCCGGCGCCGGGCCGATGGCGGCTACGGAACTGGTGTAGACCAGCCGCTCCACACCTGCCTGTAAGGCGGCCTGCACCACGCAGCGCGTTCCGTCCACGTTCACCCGGTAGAGGTGAGCGGGTGGTTTGCGCCAGTAATCCGCCGCGCCTGCCACGTGGAACACCACATCTATGCCCTTCATCGCCGCGACAAGGCTGGCCTCGTCCAGAATATCCCCTATCGCTTCTTCGTATGCCAGATCGGACAGGGCGTCCAGACGGGAGGTCCGTCGTCGCAGGATACGCACCTGCCATCCGGCGGTGTTCAGTGTTTCCACGAGATTAGCGCCCACCAAACCGGTGGCCCCTGTGACCAGTGCCTTCACCTTTGCCTCCAGATCGGGCCTGTTATCATCGGTCTTCTGATCGTCCTTCGCGGGCACGTGCCGCAGCGACATCACGAAATAGGCAATTTCAGCACGGCGGATGAATTCATCGCCCGATAAGCCCGGTTTCCTTCCCCACTTTGTAGAAAATCTCCAACACTCGGTCCAGCTGCTCGTCGGTGTGAGTGGCCATGTAAGAAGTGCGGAGCAACGCCTTGTTGGGAGGCACCGCGGGAGGCAAAACCGGGTTGACAAAGACCCCTTCGTCAAAAAGGTACTTCCACACGTAGACGGTCAGCATATCATCTCCGATAATGATGGGGATAATGGGCGTTTCACTGTCGCCGGTGTTGAACCCCATCTCCGTCAGTTCTCGTTTCATGCGACGGGTAATGGCCCACAGACGCTCCCGGCGCTCCGGCTCTTCTTTGATGATGTGCAGGGCCGCGCGTGCCGCGGCCACGTTCGCGGGCGGGATACTGGCACTGAATATCATGGAACGCCCGAAATGCTGGATGTAGTGAATAACGTCATAATCTCCCGCAATAAAACCACCCAAGGAGGCAAACGACTTGCTGAAGGTGCTCATGATGAGGTCTACCTCTTCGGTGAGGCCGAAGTGTGCAGCAGTGCCGTTGCCCTGTGGGCCGAGCACACCCATGCTGTGCGCGTCATCCACCATGAGGCGAGCGCCGTACTTGCGGCACAATTGTACAATTTCCGGCAGGGGGGCAATATCCCCACCCATACTGTACACACCGTCCACCACCACCAGACGCCCACGCGCCGGATCGGCCTTCTGCAGCACCCGTTCTAGGTCGGCCATGTCGCTGTGCTTGAAGCGCAAGATGCGCCCCTGAGAGAGAATGGCCCCATCCACGATGCTGGCGTGATCATCCTTGTCCAAGATCACCGTGTCCTGGCGGCCTACCAGGGCCTGAATGGTGCCCAAATTCGTCTGATATCCGGTACTGAACACCAGGGCCGCTTCCTTACCGACGAAGTCGGCCAACTCTTCCTCCAATTCCTTGTGTAGACGCAAGGTCCCGTTGAGGAAACGGGAGCCGGTGTTTGAGGTCCCGAACTTGCGGATGGCCTCTATCGCGGCCTCACGTACCTTGGGATGAGTGGTAAGCCCCAGGTAGTTGTTAGAGCCACACATGATCAACCGGTGGCCTTTGTAGGTCACCTCGGTCCCCTCGTTTTCATCCAGGGGGATGAAATACGGGTAATAGCCGCCGGCCATGGCTTCCTTGGCGATGGTGAACTCTTGCACCTTGGCAAAGATGTCTACTCCGGGCCAGTCGGTTGTCTTGGCAGTGGTCATGCGCATAACCTCCTTCCCCTGTGGTGTTGAGGTCTGCCAACCCACGGACGATTAAGGTGTTCACCAGCGTGTCTCCATGGAGGGTGCTTGCGGTCAATGTGCCCACACCTGTGGACGCGGGGCTCAGAGAAGAGGGGGCACTGGCGGGAGAAGGCAATGGGCGTGGTAGGCCGAACAATAGCCGTCAGCCGGTCGGTGGCCGGCCTGCTACATCGCCTCAAACGAGGGGGTATCCGCGTCATCACCTGTGGGTCCATGCCTCGCGTGTTCACGCTAACCCCGCAGGTCTTCAATGACTCTTGGCAAGTAAGTGAGCAGGTCGCCGGCCACGACCCCTGCAGCCCCCATGTCGGCTCGGGCGTACTCCCCGGCCAATCCGTGCAGGAAAGCAGCACACACCGCGGCGTCAAAGGGTGTAAGCCCTTGGGCCAACAGGCCTACAATCGCTCCGGCCAACACATCGCCACTGCCCGCGGTGGCCAACGCCGGATTGGCAAAGGGCAACACCGCTAATGGACCTTGGGGGGCAGCGATAACGGTGTACGCCCCCTTGAGAAGCACGATGTGTCCCCACTCCCGGGCTTTCGACCGGGCAAGCTCCCAGCGTTGTGCCTGAACCTCCCGGGTAGAAAGGCCACACAAGCGGGCCATCTCACCCGGATGAGGGGTAAGGATGCTGGGCGCGGGCAGGTGTGCATGCCAATTTTCCACCTGGGTCAGGGCGTTCAGCGCGTCCGCGTCCACCACCAGGGGCGGCAGCGTGGGGCGCGCAGAGGCCTCACCGGCAGTGGCCGCGGTGGGCACAAAGCCCAAAGCCCTCCGCGGGGAGGGGCGAGCAGGCGCTTCCGTGGGCACAAAATGTGCCGTTCCCCGGCGAGGACGGGGTGCGGTCGGACAGAGCAGCTCCGCCACAAAGGCAACCGTGGTTTTCTCCCGGGTGAGGCCGGGACCCACCAGCAAGGCATCATAACCGTTCACGTGTTCCAACACGGTCTCCACCGCCGTTTCGGCAATCACACCCATGTCATGGGGGAGCAATACCCACGTCGTCTCGTGAAGGGTGGCGGCCAGGGTAGCTTGCAACGGACGAGGAACGGCCAGGGTCACCAGACCGGCACCCACCCGACAGGCCGCCGCACCGGCCAGCCAAGCCGCTCCTGTATAGTTGACCGACCCGGCCACAATGAGTGCCTTGCCAAAGGTGCCCTTGTGCGCGTCCGGCGGCCGTGGGGGAAGTCGTTCGCTCACCCAATCGGCCGTAATCAACACCGGTGTGTCCATGTCGGTGGGCGGCTCAATGCCGATGTCCGCGACCACCAGTTCCCCACACGCGGCCGCGCCCGGAAAGTGCAGTTGACCGCGCTTCACACAGGCAAACGTGACCGTCATATCCGCCGGCACCGCGTGGGGATCCAAAGCACCGGTATCGTTGTTCAACCCGCTGGGACAGTCCACCGCGACCACGACCACCGGAGCAGCATCGGAGCGAGACCGCACATGGGGATCTATAAGCCGGGCCGGACGCGGAACACGTCGACGCTGGACATGCTCGCGCACACAGTCCAGAATATCAGCCAGGGAGGACGTAATAGGCCGATTAGCCCCCGTACCCAGCAACGCATCCACAATGACGTCCGCGTTCGCAAGACAACTACGCAACCGGGAGAGGTCCGTGTCATCCCGGTGATGGATCACCGAGATCGGCGCTTCCTGTACGAGGTCAGGATCGGCCTGTGCGCGCTTCCACAGGTACACCGTCACTTGAGCGTTGGCTTCCGCCAGGTAGCGAGCCGCTACCAACCCATCACCACCGTTGTTGCCCGGTCCGACCAGGATGAGCACCTGTAACGGATCACCGTACCACCGTTCCAGGATAGCTTCCGCGACGCTGCGCCCGGCCAACTCCATCATGTCCCGATACGTATGTCCCCGCGCGTCGGTCGCGGCCTCTAGGGCACGCATCTGTTCAACGGTTACCACCCGGATCACGTGAATCGCCCTCCTTCTACGGTCTGGAGGTGTACAGAAAGAAGGAAGGGGCGCCGGTACCACCACCGGCTCAGGAACACACCCAGGGCAAGCGTACATGCCAGTACAACCAGGTAAATGGTGCGCAAGATCACCGAAGGCGACGTACCAATAGGATCCAGGGGATGAAGCACAACCCCCGTGCGGGCCACCAATACCGGCACCAGAAAGCCCATCAGGAGATGAACGATCCCCAGCCAGTGCAGGTCAGCCACCCAGCGAGCGACGATCAAAAACAGAAGCGATAACAACAGCACACGCACCGCCATTTGGGTGCGAGGCTCGCTCCACGCGATGAAGGTCCCCCACGCGGCATACGATGGATAAAAACTCAGCACAAAGCCCAACGTCCAACTGCTCACAGCAGTCAGGTATAGGGCTTCACTCCACCGAAACAGGGACGTCCGGGAGCGTGCCAACGCCAGTCCCCCTGCAACGGCAGCGGCGAGGAAGAAGACTACCGCGGTGCGGACCAACGCGCCGTGCAAGTAGATAAGCACCAGTAATCGCCCTAATCTCCGTTCCGGGGGCAAGACCACCAGCGCGCCGGCCAACACTGCCAGGATCAAAAGGATCACCACGTGTTGACGTTTCATCGTGTACTCTTTCTGGAGAACGTTCAGAAACTTGCTTCGCCTTTCGCCCCTCACCCCCACCTCTCACAAACAGACAGAACGAGAAAACCGGCCCGTTTAATACAGCAACACCCATGCGACACCGATTCGAGAAGAACATCCCTTCATCAGGTAGACTTAAGGCGCTTCGCCGGGCCGGACAATGCACCCAAAGCATTATAGCAGAGAGGAGAGCAGAGAAAAGAATAAACACCGACGCCACGGCGTCCCCAAAGGTAAGAAACCCTGCCCTGTTTTGCTCTTGGGGACACCAAAACTGCCCATTTCCTGCCTACCGGGGGCAGGTTGAGGCCTAAATCAACGGCCGGTCCCGGGG
>WFWT01000107.1 GCA_015490995.1 Anaerolineae bacterium | reverse complement strand
GGATACAAACATCCCCAGCTCTTTGCGCTGTTGGCGACGGGCAACTTGGCAGTGGTGAAAACGCTGGAACTCGACCCCACATTTCTGGCGGAAATCAAGCGCGCGTCCCCGCGCACCTTTGTGGTGGCCCGAATACCTCAGTTGGAGGAAAATCTGGATTGGCTGCGAGTGCAGCCGGAAACCCTCGCCCGGGATTTTGTCAACCGTATCTTGCCGTTGGCCACCGACGCGCGCCGGTTCCCTTACGTGGACGCGTGGGAAGCATATAACGAGCCCATTGTGATCAACGCCGAAGCTATGCAACGGTTGGCTGCCTTCGAAGCGGAACGCACGCGACGACTGGCGGAATACGGTGTTCGGTCCTGTGTAGGCAACTTCCCGGCCGGCCACCCACAACTGGAACTGTGGCCTCACTTCTTCCCGGCATTGGAGGCGGTAAAGCAGTATGGTGGCGTGTTGGGGTTGCATGAGTATTCGGCACCCTATATGTGGTTCGGTTATGGACCCTATCAACTGCGCCCGGGAGAGGACGCGGGAGATGAAGGGTGGCTCACGTTGCGCTACCGCAAAGCCTACCGTCGATACCTTGAGCCTGCCGGTCTGGTCGTCCCACTCGTGATGACGGAAGCCGGCATCGACGGCGCGGTACGACCACGGCCCGGACCGAAAGGCCAGGGTTGGAAGGACTTCATCCCGTTCTGGTACCGGGAGGGCCGTATCACCACTACCCCCGAGGGGTTCTACGTGGAACAGCTGGCATGGTACGACCGAGAACTACAACGCGACCCATATGTCATCGGTGCGGCGATTTACGCTCTGGTGGTGTACGGAAACTGGAAAAGTTTTGAGATTGTAGGGGCCTGTGCGGAGATTCTACGCCAGTACTTGGCTGTCCACCCGCCCCGTTAACCTCAAGGACGGACATAGTACAGACGAACAATGGGCACAGTATGGGATGCGCTTAACGCGTGCCTGCAAGATCCCCGATGGCGTGATCACATCACGGCCGTGCACCGCCTGCCGGGCCGGCCGCCACGTTTTGGCCCCTGGCCCCCGGCTCTAGCAGCAGAGGTTCGCGCGCTGTGCCAACGCCACGGCATCGACCGACTCTACACTCACCAGAGCGCTGCCGTACGCGCTGCGCTGGCCGGTCAGGACGTGCTGGTGGTGACACCGACCGCCTCGGGCAAAAGCCTTGTGTACTGGGTATTGCTCTTACACACCCTCATCACCCATCCCACCGCGCGTGCGCTGTGTCTGTTCCCTACCAAGGCCCTCTCCCAGGACCAGTACCACACCCTGCGGCGCTGGCTGGAGGCGTGGGGGCACCCCGAATGGGTGGGCATCTACGACGGCGATACACCGGTGGAGGAACGGCGTCATGTCCGTCGGAACGCGCGTGTCCTGATCACCAACCCTGACATGTTACACCGCAGCCTGCTGCCCCAGCATACCCGATGGGCCCACTTTTGGCGCGACTTGCGGTGGGTGGTCATGGATGAGGTCCACGCGTACCGGGGTATTTTCGGTGCACACGTGGCCAACGTGCTGCGTCGGTTGCAACGGGTTGCCACCTTCCACGGAGCATCCCCCCATTTTCTGGGTGCCTCAGCCACCGTAGGCAACCCGGGTGACCTGGTCCGACGGCTGTGGGCTCGCGAGGCGACCCTCGTGCAGGAGAACGGCGCCCCGCAACCACCCCGAGTGTGGCTGTTTTACAATCCCCCTCTCCTCGACCCGGCTCTCGGACTACGACAACCTCCCTTGCTGGCAGCGGCGGAGTTGGCCAACCATTTTCTGGAGCACGGGGTGCAAACGTTGGTCTTCACCCGTTCCCGACAAGGGGTTGAATTGTTATTGACGTACGTGCGGGAACACATGGCCTCACAAGGAATCCCTCCCGAACAGGTGCGCGGGTATCGGGGAGGATACCTGCCCCAAGTGCGCAGGGATATCGAACGTGGTCTACGAGCAGGCACCGTGCGCGGGGTGGTGGCCACCAACGCGCTGGAGTTGGGCATCGACATCGGAACCCTGGAGACGGTGTTGGTCGTAGGGTACCCGGGCAGTCGGGCCAGCCTGTGGCAACAGTGGGGGCGCGCTGGCCGACGGGACACCGGCGGAGTAGGGGTGTTCATCGCGGGCAGCAGTGCCCTGGACCAGTACCTGGTGCAGCACCCGGAATTTCTCTTAAAGGGAACCCCGGAACACGCCCTTTTGGCCCCCGATAACCTCCATGTGGTCGTCGATCACCTGCGATGTGCCCTGTTCGAGTTGCCCATGGCATCTGACGAAACGTTCGGCACCTTTACAGAAGTAGCAGAAGTACTCGCCTACCTGACGGAAGAAGGGGAAGCCCGACGGGCCGGTGGGCGATATTACTGGCTAGGCCAAGGATACCCGGCGGAGGAGGTGTCCCTGCGTACGGCCTCTCCCCATCGAGTTCGCGTTCAGGTTATGGGAGAACGCCCCCAGCTCCTGGGCGAGGTAGACTGGGAGACCGCACCCCGACTGGTACACCCGGAGGCGATCTACCTACACGAAGGCAAAAGTTACTACGTACGCCACGTAGATTGGGACGCAGGCATCGCTCAGGTGGAACCGGTGACGCCAACCTATTACACCCAACCGCTGACCCGGGAAGAATTGACCGTTCTCAACGAGTGGCAACGCCAGGAGGAACGAGGAATCGTGCGGGCTTGGGGAGAGGTACGGGTACGGGTCCAGGTGACAGGATATCGCCGTGTTCGCTGGCTGACCCACGAGGTGCTGGGGTACGGCGAGGTCTCGGTCCCTCCCAGGGAGATGGAGACCACGGCTTACTGGTTGGCCTTTACAGAGGAGGCACTGGATTATCTACGGCAGACAGGTGTGTGGCGCAGCGATCCCGTCCTGGATTACGGCCCAAATTGGGAGGAACAACGGCGGCGAGCCCTGGCAAGGGACGGATACCGCTGTCGACGTTGTGGGGTAAGCCATCAACCCCGTCGACCGTTACACGTACACCACGTACGGCCGTTTCGGACGTTCGGTTACGTTCCCGGAGAGAATGATGCCTACTTGGAGGCCAACCGGCTGGAGAACCTCATCACCTTGTGCGCCCGCTGTCATCGCCTGGCCGAGGCCGGAGTCCGACTGCGAACCGGGTTCAACGGTATGGCATATGCTGTGCGAGCTTTGGCCCCCCTCTTCCTCATGACCGACCCCGGCGACCTGGGAATGGTGGTAGAGACCCAGAGCCCGCACACCGGACTGCCCACCTTAACCCTGTACGACAACGTGCCCGGTGGCATTGGCCTGGCCGAACGGTTGTACGAAGTGCACTGGCCCCTCATCCGTGCTGCCCGGGCACGTGTGCAACAGTGTCCATGTCGGTTCGGCTGCCCGGCTTGTGTAGGACCGGTCTTGGTGGACACCGCACCGGATGGCTCGACCACCAAGGCCCTCACCCTCGCCCTGCTTGATTTCCTTCTTTCCTCGACCGCAAATGTCTGAACACCCTCCTGCCGGGCTCCCTGCGTTTCTGACAACGTTTACCGGTCGACCGACTCCCAAAGACGACGCTTTGTCGGTCAATTGGCAACGTTTATATGTAGCCCAACCGCTGAGCTTCCCGGCGCAAATAGTCCCGGAAATCCGGGTGGGCAATGTGAATGAGGGCCTCAACGCGCTGGCGAATGGTCTTGCCGTGAAGATAGGCTACGCCGTACTCTGTCACCACGTAGTGCACATCGTTACGGGTTGTGGTCACCCCGGCCCCGGGCTTCAACATGGGCACAATACGAGAAATGGTGCCGCCTTTGGCGGTGGAGGGTAAGGCGATGATAGGTTTTCCCCCCTTACTGCGGGCCGCGCCTCGAATGAAGTCGAGCTGTCCTCCCACACCGCTGTAAAACTTGTGACCTATGGAATCCGCACATACTTGGCCGGTTAAGTCTACCTCAATGGCCGAGTTAATGGCGACCATGTTATCGTTCTGAGCAATGATGAAGGGATCGTTCACGTAATCCGTAGGATGAAATTCCACCATAGCGTTGTTATCCACGAAGTTGTACAGGCGCTGGGACCCCAGAACAAACCCGGCGATGATTTTACCCCGGTGCAAAGTCTTACGTTCGTTGGTGATAACACCCGCTTCCACCAGCTCGACCACTCCATCGGAGAACATTTCCGTGTGCACGCCCAGGTCCTTTTTATCCCGCAAGTAAAGGAGGACGGCATCGGGGATGCCGCCGATGCCCAACTGGAGGGTGGCTCCGTCGGGAATCAGCTCCGCGATGTGCTGAGCGATGCGCATTTGTACCTCTCCTGGGTGTCCCTGGGGCACTTCAGGCAACGGGTATGAAACCGGCACAAAGTAGTGCACCTTCGAGACGTGAATGAACGCATCCCCTAAAGTACGTGGCATGCGGTCGTTCACTTCCGCGATGACAATGCGGGCTGATTCGGCCGCGGGCTTGGTGATGCCCACCTCCACGCCAAAGGAGCAAAAGCCGTGTTCGTCCGGCGGAGACACGTGGATCAGCGCGACGTCTAAGGGCAGTTGACGGGAGCGGAAGAGGGCCGGAATTTCGCTCAGAAAGATGGGTGTGAAATCCGCGCGGCCTTCATGCACCGCTTGTCGCACGTTTGCGCTGATGAACAGGGTGTTAACGCGCAGTTTGCCTGCCAGGTCAGGACTAACGTAATCGGCGTCCCCAATGGTTAACACCTGAACGATCTCCACGTCGTGGACCTCTCCGCCGCGCGCTCGCTGTACCAGCGCGTTCAAGAGCACGCGTGGCACAGAACAGTTGCCGGTCAGGAAGACACGATGTCCGCTTTCAATGACACGCACCGCCTCCTCGGCCGTGGTGATGCGTTCGTGGTAGATGCGTTCCCAGTGCGCCATATACGATCTCTCCCTATGATGGTTTGAGGATGTTCTTTCCCGGGTTGGCGACCCGCGATGTTTCTCCGACCGACGTCCCTTACAGGGTGTCTCCGGTAAATCCCTGGGTGGCGTACAGTTCCCTCAACGCCGGATGGACAATCTGCCCGTCGCGTACGTTCACGCCCCGCGCCAGGCTCGGCAGGCGGTCCAGGGCCACGTCCAGCCCTTCGTCCGCGATGACCATGACAATGGGCAGCAAGGCGTTGGAGATGGCGTGGGTGGCGGTGCGTCCCACCACCCCGGTCACGTTGGGCACGCAGTAATGAATAACCCCATCCACCACGAAAGTGGGACTGCGGTGGGTTGTCGGTCGGCTGGTTTCGGCAGCGCCTCCCTGGTCGATGGAGAAGTCGATGATGATGCTGCGTCGACGCATGGTGGGCAGGAACTCCCGGGGCACAATGATGGGAGCTCGATAGCCGGGTTGATAGACGGCCAGGACGACCACGTCCGCAAAGCCCAGCACTTTGTACACGTTATGTGGCGTGCCACTCAGGGTGACAACCCGGCGTTGACTCAGGCGTTCCAGGCGTTCCAGGGCTCGTGGGTTGATGTCCAGCGCGTACACCGAGGC
>WFWT01000106.1 GCA_015490995.1 Anaerolineae bacterium | reverse complement strand
GGGGAGGGGTGTTTGGGGAAGCCGTCGCCCCATGAGGCTCGGCCGGTGTTTGCCCCAAGGAGGGGGTAACGTTACAATCGTGCCTGGACTGTGCCCGACGATGGTCGGGGATTCCCGGTACTGTTCCAGGGGGGAATCATTTCTGGGGGCTATCTTAAATCACGTTGAGGGTGAGGGGCATGTCCCTTTCAGTGTGGGTGCGACAGTTGGGCCATCCGGACCCGCGGCGAGCAGCGATCGCCCGGGCTGTGCTCATCGCAGGCCTGGTGGTATTAGGCGGTTTGGTGGTTGGGCTGCTGGGGCACCTCTGGTCCCTGGTGGTGGCAGGGGGAGTATTGGTCGCCTATGCCTTGCTTCGGGATCTCCGGGTGGGGTTGTTGGCCGTTATAGCGGTGTGTTACCTTCTTCCGTTCGCCACTTTTCCCTTTGACGTGGGCGTTACGCCCACGTTCCTGAACGCGGTGGTGGGACCGGTGTTTTTGGTGTACTTGGTACGCCTTGCGCGTCACCGGGAGGAGAAGTTCCACTTGAGCGGGGTGGGGATTGCCCTGGGCATTTTTATGCTTTGGGTCTTGTTCGCCTTTTCCCTTGGCCTTACCCATTCTCGCCTGACGCCCACGATTCTGCGTCGTTTCCTCGAGATCGTACTGGCGATGACCCTGTTTTACATTGTGTTGAACACCATACGTACTCCTCGCGATCTTGCGCTGATCACGCGAGCGCTTATTTTGGCCGGTACTGCCAGTGCGGCTATCGCCATCCTTTTTTACTTGTTGCCTGTGGAGATGACGGTGCGCATCTTTAACGTGCTGGCCCGCATAGGGTATCCAGGTGGTTTTGGGGCCTTGCGGTGGATAGAGGACAATCCGGAGAACCCTATGCGGGCTATCGGCACGGCGGTAGATCCCAACGTGTTAGGCGGCATGATGATCCTGGCCGGGGGATTGACCGGCCCGCAGTTGGGGGCGGAGCGCCCCCTTTTCCGGCGTTCGTTGCTGATAGTGTTCTACCTGATCCAGTTAGTGGCTCTGTTTTTAACGTTCTCCCGTGGTTCAATGTTGGGGTTTGCGGCCGCGCTGGGTGTCTTGGCTTTGCTAAAGTACCGTCGGTTGCTGATATTCATGGCCTTGGGAGGGATCGTTCTACTTTTCCTGCCTTGGTCGCAGGAGTACATTCAACATTTTATTGAAGGATTACAAGGCCGGGATTTGGCGACTCAAATGCGGTTTGGGGAGTACAAAGACGCGCTGCGGCTGATCCGCCGCTATCCGTGGTGGGGGGTAGGATTCACGGGCACCCCGGATATTGACCTATACATCGGAGTTTCCAGTGTGTACTTGCTGGTGGCGGAGCACACAGGCCTTATCGGTCTGGCCTTTTATCTGTTGATCCTCTTGACATTTCTGCACACCCTGTGGCGCACCTGGCGTGGAGGCATGCCTGACCCCATGTTAGAAAGCATCCTCTTGGGATACGGGGGCGCGTTGATCGGCGCGATGGTGGGAGGTGTGTTTGACCATTACCTGTTTAACCTGGTTTACCCTCATATGAGCACCCTCTTCTGGATGTTCGTTGGCCTGGGGGTGGCGACCACGCGGTTTATCGGGCAACGACAGGAAACGTTGCGCAACGCGCAGGTACACCGGACCTCGGGACCGGTGGGAGCCCCTCGCTTTGTCCCCTGAGGGCGTTAACGATGTCGCCCCATCGATGACCATAGCAGGACGCCGTTGACGCAAAGTCCAGATGGCAAGGAGGACTCGACAATGACCCAACACGCCCGGGGAACACCACCCCGTCCCACGGTACGCACCCTTTTGCGCATGGGATGGTGGGCCATCCGCTGGATACGGCCTCTGGTCATCTGGCAAGCCTTTCGGTACGCCCGTTGGCGAGACCGGGTGGAGGCGCGATGGCCGGTAGCCACCGCGATGCCCCCTACATCCGGTTGGGAAGATTGGGGCCAGGTACAGGATGTGCACGTGCACCCTCGCGCGGTGGAGTGGGTGTTTGAGCGGGGCAAGCTGGAGATCGCGTTCTTCGCCGCGGACTTGATACGGGTGTCCTGGTATCCGGGGCAAGAGCCGGTGCCCTATGCCATCGCCCGTCCTCTGGAAACGTGGCCGGAGGTTGCCTTTCGCTACGTGGAGCGGCCCGATGGCTGGACGGTACAGACTGCCGCGCTGGTGGTGCACGTATCCCCCCGGGGTGAGGTGCGGTTTACCGACCCGGAAGGCCGGGTGTTGCGGGAGGATGCCCCGCCACAACGTGCCGGTCCGGCCTTGCGGTTGCGCACCCGTTTGCGGCCGGAGGAGCACATCTACGGTCTGGGAGAACGGGCAACTCGGGCGAACCGTCGCGGCCATTTCTTCGTGTTGTGGAATCAGGATCCCGGAAACTATACCTGGGGCGATGATCCGCTGTACCTGAACGTGCCTGTGTACCTGAGTTTGCACCGGAACGGCAGCTATCTCGTATTTTTTGAAAACCCTTACCGGGCCTTCTTTGACCTCGGACGTACACGGACGGATTGGGCGGAACACACCTTCGCGGGAGGTATGTTGCGGTATTACGTGATGCCCGGTCCTCCGGCCCGGGCGATGGAACGCTATACCGAGTTGACAGGACGGGCGGATCTGCCGCCGTTGTGGGCGTTGGGGTACCATCAATCCCGGTATTCTTACTATCCGGAAACCCGGGTGCGGGAGCTCGTTGCGACCTTCGAAAAGTATGATGTTCCTGTGGACGTTATCCACCTGGACATTCATTACATGCAAGGGTACCGGATCTTCACCTGGGATCGGGAGCGCTTTCCCAATCC
>WFWT01000105.1 GCA_015490995.1 Anaerolineae bacterium | reverse complement strand
GCGGTGGGGGGCGTGGGCGTCGAGGGGGTGGTCGGTGTTGGCTCCTCGAGGGCAGAGGGCTGGAACAACTGACCGCTGCCCGGCTTCTCCCATGGAGCGGCTTCCTCTGCCGGCTGCGGAGTCGGCGTGCGCTCCTTGGCCTGCATTTCCCGGATGTAAGCTTCCAGGTCCTTCTTGGTCACGCGGCCGCCCTTGCCGGTGCCCTTAACCTTGGATAAGTCGATCCCATATTCCGCTGCCATACGGGCCACCACCGGGCTAACCCGTCGCGGGCGACGTTCCCGGCGGCCGTCCGGCTCGGTAGGTTGTGCCGGTGGCGTGGCGGAAGCGTCCTCGGGGGATGACGCGACGGCCTTGGAGGGCGCACCGACCTCGTGTGCACCCACCGCGTGCAGGTCCACTTTCCGCGGAATGTCCGGCGGTAACTCTTCTCCAGGTTGACCGATCACCGCAATTACCGTGCCCGCTTCCACCGTCTCCCCGGCCGGAACAACGATCCGCAGCAGCACGCCGGAGGCCGGCGCGGGGATTTCAGCGTCCACTTTCTCCGTGGCCACTTCGAGCAATGGTTCCAGTTCCTTGACTTCCTCACCTTCCTGTTTGAGCCAGCGGGAGATGGTGCCTTCGAACACAGATTCGCCCAGTTGCGGCATGGGTACCAGAACTGCCACGGTTTTCCCTCCTTAACATAAGCTGATATGAGCTAAACGGGTTCTCAAGGGTGCGGCGAAGCATCACGCCCTTCTTTCAGGGTCAGTATTCGGCCAGTTCTCGCATCTTGGCCTTGATTTTGTCCGCCAGGGGCATGAACCAGCGTTCCAGGGGAGGTGCGTAAGGTACGGCCGGCACATCTGGGCCGGCGAGGCGCATTACCGGCGCGTCCAGCCATTCAAACATCTGTTCGGCAATACGCGCCGCGATTTCTGCCCCCCAGCCGCCGGTTAGGTTGTCCTCGTGGACAATGAGCACTTTTCCGGTCTTTTCCACCGAGGCGAAGATGGTGTCCATGTCCAAGGGTTTGAGCGTGCGAAGGTCGATAACTTCTGCCTGGATGCCCTCTTCTGTAGCCAGTTGGTCGGCCGCTTTGATGGCCTCGTGAAGGGTGAGACCGTAGGAGATCACGGTAAGATCGCTGCCTTCCCGTTTGATGTCTGCTTCGCCGATGGGAATTTCGTAATACGTTTCAGGCACCTCACCCTTCACCAGGTTGTACAGGCGTTTGTGCTCGAAGAAGAGGACGGGATCCGGCGCCTGGGCCGCCGTGCGCAACAGGCCCACGATGTCGTACGGGGTAGATGGGGCCAGCACATACAGGCCCGGAATGTGGGTAAAAAAGGCTTCCACCGATTGAGAGTGGTACAGGCCGCCGCTGACGCCGCCGCCATACGGCGCGCGGATGATCATGGGCACAGACCAGGCCCCGTTGGAGCGGTATCGGTAGCGGGCCGCCTCGTTGAGGATCTGGTTAAAGGCCGGAAAGATGAAATCCGCGAACTGGATTTCACAGATGGGACGGAAGCCGTGCAAGGCTAAGCCAATGCCCACGCCAATGATGGACAGCTCTGCCAGAGGGGTATCGATGACCCGATCGGGGCCGAACCGGTCGAACAGCCCACGCGTGGCCTGAAATACACCGCCACGAGGCCCCACATCCTCTCCCATGATGAGGATGGAGGGGTCACGTTCCATCAGTTCGGCCAGTGTATCCCGTACTGCTTCCAGGTTGGTTTTCACCGCCATGGTGTGATTCCTCCTTGCCGGTATCCTGTCACCTGTTACCGGACGTGAACGTAAGGATCCCGTGGTCTCCCATGGGCACCCGTGGGGAGGTGCCCTCCGGGAATGTGCGTGTTGTGGATCGCGTTACATGATGAGGTCCGGGCTATAACGGGAGCGCTTCACCCGGTCAAAGGGGCCGTAGACCCCCGTGTTGGCCGAGCTGACGGGAGGATAGGGCGCGTTGAGGGCAGTGGCCACGGCCTCTTCCACCGTCTGTGCTACTTGGGCATACACTTCTTGGCGCTTCTCCTCACTGAGTACCCCGCGCTCGGCAAGGGCCTTCTCGAAGAGCAGGATGGGGTCACGGCGTTTCCACTCCTCCACCTCCTCGCGTGAGCGGTAAGAGCGGTCGTCATCGGCAGAGGAGTGAGGTACCGGGCGATACGTCTTTGCCTCCACCAGGGTAGGGCCATCCCCGCGGCGGGCTCGTTCGACGGCTTCGACCATCACGTCGTAGCACGCGAGGACGTCGTTGCCGTCCACAATAACCCCCCGCATGCCATATGCTTCGGCACGATCGGCCACGTTTTCCACGGGCATCTGTTTGGAGACGGGTACGGAGATGGCGTATTGATTGTTCTGGCACACAAATACAACCGGGAGCTGATAAATGCCCGCCCAGTTCAGCCCCTCGTGGAAGTCCCCCTCGCTGGTAGAGCCTTCGCCAAAGCCTACCACCACCACCTCATCGGTGCCCCGGAGCCTGGCCGCCAAGGCCACCCCTACCGCTTGTGGGATCTGAGTGGCCACCGGGCTGGAAAGGCTGACGATCTTCCCCTCCGGGTAGCTGAAATGCTCGGGCATCTGGCGGCCGCGGCTGAAGATGTCCCCTTCTTTGCCCAGGAGGGCCAAGAGCATCTGCAGGGGGGTGACACCTAGAATAAGGCAGGTGGCGATGTCGCGATAGTGGGGAAAGAACCAGTCGTGGCCTTTGCGTATGGCAAAGCCCTGGGCCACCTGAATGGCCTCGTGGCCGATGCCTGAGATGTGAAAAGGCGCCTTACCCTGGCGGTTCAGAATCCACATGCGCTCGTCCAGTTTGCGGCTGAGCACCATGTAGTAGTACATTTGCAGCAAGTCGTCCACGCTTAAATGCTCGGACGGTCGAACCGCAGTGCGTACTCTGGCCATAATCGTCCTCCTTGCTCTGTAAAGCTCCCGTAACATCCTCAGGGGGTGAACCACGTATCACTGCTCAACACACCCTCGGTGAACGAGGGCATGCCGCCGGTGGCGTGTGTTTCAGTTGGTTCCCGTTACATTAAACCCTGAGCGTGGCTGAAAGTTATGGTGAGGCAGTGCGCCGGCGTGCCCTCTCACCTGCGGGCGGTTGGGCCGGTGACCAAATAAAAACGGGCACTCGATTTATCGAGTGCCCGTGGGTATACGGTGCCTTCGGGTGGCCAACAAGGCCAACAACACAGCCAACAATAACAACAATAACACTTCGCTGCCTGCCCAGAGTTGGCCCACCATCTTTGCCCCTTTGGTGTGCATCCGTTGCTCCCCTCGCCGTCGAGGTAACCTGCTATCTCTTATTGTGCCGTAAAACGTCGAGTTCGGTCAAGAGAAACGTGCATCTCAGGAAGATGTCTTCTGGGCTTGGGATGTCGCTTCAGCCAGTAACACGGCGATGTCCTTTACTTCCATAGGGCTGTTCGCCCGGTTATTGGCATCGGATAGCATGCGGAAACAGAAGGGGCATGCGGTGGCGAGAACGCGGGCCCCGGTGGCGCGGGCTTCCTGGAAACGGTGATTGTTGACCGCTTCCAGGCCGGGTTCCTCTTCCTTCCAGAATTGGGCGCCGCCGGCCCCGCAACAGAAGGAACCGGCCCGGTGGTTGGGCATCTCTACCAGCGCGGCACCACTGTGCTGGAGTAGGCCGCGGGGCGCGTCGTACACACCGTTGTGACGCCCCAAGTAACACGGGTCGTGGAAGGTGACCTGGGACTGCAGGGTTTTGGGGACTTTCAAATGCCCCTGGGCGATTAATTCCTGCACGTATTCGGTGTAATGGACAACCCGGAAGTGCCCCCCTAGCTCCTGGTATTCCTTGCCCAACGTGTGAAGGCAATGAGGGCAACCGGTAATGATAAGCTTGTCCTCGGCGCCCACTTCTTTCAGTGTTTCGATGTTGGCCACGGCCAGTTCGTAGAAGATGTCTTCACTTCCCGCACGGCGGGCTGCATCCCCGGTGCAGGTTTCCAGGTTCCCCAGCACTGCAAAGTTGACGCCTGCCTGGTGGAGCAGGGTAGCGATCGCGCGTGCCTGTTTTTGTCCGTCAGGGTCAAAGGCGCCGGCACACCCCACCCAGTAGAGCACCTCGAAGTCCGGATTTTCCTCCACCGTGGGCACGTTGAAATTCAGCCCACGGGTCCATTCCAGCCGATCCTGGCCGGTCGACCACGGATTACCTGCCCGTTGCATCCCGTTGAACGCGTTGCGTAACTGGGCAGGGAAGGTGCCCTCCATTAGGACCAGGTGGCGGCGGATGTGGAGTATATCGAACATGGGCTCGTTGCCCACGGGGCACACTTCGATACAGGCTGCACATGTGGTGCACGCCCACACCGCGCTTTCGCTGATGGCATACGTCAGCAAGGGTTGGGTGTCGTTGTCCGGGCTGGTGGCCAGTTCCGTCATGCGTTCCCGGATGTAATAGCGCTTGTTGACCTCCAGCGCTGCCGGGGAGAGTTCCTTGCCGGTAACATAAGCCGGACATACTTCCTGGCAGCGGTTGCACATGATACACGCGAACGCGTCCAGGATGTGCGTTTGGGGCAAGTCGAACAGCCGCCGCGCGCCGAATTCCTCTACGCTCTCGTCCTCAAAATCAATGGCCTCCAACGCGCCCATCGCAGGACGTTCGGGGCGAGTCATGTAATTCAACGGTGCCATGAAGAGATGCGCGTGTTTGCTGTACGGGAAGTAGGGCAAAAAGAGGAGAATAAGGCCCAGGGCCGTCCACCAACTTACGTGCCAGCCCATGGTGAGGGCCGTCGGGGACCAGCCCTGCCACAGGGCCTGGGCGACCAAGCTGGCAAAGGGTTGCCATGGGTCGTTCCCCTCCAGCGCGACGCGGAAGGACGCGCTTAGAAAGCGGCCGCCCACATGGCCGATGATGAACAGCCCCACAATAAGGGAATCGCGTGCAATCCCCGCGCGTGCGTGAGGGTGCAGGGTGACGTTATCTCGGTAAGTGAGAGCCGGTGTGCGCGCGATAAAGCGGCGGACCAGGAAATACGTCATGCCAATGAGCGCGGTCACGCTGAGCAGGTCGGCCAGAAGACGGTACAAGCCGCTGAGCAAGGTTTCGCCAAAGGGCTGGAAGTGCGGCACATAACCTTCTATCACGTCGAAGACGTTGACCAGCAGGTAGAAGATAAAGGCCCACGCGATGAAATAGTGGAAGATAGAAGTCCACGTCCGACGGCGGATGATCCCATCTTGTAAGAAGAAGGCCCACGCGCCCACTTTCAAGCGTTGGGGAATGCGGGACCACGCGATGTGGCCTTGGCCGTGGTGGAGGATACGCCACATGCGGTGAAAGGTGCGATACGAAGCGTACAGGGAGGCCAGCACCACAATCGGGAACAGGATCTTTTCCGCTGTTGTGAGCACCGTTGCCCCTCCTCATGCCGCCTGGTTGTGGAGATAAGACCGCGCGGCAGACACCTCCGTCTGCCCGGGCATGGTCGATACGGTCGGAGTGCATTATGTCTGGCGGGGCACGCGTGGTGTATGGGTTTCGCGTGCCCCGCGTTCGGGTCGGGTTCAGACAACTCGCAAGTCCGGATCGGCCTGGAAGGACATCACGCTGACCCGCGCTGCGAGCTTGCGGGCCAGATCCCGCAAGGCTTGGGCAGCCGGTGATTCGGGACGGCTGACCACAATGGGGGCGCCGGTGTCCCCACCCTTGCGGACCTCGGGGTCCAGGGGGATCCGTCCCAGGAAGGGTACGCCTAGCTCTTGGGCCGCTTTCTCGCCACCGCCGACGCCGAACACGTCGCCGGCCATGTTCTCGATGATGCCTAGCACCGGCACCTGTAGCTGACGGAACGCCACCAACCCGCGACGGGCGTCCATAAGCGCTACCGCCTGGGGTGTAGTGACGATCAGGCCACCGGTGACCGGGGTGAGCTGGGCCAAGGAAAGCTGTGCGTCCCCTGTGCCCGGTGGCATGTCAACAATGATGTAGTCCAAGCTGGGCCAGGCCACGTCGGTGAACAGCTGCCGGATGGCCGAATGCAGCATAGGGCCTCGCCAGAGGAGCGCCGTGTCCGGGGGGACGAGAAAACCGATAGACATGGCATAAATGTTGAACGCTTCCAGGGGCTGAATCTTCCCGTCCTTCACGGTGGGGCGTTTTTGGTCCAGCCCCAACATCAGGGGCACGTTGGGACCATAGACGTCCGCGTCCAAGATGCCTACCCGCGCCCCTTCCTGAGCGAGGGCAATGGCCAGGTTAACCGCGACCGTCGTCTTGCCCACGCCCCCCTTGCCGGAGGCCACGGCGATAATGTTGCGGACATCCACCTGTAGTTTCTGGAAAATGCGGGGATCGGTGGTCACGTTGGCATCGAAGGTCACCCGTACGTCCTGTACGCCGGGAAGCCGCATCACTGCGGCCCGGACGTCGTTCTCAATGGTAGATTTGAGGGGACAGGCAGGGGTGGTCAAGGTGATGTGCACATCCACCACGCCGTCGGTAACCTGTACCTCGCGGACCATACCCAGGGAGACCAGGTCTTTACCCAGCTCAGGGTCCTGCACGGTCCGCAACACCTCAATAACGTGTTCCTTCTGCACGCTCATCGGTCATCCTCTCCTCGCTTCCCACACCTTACCACAGTCACCGCACAGGTATGTCCGATTGTACCAGGCGGGCCACCTTCCGTCCAATCTCCACGGCGTAGTTGGTGCCTCGGTCCCAAGGGTAGACCTGGGACATGCTGGCGAAGTAGAGGCCGCGTATGGGAGTACGGAGGTCGGGAATGTGCCGGGAGTAGTTTACGGGCACTATCGGCTGGGCATAGGTTGCCCGGTGCACCCAGTAGCCGGTAACCCAGTCGGGATGGAAGTCGGGGTTGAAGCGGGGGAGTGCCGGCAGAAAGGTGGCCAGCAGTTCCTCGTCGCTCATTTGGAAGTACGGATGGTCGGGGTCTAGGTAATCGCCCAGGTACACAATGTGATCCCCCCCGTAATGTTCGGGTTCAATGTAGTTGGTGTGTTCCACGAAGGCCAGGAAGGGGAAGCCTTCCTGTTTTGGGAGATTGATCCAGTAATCCCGCGGGGTGATACGCCGTTTAAGGGCCAGGGTCATAACCACCGCACCCATGGAGCGGAGGTTACGCACCTGTTCCAAGTACGTGGCGGGGAGGTCGGGGGCCAGGCGCTGAAACGTTTGGGGCGAGACGGTGCTGATGACCGCGTCCCCTTCCCAGGTGGTTTGCGCGCTTCGGACGCGAAAGCCACCTTCAGGGAGGGGCTCGATGTGTTCCACCGGCATGTGGGTTTCGATGACGCCCCCGTACTTGCGTACCTGAGAAGCCAGGGTGTCCACAAAGTGCTGAAACCCACCCCGGAAGTAGCCAAGGGCGGGGCTGCGTTTGTGAATGCGGGCCCAGAACCAGGCGAGGTTTACCTCCTGATAGTGGTCGCCGAATTTCCCCCGCAGGAGGGGTTCCCAAAGGGTTTCATACGCGCGTTGGCCCATGGTGCGGGAAAGCCAGGCGTGGGCTGTTACCCGTTCGAAGCGTTGCCAGTTACGGCTAAAGCGCAGATAAGCGATGACGACTCCCATGCGGACCTTGTCAGGCAAACTGAGGTGGGGGAAAAGCAGCACCCGCAGGGGGGAGTCGAAGGGGTAGGCCCGGCCGGCCTTCCACACCGAGGTGATAGGGCGACGGAAGAACACGTCCTGTCCAATGCCGATTTCCTGTGCCAGCTGAATGATTGCGTGGTCGGACTGGAACAGGTGGTGATAGAATTTTTCCAGGGGCCAATGCCAATGGTCGGCTTTAAATCCCGCGGCCAACCCTCCCAGGAAGGGGGCCCCTTCCCAAACGGTGACCCTGTACCCTGCTCGGGACAGGTCATATGCCGCGCTCAGCCCCGCAATGCCCGCGCCAATGATCAACACTCGTCGCGTGGGAGACATGGGTGAGTCGTTCCTCCTCAAGCGACCACGCGTTGGGCGGGCAGTTTCCCCTGCTTGACGTACCGTTCGATGTCCCGCTGAGCGCGACGGTATAGCTTGAGTAGGTCCTCATCAGACCCCTTAAAGTGGATGATGTTTTGAATGGAGCATTCCGCGCAGCCGCGCTGGTACTTGTAGCTGTTGCGAGGACATTTAAGACATTCGTTCAGGCGGATCATCATCAGGGCAAAGGCCAGGGCATCTGGATGGGTCTCAGGCAGTGTGGAGATGTAGGTGACCAGTTCCTTCCATTTGGGGCCACGGAGGTCCCGCAGGTGAGGCACAAGGTGCAATGGGAACAAGATTTCGGCTGTCGGATACATGGCCTGCATCCTTTCCGGTTGAGTTCAGGATATCGCGGTAACCTCGACGCCCTCCTTCACCTCCTGCAAGAAGGTGTCCAGGTCCCGCAAGGCGCGTTCGGCGTACATCTGATATCGTTGACGTTTATCTCGCACCCGGCGTTCCAGGGGCGGCAGCAGCCCGAAATTTGCCTTCATCGGTTGAAAGTCGCGCGGGTCGGCGTGAGTGATGTAGTAGAGCAGCGCGCCGATCATGGTAGTGCGCGGGAAGACCAGTGGCGTGTCCCCTCGCAGCAGTCGCGCCGCGTTAATGCCCGCCACCAAGCCGCCCATCGCCGAGCACACGTACCCTTCGGTGCCGGTGATCTGACCGGCGAAGAAGAGGTCGGGACGTTTGCGGAATTGGAGGGTGGGCTTGAGGAGCACCGGGGAGTTAATAAAGGTGTTCCGGTGCATCTGACCGTAGCGGACAAATTCCGCGTTCTCCAGGCCCGGGATCATGCGCAGGATTTCCTTTTGGGCGCTCCACTTGATGTTGGTTTGAAAACCTACCAGGTTGTAGAGGGTGCCGGCTACGTTGTCCTGCCGCAGTTGGACTACGGCAAAGGGTTGTTTACCCGTGCGGGGGTCGATTATGCCTACCGGTCGCATCGGGCCGAACGCCAGCGCGTCGGGCCCACGCCGGGCAATTACTTCAATGGGCAAGCATCCTTCAAAGAACCGGGCGTCCTCCTTTTCAAAGTCGCGCAGCTCAATGGTAGGGGCGTTGACCAGCGCTTCCACAAACCGGTAATATTGCTCTTCGGTGAAGGGACAGTTGATGTAGTCCCCTTCCTCCTGCTCTCCCGCGCCGTAGCGGTTCGCCCGGAAACAGATATCCATGTTGATGGTGTCTGCCTTTACGATAGGCGCCAGCGCGTCGTAAAAGTACAAATACTTTTCCCCGGTCAGCTCCTGAATGCGGGCAGCCAACGCGTCCGACGTCAGCGGTCCCGTTGCGATGATGGTGGGACCATCTGGAATGGTGGTGACCTCTTCCCGGCGTACTTCAATGTTCGGGTGGTGCAAAAGGGCATCCGTTACCATCGCCGCGAAGCCTTCCCGGTCGACGGCCAGGGCTCGGCCGGCAGGAAGCGCGTTGGCTTCCGCCGCCTGGACGATGAGGGAGTTCAAACGGCGCATCTCGGCCTTCAAGAGCCCCAGGGCACGGTCGATCTCCTTGGCTCCCAGGCTGTTAGAGCACACCAACTCTGCAAATTTATCCGTGCGGTGGGCCGGTGTCATGCGGTGGGGGCGCATTTCATACAGCACGACACGCACACCCCGATTGGCCGCCTGCCATGCGGCCTCTGAGCCGGCCAACCCCGCACCGATAACGGTGAGTATCCGCTCGCTCATTGATAAACCTTGTCTACCCTCCTCACACTGTGTTTTGAGGGACTTCGCATAATAATCTACGTGTTCGCCGAATGTTCAGTTTACCGTGGGGCAGGATGCCATTGGGTGCTCCGACGTATACGGTGGTTGATAAGTGTGCGCCAGAGAGCAAAGGACAGGGCATACAGGCCAAAGGTGACCAGCACAAAGGCGAACGGGGCCGTGCGTCCCAGCCACCAGGCACGAATGAGGGCGCCGAGCGGGGCAGCGAGGCTCCATGCCCATACAACGCGGCCTGCCAAGCGAACAGGATCGCCCGATGGGGATACATGGAACAGCCCCAGGGGCACGGCAACCCACAACCATGCCAGGAGAAAGGCGCCAAAGGTTGTGAACAGGCGGGGTGTCAATGGGGACCGACCGTGGCTTAAAAAGCCGATTACGGCCAGGATCAAGAGCAGCACCACATCCCCAGTGATCAGCAGCCACTGTTCGCGGCGCATTCACCCTCCCACGTTCGTGCACATTGTAATGATGTGTCGGTTCCGTGCAATGGCCTCGTCTGGTGGTATACCCCCTTGCCGCTGAGGCGACACGGAATCGCCAAATTTTAGCATCATTTTGAGCAAAATACCAAACGGACAGGACGCCCGTTTGCCGTAGGCCAGGATTTGGCGATATACTGAAGGCCGACCCCGTGGCATGTATTGCCTGCGGGTAGGGAGGGGACGACCTTGGTCGGGTTGTGGTTGGACTTGCAAGTGGGGGATGTGGTTCGGTTGCGCAAGCCCCACCCGTGTGGCAGTACGGATTGGGAGATCACGCGTGTGGGGGCCGATGTGGGGCTTCGGTGTCTGGGGTGTGGGCGGCGGGTGTTGTTGCCTCGGGACAAGTTTCGGCGGCGGGCTAAAGCGTACGTGCGGAGAGCCGTTGCCGCCTCTCCTACCGGAAACGCGGAAGGGGGAATGTGATGACATCGTCATCCTCTCCTGCGACTGACTGGCTGGACACACTGCGGGCTTTGGGCCGTACCCCCGTGGACGCCATTGTGCGAGTGGATGACCCCCTTGTCCGACGTCCCGCAGTGGAACAGCATGGCTTAGAAGTGCGGCGGGTGTTGCGGCTGGTGCGTGGCCTGGCAGTGCACGGCCCTGCAGAAGCGCTGGTCGCTCTGGCCAATGAATCCTGGGTGGTCTCCATCGAACCGGATCATCCCGTACATACCATGACCGCGGAGAACGGCTCATGAGTCTTGCAGAGCGGCTTCATCCTACGTTACAGGCGCGGTTGCAAACGGCCCGTGCCGGTCAACGGGTGCCGGTGATTGTGCGATACGATCCCAGCATGGCCGGGTGGCACGCGATGGCCGAGCGCCTTCAGGCGCATGTGCGGGGTATGACCCTGCCCTTTCTGGCCGCGGACTTGACTCCCGAGGAAATTCGGGCCCTCGCGGAGGAGCCTTTTGTGCAATATATGTGGGAAGATCTGCCGGTCCGCATCTTTCTGGACGTTTCGGTGCCCAAAATCGGCGTGCCTCAGGTATGGGCTGAGGGTTGGACCGGCAAGGGGGTGCGGGTGGCCGTTATCGATACGGGGGTCGACTTTCAACATCCCGACCTAGAGGGGCGGATAGCAGCCAGCGTGGATTTTACCGGTAAGGGGCAGGCCAGCGATGGCCACGGTCATGGGACGCACGTGGCTTCTATCATTGCCGGATCCGGTGCCGCCTCCGGTGGTCGGTATCGTGGGGTCGCGCCGGAGGCCATGCTCTACGTTGCCAAGGTGTTGGATGATCGGGGCCAGGGCATGATGAGTCGGGTCATCGCAGGACTGGACTGGGCTGCGGAACAGAATGTGCACGTGGTCAATATCAGCTTAGGCGCGGATATTCCATGTGATGGCACGGATGCCCTCAGCGTAGCCTGTGATGCGTTGGTGGACCAGGGAGTGGTTGTGTGCGTGGCAGCCGGAAATGCCGGTCCGGGGCCGGGCACGGTGGGAACGCCCGGTTGTGCTCGCAAAGTGATTACCGTGGGCGCAACTACGGACAATGACCAAGTGACGTTGTTTAGCAGCCGGGGACCAACCCGTGATGGCCGCCCCAAGCCCGATATATGTTTCCCCGGGGAGGGCATTGTGGCCGCGCGGGCAGCGGGTACCCGTATGGGGACGCCTTTGGACGATCACTACACTTCGGCCACGGGGACCAGTATGGCCACCCCTCATTGCAGCGGCGCGGTGGCGTTGATTTTGGAGGCTGTCCCCCACCTTTCACCGGATCAGATCAAACAGGTGCTTCAGGAGACGGCCGTTGACTTAGAGGTGGACGTGAACCTTCAGGGAGCAGGCCGGGGTGATATTGCCGCTGCCGTAGCCCGAGCCCAGGAAGTGGGTGCTGAGCCGGCCCCTACCCCTACGCCTTCCCCGGAACCACCGGC
>WFWT01000104.1 GCA_015490995.1 Anaerolineae bacterium | reverse complement strand
CCCCAACACCCACCCCTGCGACAGGGGTCATCGAAGGCATTGTGTTTGTGGATACTAATGGCAACGGCGCGCACGATCCCGGAGAATCGGGCCTGGCGGGCACGGTGGTTCGAGTCTACTCCGGGGGCTCCCTCGTGGCCGAGGCCACCACGCCCAACGACGGCTCTTTCCAATTTACGGACCTTGCCCCCGCGTTTTACATCGTAGGTGCCCAGGCACCCAACGGGTATAAGATCACTTTCCCTCAACCACCAACTGTCGGATTGTTCCTCAATGCCGGCCAAAGGGCCTATCTTGCCTTTGGTGCCGAACCCATAAGCACACCGACCCCTACCCCAACACCTACCCCTATCCCACGCCAACGCCGCGCCTGGCTGCCCATGATTCAACGGTAGAGGGCCTCCTGACACAAGGAGAAACACACATATCCCGGGCATCCACGCCACAGCACGTCGTTGTGGCAGGAAGGCCATGCTTTACGTTACAATGTAAATACCCAATCGCATCGACGTCTTCCCGGGCGTTATCCTGCCACATGAACCAGGACATCGGGAACAACAGGCACACCGGCATGGTACAGACAGGCCGGAGAGGGACAGGACCATGATGCACGACCAGCGTCAGGATATCGGGCAATCTTTCCTGGAATACGCGGTCATGTTCATCCTGATCGCGGTGATCGTGGTCGCCCTGATGTTGATCATCGGCGATCAGATCCGCGTGTTTGTCCGGGATGCGCTTCAAACGTGGTTCCCGCCTTCCCCTTGAAGCCCATGTGGACCTGATACCCGTCTATGGGCTTGACGGTACCTTCGTGGAGCCCGAGGCGAGGTCTGCCGTTTTTACGCATCTATTGGCAGCGTGTGCTGTCGTTACTGTACCCGCCCCGGTGTGTCGCGTGTCGGCGGGTAGGTGCAGTGCTGTGCACATCATGCATGCGCGCCTTTCCGCCCATCCGTCCTCCTGTTTGCCCACGGTGTGGCCATCCCTTACCGAAAGTCGCACCGTGTCAAACTTGCCGGCGGGGCATTCTCCGCGCCTTGGACCGTGTTCGTTCGGCCGCGCGCTTTCAGCCCCCTCTGCGGGAGGCTATATATGCCCTGAAATACCGGGGAGCGCGTGCGCTGGGGCCTGTGCTGGGTGCTTACATGGCTGCTCGACTCCGCCCGCAGGCATTGACGGTGGACCTGATCGTGCCCGTGCCGCTACACGCCGAACGCCACCAACGCCGGGGGTACAACCAGGCTACATTACTTGCCCAGCCCGTAGCCGAGGTGCTGCAGGCCCCCCTGGCCACCGAGGCGCTGGTGCGCATTCGCCCCACAGCCCCTCAGATAACCCTTCCCTTCTCGGAACGTCAGACCAACGTAGCCGGTGCGTTTTGTTGTCCCGATCCTTCGTACGTGCGTGACCGACGTATCCTGTTGGTGGACGACGTCATGACCAGCGGCAGTACTCTGGAGGCGTGTGCGGCCGCCCTTAAAGAGGCGGGCGCACGGTCCGTTTGGGGATACACCCTGGCCCGCGCCCTACCGGACGGAGGCTGATCTCCTGCACCCTTGTAGGGACGTGCCTAAGATTTAGGCACCACCAGGGTGAAGACACTGCCTGCCCCAGGAGTGGATTCTACCCAAATATCCCCACCGTGACGTTCCATCGCTTGTTTGGTAATGGTCAGGCCCAATCCCAACCCCGGATGCTGGCGAGTGAGCGGGTGTTCCACCTGATAAAACGGCTGAAAGATCCGTTCCAGCTCCTCCGGGGGAATGCCGGGTCCGGTATCGCTCACCCGAATCATCGCGTGTGTGTCGTCGTCCCACAGAGCTACGATAACCCGGCCCGCTTCTGGAGTAAACTTCACCGCGTTACCCACGACCTGAACCACGGCCTCGTACAACAGGTCGGGCTGCCCGCGCACGATCACCGGTTGGGAGGGGACATCCAACACCATGCGCAGCCCTTTGGTGCGGCTTAAATGATTCACCTCGTCCATAACCCGTTGCAGGAGCTCTCGCAAGTCCACATCCTGCATCTCGGACGGATCCAACACTTTAGACGTGAGCGTGGCCTGAGTGATCTCTTCTACCACCACACTCAAACGGCGTACCCCTTCCATGATCTCGTGGGTGAGCATGTGGAGGGTCTCCCAGACGGGGGGGTCGTCACGCGCCTTCTCCAACCGGCGAATCTCCTCTTGCAGCATCTCGGTGTACCCCCGAATAATGGTAAGGGGCGTGCGCAACTCGTGGGAGACCAGGTGGATGAACTGGGTCTTGCGCTCGTCGAGGACCTGCAATTCTCGCAGGGCCTGCTCGCGCTCCCGCATAAGCTGGGCCTGGTAAATCACCGCACCGGCATAGTACGCGAGGGCTTGCAACATCTGAACATCGTAGGCCGTGAAGTGCCCCCGGCGTTTGTTCAACACCTCAATCACACCAATGGGACGTCCGCGGGCAAAGATGGGCATGGCTACTAAGGATCGGGTGTGAAAGCCGGTAGCTGCGTCCGCTTGGTTCCAGTGGTCAGGTGTCTCTGCCACGTTCTGAATAATAATGGGCTCATGGGTGCGAAGTGCCTTACCGGCCAGGCTGTTCAAGGGCACCCGAATGCGTTGCAACGGGTCGGCGTTAGGCCCAATGGCGGCGGCAAAGGTCAGCTTGCCCGCACGGACGTCGTGGAGTAAGATGGACGCCGCTTCGGTGTAGGTAATGTACACCGCGTAGTGCAGCAAACGTTCCAGAACTACATTGAGATCATCGCTTTCAACCAGGTGGCGGGTGGCTTCCAACAAGGTGTGCAGGTCAATGGTCAATTGCGCCTGTGTGAACACATGTGCTAAAATGTGGCCGTACAGAGACAAGGTCTCGCCCAAGAGGCGGGTATCCGTCACATCAGAGCCCAGGAGGACCACAAGGGTCCCTCGCCGCTCCTGCCGGGAGACCACCGGCACAACCAGCAGGTCGGTAGCCTGATGACGGAAAAAGGCAGCCGTGGTTGCGTCCAGAGGACTTTGCCAGAAGCCGGAAGTAGCCGGGAGATCCTGTTCTGCAATACGTCGTACTGTGTCGGGCACACCGCAATGCGCGAACAGACCCAACGCGTACCAAGAAGGGATGGCCCCCTCTGTGGGGAGGTACAACAACACTCCTGGGAGGCGCAAGTGTTGAGCCAGGTGTTCCAGGATCTGACGCACCAGGTGAACAATGTCGGCTGCCGTGCCTGGTGGGCGCCACGCCAGCAGTATCGATGCCGAAGACGCCTCCGATCCCAGCGGCGGGACATCCTTCCCGTCGGGGACACCTGTTTCAAACGATCGAACAGTGCGTTTGGACATAGGGATCACCTGTTGACAGACCTAGCGCTATCGAATAGCGGGCGCAACACCGGTCGGCGCCTGGGGTTCACAGTGGGCATCGACGGAGGCGACGGTGCCGGGTTGTACCAGAGAACCACTCTTATCGTAACGGGAAATAGGGACAGATACAATAGGACTTTTGGGGGAGTTTTCGCGTTTCCACACGCACGGCGGGCACGGGAACAACGAACACACCACGTCGCGCTTCCACAGCGTGGGGCGTAGGGAAGGAGCGAGGTGTCCTATGGACATAGGTCTGGTACGTGAGGTATCCATTGAGCAGGAAATGCAGGAAGCCTACCTCACTTACGCGATGAGCGTTATTGTCGCCCGGGCGCTTCCGGACGTGCGGGACGGCCTTAAACCGGTGCACCGACGCATCCTCTATGCGATGTACGACATGGGCCTCCTGCCCGGCCGCCCTTACAAGAAAAGTGCTCGCATCGTCGGTGAAGTCCTGGGGAAATACCACCCCCACGGCGATGCCGCGGTGTACGATGCCATGGTCCGCATGGCTCAGAATTTTTCCCTCCGCTACCCGCTGGTAGACGGCCAAGGAAACTTCGGGTCGGTGGACGGCGATAGTCCGGCGGCCATGCGGTACACGGAAGCCCGCCTCTCCCCCATCGCGGTGGAGATGTTGCGGGACATCGCAGAAGACACGGTGGACTTCATCCCTAACTTCGACGGTACTCTGCAGGAACCGGCAGTGTTGCCGGGTGCCTTCCCGAACCTTATCGTGAACGGCGCATCCGGCATCGCGGTGGGTATGTCCACCAACATTCCCCCCCATAACCTCAACGAAGTGGTGGACGCGCTGGTCTTCCTCATCGACCACTGGACACAACGGGATGAGATCACCGTGGCAGACCTCATGCAATTCATCCCCGGCCCCGATTTCCCCACCGGTGGAGTGGTGTATCGCTACGAGGAGGAACGAGGCGAACTGGTAGATCGCATCGCCCGACTTTATGCCACAGGCAAAGGTCGATTTGTCGTCCAGGCCCGCGTACACGTGGAAGAGATGGGCCGGGGACGCCAACGCCTGGTGGTAACGGAAGTACCTTATCAAACCAGCAAGGCCCGCATTATCGAACGAATCGCTGACCTGGTACGGGATGGTCGGGTGGAAGGTGTCAGCGACGTGCGCGATGAGTCCGACCGCACGGGCATGCGCTTGGTCATCGAGCTCCAGCGCGGGGCCGACCCCCAGGAAGTGTTAAAACGGTTGTACCAACTCACCCCCATGCAAGTCACCTTTGGCGCACAGATGCTGGCTCTCGTGGATGGAGAACCGCGCTTGCTGCCCCTCAAACGACTGCTCATCCTCTTCCTGGAACACCGACAAGAGGTCATTCGTCGCCGAAGCGAATTCCGGTTGACCAAAGCCCGTCACCGGGCGCACATCCTGGAAGGCTTGCTGAAAGCCTTGGACGATCTGGACACGGTTATCCACATAATCCGCCGTTCCCGCACGGTAGACACCGCCCGCGCCAACCTGATGAAACGGTTGAAGGTCACTGAAATTCAGGCTCAGGCCATCCTTGACATGCCCTTGAAGCGACTGGCCGCCCTGGAACGCAAGGCCTTGACCGAAGAATATAAAGAGGTTCGGGCCCACATTGCCTACCTTGAAGACTTGTTGGCGCACCCGGAGAAGATCCTGGGTGTCATCCGTGAGGAACTTCTGGACCTCAAAGCCCGCTTTGGGGACGCACGACGCACGTACATTGTGGAAGGCCCCCATGGGGCCCTCACCGCGCAGGATTACGCACCGGCGGTGCCCGTTATCATTAGCATCACCGCGAACAACGAGCTCGTGGCCCTACCTCTGGAGGGACGTCGCCGAGGCACCGCGCCGGGGCGCAAGGAGGAAGCCCCGCGAGTGGCCACTACCGGCACTCTCAAAGATGTGGTGTACGTGGTGACCTCCGAGGGGTGGATAGGCCGTGTGTTAGCACACCAGATACCCCAGGAACCCATTGCCCTCTCTTCCCTCCTCGCCATGCCCGGCCTCCCTGTGGCCCTGCTCATCGTGCCTCGGGACGCTACAGAGGGCGTGTTAATCCTAACCACTGCCCACGGCCGCATTAAGCGGGTGGCCTGGGAAGAGATCGCCAAGGCAGCCCACAAACCAACGCCCTGTATTGGTGTGGAAACCGACGATCGGGTGGTAAGCGCCCTCTACACCACGACCCCCGGGGACATCCTCCTCGTCACTCGGCTAGGACAGAGCATTCGTTTCCCCGAGGATGAAGTCCGGGTGATGGGATTGAGTGCAGCCGGCGTGCTAGGCATCAAGCTAGGCGCAGAGGATGAAGTCATACAAGCCGCGCACCTGCACGGTCAGACCATGGTGGCCGTGCTCACCACCGCGGGATATGCCAAAGTCATTCCCACCGAACAGTTCCCTCTCCAGAAGCGCTACGGCAACGGCGTGATCCTGGTTCGCTTGGGACGCACCACCGGTGACGTGGCCGATGTAGCCGTGATCACAGGGGAGGAAGAGCTCTTCGCGGTCACGGCTAAGGGACAGGTTCACTATTTGCGACCGACCGAACTGCCCCAGGGCCGTCGGGGCACAACGCCCCGACAGGTGTTGAACCTCAAGGGCAAAGACCAGGCCAGTCACTGGGTGGTCTTGCCTCCGGCAGGGGGGAAAAAGGCTTCGACGCCAGCCGTTACCGACACGTCCTCGACAGCCACAACCACAAAGCGTCAACGCAGCCGAACAGGTTCCTCCCAGACCACCCGACGCACAAAACGTTCCTCCCGGAACACCACAAAGGCCCAAGGGAGCAAACCGCAACGCCGGTCGACCGACACCACCGCCCGTCAGACCAAAGCCAAGGAGGAGAAGTCCCCCGCGGTGACCAAGACCACCGTCCAGCCGGGAGAAGCCGCCGTCACCGTGCGGAAACCTGCCTCCCGCCGCCGCACAAAACGTTCGGTGCCCAAGAGCGTATCGTGATGGAACCGCAAGTCCCTCCCTTTCGGGAAGCAGTTCGTCTCGCCGTAGAGGACGCCACGACCCGACAACACCTGTACGAACGGCTACACCGCCTGGCCGAGCATCAACGGGCGCGCTGGCAGGAAGAAGAGACCGCCACCTTACGGGCTCAGGCCACCGCCATGCGCCAGCACGTCCTTGCCCACCTGGGCGAGTTGTGGACATTGGCCGAAGTTCAGGCCACAGCCCTTGGCGTGGAAGTCGTCTGGGCCGAAACCGCAATCCAGGCTGTCACCCAAGTACAGGATGCTTTGCCAAAGGGGGCCAACGTGGCAGTAATCCGCGGGGTTATCGCGGAAGAAGTAGGCCTCCTGAGCGCACTGGCCGCGGAAGAGCTCACCCTCTTGGTAGCGGACGCGGGAGGATACGTCACTTATCTGGTGGGGGAGCGGCCCGCACACCCCGTGGTTCCACTGGCCCACTTGGGCGAACGAGACGTAGCCGAACTGTGGCGCCTGTACACCGGACATCAAATCCCCATGACCAAGGAAGGATGTGTTCAAGCCATTCATGCCCACCTACGCGCCGCCCTCTCCCAACCAGGGGTTCTCCTGGTCAGCGCGCACGGCATTGTCGCGGAGACAGGCACCCCCTTCCTGTTTGACTGGGAAGGGAATATAGCCACGGCCCTTCAAGCGGCCACCCAGGTCATTGTGTTGTTGGGCCTGGAACAAATTGTGCCCACGGTGGACGATGTCCTGCTCTTGGCGCAGATCTGGGCCCGAGCAGCCCTCGGGGAACCGGATATCCCCCAAATACTGTACCTCCACCCTCACGCCACCTCACAATGGCGTTTCATTGTGGTTGACAACGGCCGGACGGAAATACTGGCCGGCGAATGGAGGGATGTACTGCGCTGTGTCCACTGCGGCGCATGTGCGACTGTATGTCCCGTGGTGCAGGAGATCGGCAACCACGTGTACGGCCTACCGTACGCAGGGCCGGTAGCCGCCGCCTGGGGACCGCTCCGCTCCCCACACACGCACCGAAACCTGGCCTGGGCCAGCACGTTGTGCGGCGCCTGCGCAGATGTGTGTCCGGTGGGCGTCCCCCTTCCCTTGCTGATCGCGCGGGCCCGAGCCCATGTCGCCCGACGTGCCCTTTGGGGGCGATGGGCACGATGGCTAAACCGAGAGAACATTTCCTCCGGTGCAAAAGAGCGCCACCGCGGAGAAGGCCCATGAACGCACGGGAACGGATTATGCAACGCTTGCAAACGCGTTCATCC
>WFWT01000103.1 GCA_015490995.1 Anaerolineae bacterium | reverse complement strand
GTAGGGGGTAGTGTGGGTGTGGGTGTGGCCGAAGGAGTGGGCGATAAGGTCGGGGTGGCGGTGGGCGTGAACGTTGCCGTGGCCGTCGGTTGTGCGATCGTCATTTGAGCGCGTGGTGTGGACGTAGCGCCGGGCGCCGACATCGGTCGGCCCCGCACGGGAGACATCGCCAGCAGAACAACCATCGTTATCAGGACAACACCCAACGGCACCGACCACGGTATCCGATCGATGTTCATGGCCTGTTGTACCACCTCCGGCTGGATAAACGACCTGGTGGGGAGTATGGGCTGTCCTCAGCGGGGAGGCAAATTTGCCTTTTGGCCGGGAACGTTTATAATAAGCGCTGAAACAAGGCAACGGGGCGTGGCGCAGCCCGGTAGCGCACTTGAATGGGGTTCAAGTGGTCCGCGGTTCAAATCCGCGCGCCCCGACCAGTGAAAACGGCCGGCAGGTATTGCCGGCCGTTTTTCTATATGACTGCCGATATAACGGCGAACCACCGTGATCGTCCGGGCATGTGGGGAGGGCTTGGTTGCCCCTTTCGGTTAAGGGGAATGGACGTACGGAGGGATGGCGCTTGACGAAACCCGGATTTTTCCTAAGATGGGGAAGAAACAAGGTACAGTAACCCACACGTGGGGCGGCGGTCTCATGGCGCGTACGCTCCTGCCCTCCGCGCTCCCCGGCAAATTGAAGGTAACAAAGGGTAGGAACGTGCTACAGGACGTAGGCATTGCCCGGGAGGAAGCGGCGCAGCACTTGGCCGCGGTCTCGTTGACAGAGGAAGCGCGAGCTCATTTGGAGCGGGTGTGTGGCGGTCTTTCCCTGGTGGCGGACCTGCATCGGTCAGACATGTTTATCTATGTCCCTGAGGGAAACGACCGAGTGGTGGTGTACGCGCACGCCCGGCCCCACAGCATGGCTTCCTTGTACACAACCTCCCAGACAGGGCGACGTCTTTCCCTCCAGGAAGTGCCGGAGGTGCAGGCGGTTCTGCACCGGCGGCGTTTTGCCCGTGGACAACGTGTGGTGGTAGCCGACGGTGCGCCGTTGATGGTGCGTGCGTACCGCCTGGCTTACGGCCCCCTGGCATCATCCCCCGCGGTGCTAGTTATCGAGACCAACATGATGGAATATCACCGTCTGCGCCTACGTGCTCGCGTTTTCCGACACGCTCTGCGTTGGTTGCTGGACATGTTGATGCGGGGGGAGCTGGCCAACGTTGGCCACATTCATCCCTTCGGTGAAGTGGATGGCCTGATCCTGGTCGACAGCCGGCGGTATATTCGGTACGTGAGCGGTCGCGGGCAAGGGATTTACCGACGTCTGGGCTACCTGGGCGACCTGGTCGGAAAGCACTTACGGGAGCTGGAGAACGATGATAATCGGTTGGTCATTCAGGCCTTTACTGTGCGGGCACCCCTGGAGACCGAAGTAGAGGAGCGTGGCCGATACCTCCTTAAGTCCGTGATCCCCATTCACGCTCACGTACCTCTGAGAGAGCGGTTCTGGTTATGGCTGCGGGATGGCTGGATTTGGCCCTCTTATGGTCACGTGTGGCAGGGCGCGCTGCTCATCGTACGAGACGTGACCGCCGAACGCCAAAGTGAACAGGAGTTGCGCACCAAGTCCATGCTTCTACGTGAGGTGCACCACCGGGTGAAGAACAACCTGCAAACAATCGCGTCCTTGTTGCGCATGCAGGCGCGGCGGGTGCACAGTGAGGAAGCACAGCGCCACCTCCTGATGGCAGCCACTCGAGTGCGGGCCGTGGCCGATATCCACGAGTTCCTCCAGTATCAGGAAGGTCAATCCCTGGTAGGAATGCGAGATCTCTGCCACCAAGTATGGCGCCACCTGTCCGACGCCGTTCTGCCACCGAACGTACGGGTGGAATGCCGCCTGGAAGGGCCAAACGTTCGGCTGGTGGGACAACAGGCGACGGCCATGGCCCTGGTGGTGAACGAGTTGGTGCTCAACGCCGTGGAGCATGGAGTGAAGGGGCAGGAGGGAAACATTGTCATTCGCATCCTGGACATGGGACCCCTGGTGCGCTTACAGGTGATCAACCCTGATGATCAATTGCCCGCCGACTTCGACCTCGATAGAGACCAGGGGCTGGGGTTGGCGATCGTGCGCACTCTGGTGCAAAATGAATTAGATGGCACATTTGCCCTTTACAGCGATGAGCGGGGCGTGGTGGCCGAGGTAACCTTCCACAAGCGATCGGCCAATCACGTTAAGTGACGCTTATGGTAGGGAACGGCCCTTCCCTTGGAGGGATGTAGGGAGGAGTGAAGGGCGGTAAAGCGCATCTTAGGGAGCGAAGGGTAGGAGGCAACCGATGGCTCGACCGGCGACACGCGAGAAGGAACACCCAACGGCCCAACCTGGACGCGTGCGGGTCCTCATCGCGGACGACGAGTCTCTGATTCGGATGGACCTGCGGGAGATGTTGACCAACTTGGGATACCTCGTGGTGGGTGAGGCCCCTGACGCGCGGACTGCAGTGAACATGGCCCGTGAGATCCGGCCCGATGTGGTAATAATGGACATTCGCTTTGAAAACGACGATTTCGACGGCATTGAGGCAGCGCGCATCTTAATGGAAGAGCGGGTGGCTCCTGTGCTGCTGTTGAGCGCTTACAGCGATAAGGACCTGATCCAGCGGGCCAAGGAAGCCGGGGTCATGGGCTATCTGGTCAAGCCGTTTCGAGAGGCGGACTTGCCCCCTGCCATTGAGGTGGCCATGGCCAACTTCCAGGAGTGGCTGCGCTTGGAAAAGGAAGCCAAGGACTTGAAAGAGGCCCTTGAAACGCGCAAGTTGGTCGAGCGAGCCAAGGGCATTTTGATGGACCGTCACGGCCTTTCTGAGGCAGAGGCGTACCGCCGCATTCAGAAGATGAGCATGGATAACCGTCGGCCTATGAAGGAAGTCGCTGAGGCCATTATCCTGGCTTACGAGGTGAGTATGGGTAAAAAGGCCCGTGAATAACAGGCCACCGACGTGACTGTCAGGACGAACAGAAGCCTGTGGGGAGGCTGTCAAGGCACCCACAGGCTTTTGCTTTGCGTAGAAGATGTCCTGTTTGAACCCGGCGTGTATGCCTGTGCCTCGCGCGGATGGCCCTCACCGGAACCGTTCACAGCGAGAGGCCGATAACCGAAAGGAGCAGTGCCAAGGCCACCAGCACCAGGAACAAGATAAGCATGCTGAGCACAACGGCCAGCATGAACCCACAACCAAACTGGAACCCATCCGCAAACGTCAATCCCAGTGGACCCTCGGCAGAAGGGGGTTCCTCAGAGGGTGGCACAGGCTGACCTACCGGCACAGGTGACACGGTCTCTCCTCCGTTTGTTGGGGTTAGTGCAACACGCCTGCCAGGCGCCATCGTGGATGTTTGCCCCCTGGGGGACGGATGGGCACAAAATTATAACATGAGGGTCGAGCAGTGACAACCGAAGGGGATGCCGAGCGCGTCCGGGCACAGGGTGAGGACAGATGGGGGTTGTGGACATGGGTGGGGCTCTTGGTGGTGCTTCTGCTGGCCACCGCATGGCGGTGGGCGTTGTGGACCCGGTATCGATTCCGTGAGGATGAAGCCCTGTACGCGTACTGGGCCTGGCTGGTGTACTCAGGCATTGATGTGATGCTGGAACAGGCTGCGGTGGATAAGCCCCCTTTGTTTCCTTATATAGTGGCGCGGTTGTTCCAGGTATTTACCCCTTCCGAAGCCGCAGCTCGGTTGCCCAACCTATGGGCGGCGACCCTTTCGGTGCCCCTGATGTACGGGTGGGCACGGGCGCTGTTCGGTGTTCAGGTGGCCTGGCGAGCCGCGCTGTTGTACGCGGCAATGCCGCTTGCCGTGCTTATGGCTCCTACCGCGTACACAGACACGGTGATGATGGGGTGGACGTTGCTTTCCGCCTGGGCCGCGACGCGAGGCCGGCCCCACCCTCTCCTCTGGGCGGTGGTAAGTGGATTGGCCTTTGGGGCCGGGGTGGTCACCAAGCCCTTTGCCCTTCTGTGGGCGCCCCTGATCTGGTATTCTGGCTGGGCTCGCGGTCTCGCCCGCGGTCTATGGTGGTTGGCGTGGGTGCTGGGGGTAGCATATCCCCTGGGGGAATGGTGGAGGTGGGAGCAGTTGCGCGCGGGACCGACCACCTTGACCCTCGCCGTGGTGCACTACGGTGGTGTGGGCTGGAGCGCGCCGGCGCTGTGGGGAGAACGTCTTCGCCAATGGGTGGAGGTGGCGGCCGCGGCATCCGGAGGGTGGGTGGCGTTGATCGGTGGCGTCCTGTTCTGGGGG
>WFWT01000102.1 GCA_015490995.1 Anaerolineae bacterium | reverse complement strand
CCTGGGGGGTCGAGGAGGCAAGGGCAGGCTGCTCGCGCGTGGGAGGGGTATCGCGGTTTGGGATGTCCGCGGGCGTGCGGGCAAGGACCTCTAACACTTCGTGAGCCATTGAAAGTTCCGGCGCCACGCGGGGTGCTCTTCTGAAGCGCCCATCGCGGGAGAGGACATCGATCCCCTCTGAACCTACTCGCACCTCTTTACGGCGCACATCCCGGGAGGGAGTTTCAGCCACTGTTGAATCCACCTGAGCCTCTTGACGGGCCTGGTTCAGCCGGGCGAGGACGTCTGCCTTTACTTGATAGGCCGTCCACGTTTGCCAGCCGACGTAAAGCGCCGCCGCCAGAATGAGAACTATCCCTGCGCCCAGGCTCAGGCGTGTTATCCACCGCAACAGGGTGGCCATACGCGTTTCCATTATGTCCCTCCACCGGTGGGATGGCCGTATCACCCCATTATACGCCCCCGAGTCCAAGGATGGATGACCGTGTCGGGTAGAGAACCGTTCCGGGATTGCCACACTAAATGTCTTAATTCGCATTTGGCCGTGCAATCGTTATAATCGTCACAGATTGGCCTCATTGTGAGGGTGCGGGGTAACACCGACGGGGTAACACGGAAATAGAGAGACCGTGCCCGTTCACCGCACGAGATTCGGTGCCCTGGGCAAGGAAGCCAATGGCCGCGCGGGCACAAAGGAGGGAACATTTATGCACTTCTGGTTTACCGAAGAGCACGAGATGTTGCGCCAGACCGTCCGCGAGTTCGCGGAGCGAGAGATCCGTCCCCGTATTCGCTCCCTGGACGCGGAGGAACGGTTCGACCGTGACCTGCTGGGCCGAATGGGGGAGATGGGTTTTTTGGGCGTATGTCTGCCGGTGCGGTACGGGGGCGCGGGCATGGATTACATCTCCCTGGGCATCGTCTCCGAAATGCTGGAGTGGGGAGATACCGCGTTTCGGGAGACGATCTCCGTTCACGTGGCCCTTAACAGTTTGGCCATTTTTCAGTGGGGTACTGAGGAGCAGAAACGGCGTTGGTTGGTGCCTCAAGCTCGCGGGGAGAAGATAGCCGCCTTCGCGCTCACCGAGCCCAACGCCGGTTCTGATGTGGCTGCCATGCGCACACGGGCCGTTCGTCAGGGAGATGTCTACATTCTCAACGGGGAGAAGATGTGGATTACCCTGGCCGATGTCGCCGATCACTTTCTGATCTTTGCGAAAACCGATCCCAACGCGGGTCACCGGGGTATTACCGCGTTCATTGTGGAACGAGGCATGCCGGGGGTAAAGACGGGCACGATACATGGCAAAATGGGCGCTCGGGCCTCCAACACGGGCTGGATTGTGCTGGAGGACACACCGGTACCGTTGGAGCACCGGCTAGGTGAAGAAGGTGAAGGCTTTAAAATTGCCATGAGTGCGCTGGACAACGGTCGATACACCGTGGCGGCGGGGGCCTGCGGTGTTATCCGGGCCTGTCTGGAGGAAAGCATCACCTATGCCAAGCAACGGGTGGCTTTTGGTCGGCCCATCGCCGAATTTCAACTGGTGCAACAGATGATCGCTCACATGCAACAACGCCTGGAGATTGCCACCTTGCTCACGTACCGGGTCGGCTGGATGAAGAACCAGGGGATGCGCAACACTCGGGAGACCTCCCTGGCCAAGTGGTATGCGACAGAGGCCGCTCTGGCCTCGGCCAATGACGCGATCCAGATTCACGGCGCGTACGGGTACGTTAATGAGTACAACGTGGAGCGCTACCTCCGTAATGCCAAAGGCGCGGTGATCTACGAGGGCACCTCACAAATCCACACCCTCCTGCAAGCGCAATATGCCTTGGGGTACCGGCAGGACAAGCCGTTGCGGTGTGAGTTGCCCCCATATGACCCGGAAGAGTGGGCGCGCGAGGCGTAAGAGAGAGCAACAACACCCCCTGAACAGGGGGCGAACGCGCGGGAGCGCATAATGCAAGAACGGCATGGAAAGCCGACAGCGGTGTGTGAGCCGCTCCGGCCTTCCACGCTGCATTTCCCCCTGGGGGTTATGGAGGAGGTGAGCCTTGAAATACGTGGTGTGTTTGAAACAGACACCGGACACGACGGAGTTGCCCAAAATTACCCCGGAACAAGCCCTGGCCGGCAACGAAGGAGCAACGCTGGTCCTAAACCCCTGGGATGAGTACGCAGTTGAGGAGGGGATTCGCCTGAAGGAACGGTTTGGGGGAGAGACGGTAGCCCTCAGTATGGGGCCGGAATCGGTGGACCAGGCGTTGCGTTCCGCGCTGGCCATGGGGTGTGACCGAGCAGTCCGCCTGTGGGACCCTTCTTTTGCCGACAGTGATTACTGGAGCACCGCGCTGATCCTGGCTCGCGGGATCGAAAAGGATGGAGGCGCGGACATTATTGTCACCGGTAAGATGTCTGTGGACGGCAACGCGGCCGCAGTAGCACATGGCATTGCCTGCAAGTTGGGTATTCCTTTGCTGACCCAGGTGGCTCGGGTGGTGGACGTGAGTGACGGGCGCATTACCGTTGAGCGGTTGCTGGACGAAGGACGGGAGACAGTGACAGCCCCCTTGCCGGTGGTGATATCCGTCGTCAAGGAGATCAACGAGCCCCGTTACCCGACCTTCATTCGCATTCGCAAGGCGTCACGTACTCCCATTCCTGTGCTCTCCGCGGCTGACCTGAACATCGCACCGGAAGAGGTGGGGCAGGCTGCAGCCCGTGTCCGCTGGACACACTTGGTTAAACCCGAGCCCAAGAAGCGACAGGTTACCATCATTGAAGGGGATACTCCCGAGGAGAAGGCGCGCAAGTTGCTGGATTACCTCATGGACGTGGAAAAGGTCCTGTGATGCTGTTCTCTGTGGGACGACCAATGATTTGACGTGATGGAAGGAGGCCGGGAACATGACCGTTGTAGTGTGGGTAGATCATCACCGGGGTCAAGTGCAACCTGCGTCCTGGGAGACGCTGGGTAAGGCGTGTGACCTGGATTCATCGGTCGTGGCGGTGGTGATCGGCCAGGACGTGCAAGGCGTGGCCGAGGAGGCCATTCGCTACGGCGCGGGGAAAGTATACCTCTACGATGACCCGGTGTACGCGGACTTCCGTTTTGAGCCGTATGTGGCCGCCTTGATGGACGTTATCCAGGCAGAACAGCCCGTACTCGCACTCTTTCCGGGCACCACACGCGGCCGGGACCTGAGTGCTGCGTTCGCCTGTCGGGCAGACTTGGGCCTCGCGCCGGACGCGCAGGATGTCCAAATCGCGGAGGGGAAAGTGGTGGCCCGTCGTCCTGTCTACTCGGGGAACATGATCGCGGAGGTGGTGGTGGAGACCACACCGGCGGTCGTGTCCCTCCGACCGCGGGCCGCCACTATGCCCGAGGCGGATCCTTCCCGCCAGGGTGACATCGTGCGGAAGGGGGCAATTCTGGCCGAAGAGGCTATTCCCACCAAAGTGGTCGGCTTTGAACAGACGGAAACCGGGGAGGTCAGCCTCACCGACGCCCGCATTATTGTGTCAGGGGGGCGGGGAGTTAAAGGTCCGGAGGGCTTTGAACCGTTGCGCGAGCTGGCGCGCGTTCTCGGTGCGGCGGTGGGCGCGTCGCGGGCCGCGGTGGATGCCGGTTGGATTCCCTACAAACACCAGGTCGGCCAGACCGGTAAAACCGTCCGACCGGATGTGTACATCGCGTGTGGCATCTCCGGGGCCATTCAGCACCAGGCCGGCATGCGCGAGTCCAAAATCATCGTGGCCATCAATAAAGATCCGGACGCACCCATCTTTCAGATCGCAGACTACGGCATAGTGGACGATCTGTTCAAAATTGTGCCGGCCCTTACAGAGGAAGCGCGCAAGCGCCTGGGCCGGGCATGAAGAAGGCGGCGGGGGACCATCTCCCCCGCCGCCGAACAGTGCCCTTCTTTGGCTCAAGGCTGAACCGCGCGGCCCGCACACTGGGGGACTAGAGCAAGGAGGGATGAAGTATGATCGCGTTTGTCCTCAGCGGCGGTGGAAATCGAGGCCCCCTCCAAGTAGGCGCGCTGGAAGTGTTGCTTTCCCGGGGCATCCGCCCCGACCTGGTGGTGGGCACCTCGGCAGGCGCGATTAACGCGGCCTATTTGGCCGCGTACGGCCCCGACGCGGACATGCGCGATCTGGCCGCGCGGTGGCGTGGAGTGCGACGGGATCTCGTCTATCCCGGCAACGTGTTTACCATGGCCTTGCGGGTCCTTATGGGCGCTGATAGCCTGTTTCCCAATTATGGCATGCGCCAGCTGATCGAGGATCACCTCCCCCCAGGCGTGCGCACCTTTGGCGACCTGCAGCTCGCCTGCTATGTAACCGCGGTGGACTTGCGAACCAGCCGGTTGTACCTGTTCGGCGAAGACCCGGACGCGCCACTGGTGGAGGCCATTCTGGCCAGCGCGTCGGTGCCCGGCATTCACCCCCCGGTTCCGTATCACGGCATGCAGCTGGTGGACGGTGGGGTGGTTGCGGCGACCCCGGCGGGCATTGCCATCGACAAAGGCGCTACTGTGATTTATGCCATCAACGTGGGATACGGCGGTGAACCCCGACAACCGGTGCGGGGTTTGCTGGCCATTCTGAAACGCACGCTGGACACGTTGATCGTCCAATCCCTCCTGGACGATCTGGACCGGGCCGCTGCGGATCCAGCAGTGGAACTACACCACATTCACATTACCGCTTTTCAGGATATACCCTTCAACGACTTCAGTCACGTTGACGCGATGGTCGAAGCCGGACGTAAGGCGGCGGAAGATTACCTGGCTCACCCCACCCCGTATACCCGTCCCCAGCCCTCACACGCACCCCCTACCTCTGCCCCGGGTGTGCGCGAATATCTCCCTTCATGGCGACGCCCGCCGGTTGGATGACCTCCGCAGGTCATATCGGTCTGTGAAGTGCCGGGTGGGGAGCCCCCTTGGTATTTGGCGGCCCTGGAAGCGTCGGTGTTATACTCCCCATAACATCACAGGGGAAGGCGGTCATGTCCAGGCGATATCCAGAGCTGGCGGACAAGGTAGCCATTGTTACCGGTGCAGGGCAAGGGATTGGGAGGGCTATCGCGCTGGCCGCGGCCCGAGAGGGCATGCGGGTCACCGTGAACGATATCAACCCCACCACGGCTGCCGCTACAGGAGAGGCCATTCAGGCAATGGACGGGCAAGCCCACGTGCACGTGGGCGACGTCTCCCAAGAAGCGGACGTGGCTCGTATGGTGGAGGAGACGGTGGCACGGTGGGGGCGGGTGGACCTACTGGTGAACAACGCGGGCATTGAACCCGTGGCTTCCATCCTGGAGATGAGCCCCGAGCTCTGGGACCAAGTGATGGCGGTGAACTTGCGAAGCGTTTTCCTGTGTACCCAGGCTGCCGCTCGGGTGATGCGCACGCAGGGCAGCGGGGTGATCGTGAACATCAGCAGCATTGCAGGGAAGGCCATACCTTTGCCCTTTCGCAGCGCGTACGCGGCCAGTAAAGCCGGGATCGTTGGGTTCACCAAGGAAGCCGCGCGGGAGCTGGCAGCTTACGGCATCCGGGTCAACGCGGTGTGTCCTGGTGTTATTGTGACGCCTATGACCGCAAAGGCGCGACAAGACCCCGCAATGATGGAGAAGTGGATGCGGGAGATTCCCCTACGGCGTTTAGGGGAGCCGGAGGAAGTCGCCGCGTTGGTGCTCTTCCTCGCTTCCGATGATGCCAAGTATATCACCGGCCAGGCCTATCATGTGGACGGCGGCAAGGTGATGGTGTGATGAGTTCCCCGTACCCCTGTCCCCGTGTCTCCGTGGGGCAGCAGAAATTCCGTACCGCCGGGGCTTCGGTGGCCTGACAGAACGGTACTGGAGGAGATTATGAGCGACGTCAGCGGCGTGTTTGCCCCGATCATTACACCCTTCCGGGCGGATGGTCTGACCATCGACTACGCCTGGCTGCCTTACTATCTCCAGTTCCTGCAGGATCAAGGGTTGGACGGAGTGGTGCCCATGGGTACCACGGGCGAAGGCCCCTCCCTGTCGCTGGATGAGCGCAAAGCGTTCTTGGAAACGGTCATGGCCCGCAAGGGGCGGCTGAAGGTCATCGCCGGGGTAGGGACCCCTTCCCTCACTCAGACGGCCGCGCTCGTGCGTCACGCCTTTGCCGCGGGCGTCGACAGCGTGCTCGTGTTGCCCCCGTATTACTGGCGCAACGTGACCGATGAGGGGCTGTTGCATTACTATCGCACCCTGTGCGATACTGCCCTACAGCCCGGCCAGCGCATTATGTTGTACCACATCCCTCAGGTAAGTGGGGTGCCCATTACCCTGAACCTCCTGGATGGATTGATGCACACTCATCCGGAGTGTGTGCTGGGCTTAAAGGATTCCAGCGGGCAGGCTACCACGTTCCTGTACTTTATGCGACGTTATCCCACGTTGCGGGTTTTTGTGGGCAGTGACAGGCTGGTTGGGGTCGCGTATGAGATGGGCGTTGCCGGGACGATCACGGCGGCGGCGAACCTGGTACCCGGGGTTATCCAAGAGATCCGGCAGTTGGCCGGGAAGGGACAAAGCTATCAAGAAACTCAGGAAGCGTTGACCGCGTTGCGGGATCTGTTGCAGGAATTCAGCCCCATCCAGGCCGCCATCAAGGTGTTGCTCGCGCACATGTTGCGCATGCCACCAACATACGTGCGGCCCCCGCTGGTGAACCTGACCCCTGAGCAGCGCGTGGCCCTGGTGACAAAGGCGCGTCAATTGCCGGTGCTTCAACCGTACCTCGGACAAGAGCTCTCTCACGGGGGGAGCAGCGGCCGGGGAGGATAAGCCGAGGATGGATGAACTCCGGAGGCCTGTAACGCGTTGGCTTCTCGAGATCACACGTTGCCGTGGTATTTTAAGGGGGGAGTCGTGATGGAGCGAGAAATCCTTTCGTGGGAAGATGTGGATGCCTTGATTGACGTGCTCTTGCCTCAGTTCACGCACTCGTTTGACGCGTTGCTTCTCATTACCCGGGGAGGCATTGTGCCGGGAGGTATCATCGCCGAAGCGCTGGACATCCGGTACGTGCTTACCGCGGCGGTACACTTCCCCGAGCCGCCGGGGGTGGAAAAGCGTTTTGCCTGGCCGACATTTTTACAATTTCCGGAGGACGCGTTACTCCAGGGCAAGCAAGTGCTCATCGTGGACGATGTGTGGGATGATGGGCGGACGATCATGACCGTACGGGGACGTGTGGAACAGGCGGGGGGATATCCGGAGATGGCCGTGCTGCACTACAAGCCCGACCAGTCCCTTTTCCCAAAACATCGTCCAGATTACTACGCTGCGGTGACGAACAAGTGGATCGTCTACCCATGGGAACTGCGCCGCGGGGGCGAAATGGTACGGCCTATATCCACTTTATGAGGGATAAGGGTCGTACCGGGGGGCCAGTAAAAGCCAACCCGGGGGGCTTTCCTTTGGACGTCCATTATTGCGATGTCGACAGGTGAAAGGGCATTGGTGCCCCCCGGGAAGAGCATGCCACCGCAAGGGCGGGGTTAGGTACGGTAGGTCCCGTTAATGGTCACATATTCGTGGCTGAGATCGCACGTCCACACTTCGGCCTCTCCATCGCCTAAGCCCAGATCGATGATGACGTCTATCTCAGGCTGAGCAAAGATGGCAGCTGCGGCATGTTCCTCATATGCGGTGGGTGTGCCCGCGGCCACCACTTGCAAGGCCGGCCCCCGTTGTCCGTCCTTTCCCCCGGCGAACCACAGATGAGTGCGTTGGGGGTCTATTTGGGCACCGGAGTATCCCACCGCGGCGAGCACTCGTCCCCAATTGGCATCGCCCCCGTAAAAGGCCGTCTTGCAAAGGGGGGAGTTGGCGACGGCCTTGGCGGCCCGCAGCGCGTCCGCTTCGTTGACTGCCCCGCGCACCTTGATGGTCACGAACTTTGTGGCCCCCTCGCCATCGCGCACAATTTGCCGGGCCAGATCTACGCACAGGTGGGTAAGTGCTTCGCGTAGCAGCGGGAAGCGCGGATCTTCCGGGGTATCCAGAGGGGGTACGGGGGCTCGGCCGTTGGCCAGTATGACCACCGTGTCGTTGGTGCTGGTGTCCCCGTCTACCGTAATGCGGTTAAATGAACGATCTACCGCGTATTGCAGGGCAGCTTGTAATGTTTTGGGTGTTGCCGGCAGGTCGGTGGCAATGATCGCGAGCATGGTCGCCATGTTGGGGTGGATCATGCCCGCCCCTTTGGCGATGCCGACCAGCACGGCGGGTGCGAGAGGAGCGGGCAGGGTACGTTGGGCGTACTTAGGTCGGGTGTCGGTTGTCATGATGGCCTCGGCCGCTTCTTGCCACCCATCGGGACGTAGCCGTGCCACCAGGTGAGGCATCGCGTTTCGGATGGCGTCAATGGGCAGGGGGACACCGATAACGCCGGTGGACATCACAAAGGCTCGGCGTGGGGGTAAGCCTAACGCGTCCTCGGCAATGTGGGCCATGCGTGCTGCGTGGACCATGCCCTCTTCGCCGGTACACGCGTTGGCGTTGCCGGAATTTACGATAACCGTTTGTAAGCTGTCGGCAGCCACCTGCATGAGCTTACGGTCGTACCGGACAGGGGCGGCGGCAAACGCGTTTTGGGTAAACACGGCCGCCGCGGCACAGGGCACATCGCTGACCACCAGCGCCAGATCTGGCGCACCGTTTGCCTTAATTCCCGCCGCAATGCCCGCGGCCCGGAAGCCCGGCACGCGTAAGACACCCTCGCTCATCTTGCCTCCTTGTGCTTATCTCCCTGGTTGAGCGATAGATTCCCTTGTGTTGGCAGGTCGGTCAGGAAAGGGGGAGGGAAGCCCCCGCGAAGCCTGGCACCCAGGAAAACGCCTCTCCCTCCCCGTAAGGTTAGTCCCGTTTAAAGCGGGTGTAATCGGGCGCCGCGTAGGAGCTTACCCCACCCCCTTCGCGTTGCACCAGCGCGCGTACCTTAAGAGGTAGACCGAAGAGCTTGATAAATCCTTCCGCGTCCTTCTGGTTGTACACGTCACTTTCACCAAAGGTGGCATAATCCTCCCGGTACAGGGAGAAGGGGGACTTGCGGCCGACCACCATGACGTTCCCCTTGTACAACTTGAGGCGTACCGTGCCGGTGAGGGTTTTCTGGGTTTCCCGTACAAAGGCATCCAGGGCTTCTCGTAAAGGAGTGAACCATTTGCCATCGTACACGAGTTCCGCGTAGCGGAGGGCGATGTGCTGTTTAAAGTGGAGGGTATCCCGGTCCAAACAGAGTTCTTCCAGGGCGTGGTGGGCCTCGGCGAGAATGGTGCCTCCCGGTGTTTCATAGACGCCCCGGGATTTCATGCCCACCAGGCGGTTCTCGACAAGGTCGACCCGACCAATACCGTGTTTGGCCCCAATTGCGTTCAAGGTCTCCATGATGCCGATGGGACCGTGGGCGACGCCGTTGACCCGCACCGGTATACCCGCCTCAAAGTCGATGGTCATGTACTCTGGTTCGTCCGGTGCTTCCTCCGGGCTGACGGTCAGCTGGTACATGCTCTCTTCCGGTTCCTGCCACGGATCCTCCAAGGGGCCCCCTTCATGGCTCAGGTGCCAGAAGTTGGCGTCCCGGCTATAGATGGAACGACGGGTCTGCTTGACAGGTATACCGTGTTTTTCCGCGTACGCGAGGGCATCTTCCCGGCTACGGATGTGCCATTCGCGCCAGGGGGCGATGACCTTCAGCTTAGGGTTCAGGGCCATGTACGTCAGCTCGAAGCGGACTTGGTCATTCCCTTTGCCTGTTGCGCCGTGGGCCACTGCGTCGGCCCCCTCTAATTCCGCGATTTCCACCTGTCGTTTGGCGATCAACGGCCGGGCCATCGCGGTGCCTAGAAGGTACTTTCGCTCGTACACAGCGCCGGCTTGCACCGTGGGGAACACATAATCCCGCAGGAATTCCAGGCGTAAGTCCTCCACGTACACCTTGCTTGCGCCGGAGGCGAGCGCCTTTTCTTCCAGGCCGGCCAGTTCATCGTCCCCCTGGCCGAGGTTCGCCGTAAAGCAAATGACCTCGCACCCGTAGGTTTCCTTCAACCAGGGAACGATAACGGACGTATCCAGGCCGCCGGAATACGCCAGTATGACCTTCTTCACCGTCCCTTGAGACATCTCAAGTCCTCCTTTGCCCTCGGCTTTTGCCCCGGGTACCGGAAGATGCATCCACAGGGTGGAGAATCCCCTTAACTATAAGGGGGCAACGTAAGGCCAAAAGGCCAACAAAGTTTTCGAACGCTCTCCGTTTGAAAGAAAATAGAAAGAAAAAAACGCCACGCGGGTCAATAGACCACGTGGCGTTGTGGGCGAGAGAGAACGTGCAGGTGGGTGCCCCGCTTACCTGCCAGGCTCTCCCTCGCCCTGGACGCGCCTCCAAATTTTCCAGGCCACCGAGAATACCGGTAACATGAATCACACCCGTGACGGGGATTTCGGTCCGAATATCGGACGCAAGCACCCTTGCGGTCGACTGTTCAGGTTAGTTGCATTATCATCGGATGCACACTGTCCGTCAAATCCGTTCCGATGTAAAGGATAAGGGGCACTTCCGGGTTTGCAGAAAGTTACCGGAAGTGTAGCAGGATCTCTTGGGAGAGGACAGATGGGCGTGCGGTTGAGTGACGCCGAGTTTGAGGCTCTAGTGGCCGAGGTGTTGGACGCTTTACCCGAAGATATAGCCCGGTATTTGGACAACGTGGACGTGGTGGTTGCCCGTTGGCCTACCCCGGAGCAACGACGAGAGGCCGGTATAGCGGACGATGAACTGCTCCTGGGGCTGTACGAGGGTGTGCCTCTCACCGAACGGGGGGTCCATTACGGCCTGGTATTGCCCGACAAGATCACCATTTTCCAGGGACCGTTGGAGCGGATTTCACGGAATCGCGCGGAGTTGCGCGAGCACATTCGGCGCACGGTGTTACACGAGCTGGCCCATCATTTTGGCATCAGTGATGAGCGGCTGCGTGAACTCGGGGCCTATTGAGCCAGGGAAGGGCTTTCGGCCCTGTCAGTTTGTAGAAATGTAGTATAAATTCGCTGTTGAAGGGCGTGGACCTATTGACTTCTCGTCCCTCTTGTGTTAAAATCAGAATGCTATGAGCGGGAGCAGGAAGACGTCACCGAGGGTATGTGTGGGTGTGAGGTAAAGGGCACGTGTACACGTGCCCTTTACATACGTCTGGCCATTTTCTCGGCGTCATGGAAGGCGTTTGGTCGATACAGGCTGTTGGCAATTGAAAGGAGTTATTTCGGGGAAGAGGGCGAGCTCTTTATCTCCTGTGAGGTAGGAACACGGCGTTGTTAGGGAAGTGGTGTGCATGGCAATGGCGATCGGCATAAGGCGTGTGGGTGGGTTGGCGTTGTGGCGGGGGCTTTGACGTCAGCCCACCCACACGCTTCTTTGATCGCCAGGGCTTGAGGGCACAGGTGTGCGTGGTGTGGTGAGCAGGCTCTGGCGAGTTAGTTCAAGGCTGTGTGTGGATGTGCAAACTTCGAGGAAGGAGGTGAGACTGAATGGCGACCGTTGTCTTGCGCCCGGGCGAGTCCCAGGAGCAGTTGCTGAAGCGCTTCCGCAAGAAGGTGGCGAAGGCTCGTATTCTGAGCATTGTGCGCCGGAAGCGGTGGTTTGTTTCTAAGAGTGAGCTAAAGCGCATTCAACGCCAGAAAGCGATCCGCCGCGAACGGCGACGCCAGCGGAAGCTGGAACAAAAGCTCGCTCGGCGGCGAATGATGCAGCGTCGATAGGGACCGGCGCCTTTCTCGCCGGGCGCAGACCTCTGTCTGCTGAAGGTGAGAACGTCTACCCTCGCCTCCTCCTCGAACAGGTGAAGGAGGCGATATGCGGGGAGTCAAACGGCGAAGAAACCGCAGGCCCCGCCGACAGCGTACACCTAAACGGCGGGAATACGAGGAGCGTCATACGCCACCTGCGGGAGAGAATGTTTCCTCACCTAACGAGGAAACGCATGTGTTGATTTACACGTATGTGCGTTATAAGCGTGCCCATTGATGGTTGGCCGTTTATACCAGGGAGGCTGTGACTGGCGATGGTGCTGCGAAATCCGCCTGTGGGGGGTCGCAGCACCATCGTGTGTTCCTGCCCTAGCTGGTGGGTGTGGGCCACAGACAGGAAGGGGTGGGTAACAGATACGCCAGCGGTGTCGAAACACAGACAACGCGGGGGAATGAGGTAGCAATGACCATGCGGTTCGATGATTTCTACCAGGACGATGAGCTGACAATTGAAGAGGCGTTGTCCTTGGTAATGCAGGTGGCCTCCGAGCAGGGGTATGTCACTTATGAGGACATCCTCACCCTGCTCCCGGAGATAGAGGAGCGCATGGATCTCCTGGAGGAGATCCTCGCGCAACTTCAGGCGCGGGACATTCCCATTTACGAGAGCGCGGAGGAGGCCCAGCAGGTCCTGGAGGCCGAAGAGGAAGAGGATGTCCTGAGCCGGGTGCAGGATGTGGAGGATGTACCTCTGGGAGATACGGTGGACCTGTACTTCCGGGAGATGGGCCGTGAGCCCCTTTTGACTGCAGAAGAGGAGGTAGAGCTGGCCAAGCGCATTGAGGCGGGGAAGAAGGCCCGTGCCGAGTTAGAAGCCGCGCAGAAGGCCGGCCGCTCCTTGAGTGATGAGGAGCGCAAGCGGCTGGAAACGTTGATTGCGGAAGGGGAAGAGGCCCGTCAGCGCCTGATCAAGGCCAACACCCGATTGGTGATCAGCGTCGCCAAGCGGTATATCGGGCAGGGCGTGCCTTTCCTGGACCTTATCCAGGAAGGGAACCTGGGCCTGATGAAGGCGGTGGAGAAGTTTGATTACACCCGCGGGTACAAGTTCAGCACCTATGCCACCTGGTGGATCCGCCAGGCGGTGAGTCGGGCGGTGGCGGACCAGGGCCGCACCATCCGGTTGCCCGTTCATGTGGGGGATAAGCTCCGGCAGCTGCACCGTACCGCCCAGATGCTCGAGCAGAAACTTGGGCACCCGGCTACCCCTGAGGAGATTGCGGAGGAGTTAGGCCTGCCGCCCGAGCGGGTGCGACGTTATCTCCGGGTGGCCCGTCGTCCTCTGTCCCTGGAGCAGCCGGTCGGGGAGGAAGAGGAGAGTAACCTGGGCCAGTTCATTGAGGATGAGGACGTGGAAGCGCCCCCTGAGGCTGCAGAGCAGACCCTCCTGCGGGAAAAGATGGAAGAGTTGCTGGATACCTTGAACCCGCGGGAAGCTCGCATTTTGCGTTTGCGTTTTGGCTTCTATGACGGGCACACCTACACCCTGGAGGAGGTCGGGCGCAAGTTCGGCCTTACCCGGGAACGTATCCGTCAGATTGAAGCTCAGGCGTTGGCCCGGTTGCGCCATCCAAGCCGTAGCCGTCAACTGCGCGATTTCCTGAGTTGATAGCCGGTGCGCCGAACACCTTCAAAATCAGGGAAGGGGCCTGACATGATGTGCCGTCATCGGTGCTTCGTGTCAGGCCCCTGATGGGTTCACCCCTTACGGAATCGACCGATATCTTGCCCTGTTTTGGGGGTGGTTTTGACATTACGCCTCCCTTTTCCGTACAATGGGCCCGACGCGGTTTGATCCTTGGCGACCCGCTGCCCGCGGCCCGTGTGGCGTTGTGTTTGGACGCGGCGGTGGTGCAGTTGGCAGCTTATCCACCCTTTTACCATATAAGGAGGGATCCAATGACGCACGTAATCACGCGATTGTGCATCCGTGATGGCGCGTGTGTGGAGGTGTGCCCAGTCGAGTGCATCGTGCCGGGCTTCCCCGAAGATGAATGGCCCCTCTACTACATTGACCCCGACACATGCATTGACTGCGGCGCGTGTGTGCCGGAGTGCCCAGTGGATGCCATCTTCCCTGAGGAGGACGTTCCGGAGGAGTACCAGGAGGACATCGAACTGAACGCCAAGTTCTTCACCGAAGGTCCGGGCTACGATGCTCTGGAACAGGCCTCCTGAGGATATGCTTCCGAATTTGTAGCGGTAGTGTGGTGGAAAGGAGCCCCCTGCAGCGCAGGGGGCTCCTTAATTGTACCCGTGCTCCATGGACAGGGGAGCGGTGCCCTGGACGGTGCTGGGTTGAGATGTGTTAGATCACCTGATGCGATGTTGGGAGGGAACGATGAGCGGTGAAGAGCGCACCCGGGTGTTGGTGATCATGGCTCACCCTGATGACCCCGAATTTTCCTGCGGGGGCACCATCGCCCGTTGGGTACGGGAGGGCAGGTATGTGGGGTATGTGTTAATCACCAGTGGTGATAAAGGCTCTGAAGACCCTACCATGACGCCGGAGCGGCTGCGCAAGACTCGGGAAGCGGAACAACGTGCCGCAGCGGCGGTGCTCGGCGTTCACGAAGTGCACTTCTTGCGTTATCCTGACGGTGAGCTGTTTCCCACCCAGGAACTGCGTCGCGATATTGTTTATCACATTCGGCGTTTCCGCCCCCACATTGTGGTGTGTCAGGACCCTACAGCCTATTACTTCGAAGACTATTACATCAATCACCCGGACCATCGGGCAGCCGGAGAAGCCGTGCTCGCCGCGGTGTTCCCCCTGGCCCGTGACCGGCTGAACTTTCCTGAACATGAGGCCGCCGGGCTCTCCCCTCACAAGGTCCGTGAGGTGTACATTACCACCACACCCAACCCGACAACTTGGGTGGACATTACGGACGTGCTAGAATTGAAGCTACAGGCCATCCTACAGCACAAAAGCCAGGTCAAAGACCCTGAAGCCCTCATCGCGCGCTGGCGTGAGCGCCTACAATACAAGGACGAACAAGGGCGTGTGCGATATCGAGAAGGTTTCCGCGTGATGCATCTGTCCTGACCTCCGGGCGTCGCGGGCGCGCGCGAGGGATGGAGCCAAGCCGGTGGAGCATTTAGGATAAGATGGGTCCCCCCGGCAAAAGGCCGGAGGTCTTCCGAGCCGGCTCACATTCCACAGAGGGGCGAAGGCGTCATCCATGTTCAAGAAAGTGCTTATCGCCAATCGGGGTGAAATTGCGGTGCGTATCCTGCGCGCCTGTGGGGAACGTGGGTTGCGTACTGTGGCGGTCTATTCCGAGGCGGATCGGACGGCCCTCCACGTGCGGTACGCCGATGAAGCCTATTGTATCGGCCCCGCGCCTGTCCAAGAGTCATACCTTCGTATTGACCGCATCATCGACGTGGCTAAGAAAACGGGCGCTGATGCTATCCATCCCGGTTACGGGTTCCTGGCGGAGAACGCGGAGTTTGCCCACGCCTGTGAGGAAGCCGGTATCACCTTCATCGGGCCTTCCCCGGAGGCCATCCGGGCCATGGGGGATAAGGTTCACGCGCGCCAGATCATGCAAGCAGCCGGGGTACCTGTCATTCCCGGCACCGAGGTCGACGTGCGCGATGATGAGGCCATCGCGGCAGCCGAACGTTTGGGATACCCGGTGTTGATCAAGGCGGCGGCCGGGGGAGGGGGCAAGGGCATGCGCTTGGTACACCGCCCGGAAGACCTGCCTCACGCCCTGGCAGCTGCACGCCGGGAAGCTAAAAGCGCGTTTGGTGACGATCGCGTATACCTCGAAAAGGTGATCGAAAACGCTCGCCACGTTGAGATCCAGATTTTGGCCGACAGTTACGGGAACATCATCCACCTCGGTGAGCGGGAGTGCTCCATCCAACGGCGACACCAGAAGCTCATCGAGGAGGCCCCGTCCACCGCGGTGGATGAAAACTTGCGTCAGCAGATGGGCGAAGCGGCCATTCGGGCCGCCCAGGCGGTGAACTACACCAACGCGGGCACCGTGGAATTCCTTCTCGCCGCGGACGGGTCCTTCTACTTTTTGGAGATGAACACCCGCCTCCAGGTCGAACACCCTGTCACAGAGATGGTGACAGGAGTGGATATTGTCAAGGAACAGCTGGCCATCGCGGCAGGGCGCCGTCTCCGCTGGCGGCAGGAGGACATTCACCTGAAGGGATGGGCTATTGAGTGCCGCATCACCGCAGAAGACCCCTTCAACAACTTCATGCCCACCGGGGGCACGGTCACTTACCTCAAGGAACCGACCGGACCTGGCGTCCGGGTGGAGTCCAGCCTCTACGAGGGTATGGAGGTGAGCTTGCATTACGATCCTATGGTGGCCAAGCTGGTGGTGTGGGGGGAAACCCGAGCGGAGGCCATTCTGCGCATGCGTCGGGCATTGCAGGAGTATCGTATCGGTGGCATACGAACCATCATTCCGTTTCACATTCAGGTGATGAACAGCACTCAGTTTATCCTTGGCTCTCTGGACACCCGTTTTGTGGAACGGTTTACCTTCGCCTCACCGGAAGAGACGGACCACCGTCGCATCGCGGCCATTGCAGCCGCGCTGCTGGCCCGTGAACGAGAACGGGAGGCGGTGGTGCATTTGGATGCCGAACAACCGACACGGTCCGCGTGGAAGTGGGCCGTTCGCCGGGAGGGGTGGTGGTGAAGTACTACGTACGGGTAAACGGGGAGGACTTTGACATTGTAGTCGCGGACGAACACCGGGTGACCGTTAACGGCCAGCCGGTGCAAGTGGATATGGTCCGTGTGTCCGGCCAGAGCGTGTACTCGCTACTTGTCGACCACCGTTCCTATGAAGTTGCCGTGGAAGAGGTGCCGGGCGGGTACCGCATCCTCGTGGCCGGCGAGCAATATGACATTACCGTACAAGACGAACGTCAACGTCGGCTGATGGCCGGGCGGGCTCAACCCTCTCCTGTAGGGGGGACCATTACCGTCCGGGCGCCCATTCCCGGCCTGGTGGTGCGGGTACACGTAAGCGAGGGTGAGACCGTGCGTCAGGGAGCGCCGTTGCTCATCCTCCAGGCCATGAAGATGGACAACGAGATCCGCGCGCCTCGCGACGGCACGGTGACACGGGTCCACGTGCGCGCGGGGCAAAGTGTGGAACAAGATGAACCCCTTATCACTCTGGAATAACGCCGGTCCCAGGGTGTTGCTCCCCGCACATGGGAACCCGCAGAGCCCGGTGACTCTCAGCACAGTCCGCGTCAGCGCCTGGAGTGGAGGCGAGGATGAGTGAGTACAAACAGAGCATCCAGGAGGCACAACGTCGGTGGGAAGAGGAAACGCTCCATCCCACCCTGGCTCGTGTTCCGGAGCGGAAAGAACGCTTTGAAACCCCTTCGGGAATCCCCATTCCCCGGTTCTTGACCCCGGCGGACGTGGAGGTAGATTACTTGCAAGATCTGGGATTTCCCGGCGCGTATCCGTTCACGCGGGGGGTGCAACCGACCATGTACCGGGGGCGGCTGTGGACAATGCGCCAGTATTCCGGGTACGCCACGGCTGAAGAGAGCAATCGCCGGTACAAGTATTTGCTTGCCCAGGGGCAAACAGGGCTTTCCGTGGCCTTCGACCTGCCCACACAGCTGGGGTTGGATGCCGATGACCCCTTGGCCGACGGCGAGGTGGGTAAGGTGGGGGTCTCCATCTCCTCCCTGCGAGATATGGAGATCCTCCTCGATGGCATTCCCCTGGACCGGGTGAGCATCTCCATGACCATCAACGCGCCCGCGGCCATTCTCCTGGCCATGGTCATCGCGGTGGCGAAAAAGCAGGGTGTGGCCCCGAACCGTCTGCGGGGAACGGTGCAGAACGATATCCTTAAGGAGTACATCGCCCGAGGCACGTACATTTTCCCACCGGCGCCTTCGATGCGTTTGACGGTGGATGTGTTCCGTTACTGTGCGGACCACGTTCCCAAGTGGAACACCATCAGCATTTCCGGATATCACATCCGGGAGGCCGGGGCTACCGCCGCGCAGGAGCTGGGGTTCACCATGGCCAACGCTATTGAGTACGTTCAGCAGGCGATAAATGCCGGCTTGGACGTGAACCGGTTTGGCCGTCAGATCTCCTTTTTCTTCAACGCGCACAATAACTTCTTCGAGGAAATTGCCAAATTCCGGGCCGCGCGGCGTCTCTGGGCCCGCATCATGCACGAGCGCTTCGGCGCAACCGATCCCGGTGCCCTGCGCTTACGCTTCCACACCCAGACTGCCGGCTCCACCCTGACAGCACAACAGGTGGAGAACAACGTCGTGCGGGTGACCTTGCAGGCCTTGGCCGCGGTGTTGGGAGGGACCCAGAGTCTTCACACCAACGCCCGGGACGAAGCCCTGGCCCTTCCCACAGAGGAATCGGCCAAGCTCGCGCTGCGTACGCAGCAAATTATTGCGTACGAGTCAGGTGTGGCCGACACCGTGGACCCGTTGGCCGGTTCCTATTTTGTGGAATACTTGACCGATCAACTGGAGGCCCGAGCACAAGAGTACATCGCCAAGATCGACGCGTTGGGGGGCGCCTTGAAAGCCATCGAGATAGGCTGGGTCCAGCAAGAGATACAGGAGGCTGCCTATCGGGCCCAGCAGGCGGTGGAGACCGGCGAACAAATTATCGTGGGTGTCAACGCGTTCGTGGAGGAGGAGGATCACCCCCCCGAACGCATATTAAAGGTAGACCCTGCGGTTCAGGAGGCCCAAATCCGCCGTTTGCAAGAGGTGCGTCGCACGCGCGATGGCCGCCAAGTCGCTCAAGTGCTGCGACGGCTGGAATCCGCCGCACGTGACCCGAATGCTCCTCTCATGCCGGTGTTCATCGAGGCGGTCGAAGCGTATGCCACCATCGGTGAGATTTGCGGGGTGTTGCGAGAGGTGTTTGGCGAGTATGAGCCGGCCGTGACGGTGTGACCACGGCCTGATGCACGTTGGAGGCGTAACCCATGCAATTGGGACGGGTGATTGGTACAGTGGTCGCCACACAGAAGTACGAGGGCCTAGAAGGCGTCAAGTTTCTGATCGTCCAACCCCTGGACAGAGACCGGCAACCGGTAGGTAGTCCGGTGGTCGCGGCCGATGCCACGGCCCAGGCTGGTCCGGGCGAATTGGTCTTCATGGTTGCCAGCCGGGAAGCCGCGTTGGCCCTTCCTACCACCTTTGTCCCGGTAGACCGAGCCGTTGTGGGCATTGTAGATGAGGTAGATGTGCCGGAGGAAGGATAAATGTACATCGGTCGCGTGGTCGGCACTGTGGTTGCCACCGTCAAACATCCTCACTTTGCCGGGCGCAAGTTGTTGCTCGTACAACGGGAGACGCCTGAAGGACACCTGACCCGCGCGTACGACATTTGCGTGGATGTGGTGCAGGCGGGAGTGGGGGATCGGGTGCTGGTGCTGGATGAGGGCAACAGCGCCCGGCAGATCTTGGACATGGAGCCTTACGCCGCGATCCGGGCTGTGGTGGTGGGGATCGTGGACGCTGTGGATGTGGAGTCGTAGACATGGGCTTGATCCGGTATGAGCCCCGTCGGGGGCTCACCCGATCCCACAAGACAGAACGGGCCTGGCGGGAAGAAATTGTGCAAGTCTGCCGGCTCATGCACCAGAAGGGGTTCGTTGCCGCCACCGACGGGAATGTGTCAGTGCGCCTGGCCGAGGACCGCTACCTCGTCACGCCCAGCGGCTTCAGCAAGGGGTTGTTACAGCCGGAGCACCTCCTGGTCATCGACGGTCAGGGAAACGTGGTGGGTATGAGCCGGTATGGCCCTGCCCGGCACCTGCGCCCCTCCTCGGAGATTTTGTTGCACTTGGAAGTGTACCGCCGGCGACCGGACGTGCACGCCGTAGTGCACGCCCATCCGCCTGTGGCGATTGCCTTGAGCATTGCCGGCATTTCGCTGGCGCGTTGCCTGTTGCCCGAAGTGATCATGACCCTGGGGCTCATCCCTACCACCCCGTACGCCACACCCTCCTCTCCCGAAGGCGCCGAAGTGATCGCAGGGTACATCGAAAAGTACGACGCGTTGATCCTGAAGCGACACGGCAGTGTCACCGTGGGCGAGGACGCGATCGACGCGTATTTGAAGTTGGAGAAACTTGAGCACACCGCACAAATTACCAAGACCCTCATTGAACTGGGGCGGGAGGAGCCTTTTCCCCGGGAGGAGGTGGCCAAGCTGGTAGCCTGGCGGGCAGAGAAGGGCCTTATGCGCCCAGGCCAAGCGGAGGACCTGTGTGCGGCTTGTGGGGTGTGTGACCTGGCAGGCATCCCCCGGTTTGTGGAAGCAACTCAGACGTCCCCTTCTGAGGAGGGGAGGTAGTGTCTTTGCCGGCCATATCCCCACCGATGGGTGGCAACACCTCGCCGGGATCGCTCCATCCAGACTATTATGCCCTGCAAGGCGACCGTAGCAACTATGCTTGCCGGGTAATTTGACCGCGTAAGGCGGTGTTACTAAAATGGAGGTGTGTCTGACAGGCCCCCATCGTCTAGCCAGGCCTAGGACACGGGCCTTTCAAGCCCGCGGCAGGGGTTCGAATCCCCTTGGGGGCACCAGGGCCGGCGCTGTGTCTGAAGATCACAGCGCCGGCGTTTTTGATCCCAACCCTCGCCCTCCCCGCGCCGTCGGACTGGGTCAAAAGTCCAGCAAATAGGTAACAATTAACCGGTGCACGACGTACTCTACCGGTGCCCGGTCATCTCGAAAAATGATGCCTTCCTTAGGCGGGACGAAGATGTACCCCCTTGCCCTGCGGGCCATCTCGTGCAGATACGGGTTATTGCTGCGCGCCACGTTCTCCCAGAAGGTCGTTAAGGGGACGGGCTGACGAACCCCTACCACCAGTGAGTTGCCTGCGGGCGCGCCACGGAGAGGTTCGTCGATGATGTACACCGTTGGGAAGACCTGTTGCATGGTGTGGGCTACCGCGTTGACCAGTTCCCGATCCGTAGCCGTCCGGACGACGTTTACTGCCACCACACCGTCCTCGCGGAGCCGCTGTCTCACCAGATCGAAGAACTCTACGGTAACCAAGTGGAAGGGGATATAAGGTGGACGATAGGCATCCACCAGCACCACGTCAAACGTTTCCTCCGTTAATGTCAGGTACACGCGCCCATCGCCGGCCACGGTGCGTAAGGTAGGGATGGCCCCAAGGTAAAAATATGTGTACCCCACTTTCAGCACTTCTGGGTCCAGTTCTACACCGACCATGGGCACCGGGCCAAACGCCCGGTAGTACAGGGTCGCGGCGGTGCCTCCGGCCAGACCGATGATAAGCACCTTTTGGGGACGAATATCGGCATGGTCGGCCGGGCGAAACAGAGGGGCTAAGAGGAAGTAGTCCCAAATGCCCTCACTAAGGCCGGGACCTGGTCGCCACACAGAATGCAAACCCTCCCCTTCGTTCAGGCGTAGCCACCGTTCGTCTCGCCATTCCAGGACTTGGATGAAGTTGTAAGCAGAGGCCTGTTCGTAAAGCACGCGCGCCCGACCGTCCGGGTCCACGCCCTTGATGGGACCTCCGGTCCATAAGGACAGCGAGAGCAAGCCTACCACCAGGGTACTTCCGGCCAAGATAAGGAGACGGCGGTGACGCAAGTGCAAGGCCACAATGATTGCCATGCCCAGGGCCAACAGGCCCAATAAGGCGAAAGTGCGACGGGTACCCAACCAGGGGAGCCACACGAAAACCGGTGTGAACGCGCCGGCAAGGGAGGCCAGGGTGCTGAGCGCCAGGACGCGGCCGGCCACTTCACCGCTGTGCGCCTCATTGGACGTGAGCAAACGCACCGCCAAGGGAGAGAGGGTGCCTAGGAGAACAAGTGGCCCGGCCAGGAGTAGCCCAATCGTGCCCAGCGCCACGGCGGGCAACGTGAGGTTGTACTCGCGCATGCCCACCATGGCCGCGTACAGGAGAGGGCGTGCAATGAGCGGAAGCAAATAAAGCCCGATTCCCGCGCCCCACAACGCCCATCCCATTCGCGTCCCATCGCCCCTACGGCTCCACCGTCCACCCAGCCAGTTGCCTAGAGCCAGGTACAGTAACACAAAGCCGATGACCGCAGCCCACACGCCCAGCCAGTCCCCCAGCCAGGGACGTAACAGCCGCGCTAGACTGATCTCCGCGGCCAGGGCAAGGTAGCCCCCGCACATTACCACACCCCACACCAGTGTTCTGGACATCGCTGCCTCCGGCCATCAGGTTTTAACGGTTTAAGCCCAAAGGCCGGCATCGGGGACATAAAGGCGCGTAGTCCCGAGCCGACGACATGACAGTATAACCTGCCGTTCTTTTGGGAGCGAGGCCGCGCTCCCCATATTGAGCCGCCGAGGTCGTTCCACCCTTCCCGGAACGTGTTGAATCAAAGGTGCCATCCGAACAGTATACTGTGCCCGCGAAGGCAAGCTTATCCCCTGAGCGATGTTGGTCTAAACGGCCCAGCAGCATATCATGGAGCTAAGGGATCGACCACTTACCCTGGACACGGAGGTATCTGATGGCACTGGAGAAGGAACTCGCCATTGCCCAAAGTATTGTGCGAGAGGCCGCCGAGGTCCTCATGCGCATCTACCGTACAGGACCACAACACATCGCCCGTAAGAGTACGGCTATTGACCTGGTCACCGAAGCCGACATAGCCTCGGAGCGGTTGATCTTGGAACGCTTGCGCGCGTCCTTCCCTCATGACGCTATCTTGGGGGAGGAGACGGGTGTCCATGGCACAGGGCAACGTTGTTGGATATTCGATCCCCTGGACGGGACCACAAATTTTGCCCACCGGTTGCCCATTTTTGGGGTGTCCGTGGCCTTGGTTGAAGGCAACACGGTGTTGCTGGGCGTGACCTGCGATGTAACTCGCGGACGTTTGTACTGGGCGACTCGAGGCGGGGGCGCGTGGACTCAGGGCCCAGAGGAGCGGACTCCCCGTCCCTTGCGTGTGTCCCACACGAGATCCTTGCAAGCTGCGTTGTTAGCAACCGGGTTTCCCTATGACAAGGCACAAAGTCAAGACAACAACGTGGCCGAGTTTGCCGCCTTTCTGGTGCGCGCCCAGGGCATTCGGCGGGCCGGCGCGGCAACGGTGGATATGGCCTGGTTGGCCGACGGGCGCCTGGACGGATACTGGGAACAAAAGTTGCGTCCATGGGACTGGGCAGCCGGTGCGTTGCTGGTCCAGGAGGCGGGGGGCAAGGTTACCGACTACGCCGGTAATCCATGGACTCCTGCCTCTACCAACATCGTGGCCAGTAACGGCCACCTGCACGACGCCATGTTGGAGGTAATCGCCCGCGTTCGCCGGCAAGAGGACACAGGCTCCAACCCGGAATCGGCGGACGCGACCTCGAGGGGCTCAGGCTGTGACAGAGACCCTTCGGCCGGATAGAATAGGGCAACGGTGATCTGTGTAGAGGTAAGGTGTGCTGCTCATGTACATCAATCGGGAATGGCGGCCACGACGGCGACGGCGACATTGGATGCGCTATCTCTTGCTGGTGGTGATCCTGGGGGGAGGGCTTTATTGGACTCGCGAGAACCGCCCTGAGCTCTTGCGTAACCCTTTCATTACACCCATGCCCACGCCTACCCCCACACGGACGGTACTGGAATGGCTGGCCGAAGCAGAGGACGCGTTCCAGGCAGGCCGGCTGGACGATGCCATTGCAGCCTACCGCAGCGCCATCGCTCTCGAACCAGATAACCCCGACCCGTACGCGTGGCTGGCGCGGTTGTTGGCCTTCCGTGGACAGGAAGAGGAAGCCCTGGTCATGGCCAGGAAAGCGGTAGAACTGGCACCGGACAACGCCACCTACTTGGCCATTTTGGCTATGGTCCTGGACTGGAACGGTCGGTATGAAGAAGCGATCGAGGTGGCTTTGGAGGCCGTGGACCTTGAACCCAACAACGCGTTAGCCCGTGCCTACCTGGCTGAAGTCTACGCGGACATGGGGAATTGGGAACGCGCCCTCGAAGAGGTGGAAACTGCGCTCTCCTTGGATGACAAGGATCCCTTTATTTGGCGCAATTACGGGTATGTCCTGGAGGTCCAAGGTGAGTACGAACGGGCGGCGGAAGCTTACCTCCAGGGCACAACGCTACATCCTCGTCTCGCGTTTTTATACCTGGCAGCCGGCCGGAACTACCAGGCTCTGGGGGACTTCGACCGAGCCATTGAACTCTTCCAAAAAGCTCGGGAGATTGAACCGAACCGACCAGAACCGCAGGATGCCATCGGATGGGCATATTTCCTCGCCGGCGATCCCCAGAAAGCGCGCGTGCAGCTGGAGAAGGCGGTGGAAATCGATCCCACGTATGGCCCTGCATACGTACATCTTGGGACGGTGTATTACGTGCGGCGTAATTACGAGGGAGCCATTGAAGTGTTACAGAAGGCGGTGGAATTAGGCCAGGGCAAAGAGGCGGTGTACTACATGATTGGGCTGTCCTACATTTACCTGGAAGATTGCGAGCAGGGTGTACCCTGGCTGCGCAGGGCGCTGGATGAGAACCCCCGTTCTCAGCCTGCCCTACAAGGGTTGTCCTTGTGTGGAGAAAGCCCGTGACCTCGCGGTCAGAGATACCTCAGGTGCCGGTGTCTAACCCGCCGGATGGGGCTACCTGGCGGGCGTTGTTCGAGGCTTCAGAAGCGCTCCGCCAGATGGCACCTTGGAAGTGGCTGAACGAGACACACATCTTCGGAGTGTGTCATCCCGCAACAGCCCATATCGGGTACGTAAGTGTTACCGGTGCTCTGGAAGGACCGGCGGGCGTCATGGTCTACCTCGGGCCAGAGGGATGGGAGATTTTCTGGACGGTGATGGAGTTTCTGGCTACGGTGGCTCGCGTGCCAGAGGAACTGGCCTGGGAAACGTCCGGTCTTCGGCTGTTTTGGGCCCCACTCGAGGAGTTGGACGATGTCGATCGTCGTGTTGGGGAGTTCCTGGGCCTCACCTCCGAGCACACGTTATGGCCGGTGTGGCGACGACTGACCCCGGGATACATGCCCTGGTACCTCACCGCCGAAGACGCGTCCTTTCTGCGCGTGATCTTGGAACAAACTCTGGCCGTGGCTTCTACTCTGGCAGAGCAGTCGCCCGATCTACTGCTGGACCGCTTGGCGCAAGGAGAAGTGTTGGTACGTGTGGCCCGTGCTGCGCCGCAAGGTATCGTGTGGGAAAATGTGTGGTATCCCCTTCCCCCGTCGGTAAGTCCTCCTTACCGGGGGCGGATCGCCCAAACGCACCTTGTTACCCTCCGCCGTGCCATCTCCCGGGAGACGACGGTGGAAGTGGATGTTTTCCCATTGCCCACGGCTGTGCAGACAGCCTCTCATGAACCCCCGGCCATCCCTTATGTCGTGCTGGTGGTCGAGCACGAGACAGGTCAGGTTATACTGGGTGACCTTCTAACCCCTCGGGGAGCCCTGCGTCGCATGTATGAAACAGTGCCCGACCGCGTTGTAGCCGCTCTGGCCGCATGGGGACGTCCCCAACAGGTGGTAGTGCGGCGCCCGCTTGTGCACACGTTGTTACGTCCTTTGGAAGAAGAGAATATCTGTCCGGTAACCCAGCGTGCCACTCTGCCGGCCCTGGATGAGGTGCGCTGGTATCTGGTGCGTCGGGTCCAGGAAACCACGGGGGGCACAACTCAGGCTCCGTGATCTGACTATTTGTCACGACGGCTGCGGAAGAGACGCAGCCACTCTTCCACCTCCTCTTGGCTGAGCCGTACATCCTCTGTGGCAGCCATTTCCGGCAGGGGCGCGGTAATCTCCCGGGCAAACACGGATGCCGGGATGATGCGACATCCGTGGGCGCGGGCAATGGATTGCACCCGCCGGTCCGAGGTCACCACCCGCAGTGAGGCAGGCCGACGGGCTCGTCGGATGTGGGAGATGAGCACTGCATCCGCGTTTTGGCCGACAGCACTGGCAAAGACTACTTCCACGCCGCCACCGCTCAAGTGAGGGGCCTGTCCACCGGGGAGGCCTCGGTCGAACACCACCGTGATCGGGGTGCGTACACGGGTGTAATAGCGACGCAGCAAACGCACCAGCCTGACCTCATCGTCCTCGTCGGCCAAGGAAATTCCGGGCAACATGCCCGTGCCAATAACGTTGTGTCCATCCACTAGGTACGGCATCTGTTTACTCCTCCTGGGCATACAGCGGACGCTGGCCGGTGACCACCTCCGCTACACGGACTTCCAGTACGCGGGAAGGGGAAAATGTGTCCTCCAGTTGCAGGTACCACTGGGCAACGTCCAACAGGGCCTGTAAGGGGGCAAGCCCTACCAGTTCGGTATGCGTGATGACACACCCGTATCGTGCGGCCTCCTGTCGAATCAGCTCCACCGCCCGAAAGATGGGAGTACGTCGGTAATTGGTGAGGTTCATGGAAACCTGGGCCTGCCCTTTGACGGACATGCCCAGAGCTTTCACATATCGGAGACCGCCGTTGGCATGTCGGACGGCACGCGCAATGCGTTGAGCGATGCGGACGTCATCGGTGTTAAGGTACACGTTAAACGCGATGAGAATGTCCCGCGCGCCGATGGCGACGGCGCCGGCCGGTCCAAGCTTCGGGGGGCCGAAATCGGGCGCGCGTTCCGGGTCGGTTTGAATGGCGTGCTTCAGCGTCTCATACTCCCCCCGGCGAATGTGTGCCAGGTTCTGACGTTCCGGGCGGGTAGCTGCTGCCTCGTACAGGTAGACAGGGATGCCCAGCTCCTCTCCAACCCGTTGTCCCAGCCGATGGGCAAGGTGTACACAATCGGCTAAGGTTACACCTCGCAGAGGCACAAAGGGTACCACATCTGTGGCGCCGATGCGCGGGTGTTCGCCGGTATGTTCCTCCAGGTTGATCAACGCCGCGGCTCGGGCAATAGCCCGGTACATGGCTTCCACCAGGGCTTCCGGCTCTCCCACACAGGTTACCACGCTACGGTTATGGTCTGGGTCGCTGTGGACATCCAGAACCCATACCTGAGGCACGCCGCGGATGGTGGTCACTAACTCGTCGATAACCTCAGGCCGTCGACCTTCGCTGAAATTAGGCACACATTCTACCAAGCGTTCAGGCAACCCGTTCATCCTTACCTCCCGGCACCACGGAGGATGTTTCCCGGTCCAGGGCCAGGGCCATTTCGATGCGTTCTCCCAACGGGGGGTGACTGCCCAGCCACAGCACGTACCACCGCGGGGGCCACAATTCGGCCAGGTTCTGATCGGCCAGGCGAGCAAGGGCTTGTGCATAAGTTCGGCCTTTACCGGTGATGGCCACCGCGAAGATGTCGGCCAGCATTTCTCGCCCGCGCGACCACAAATTGAGAATCGGCGCGATGAGCAAGCTGTACACGTCGAAGAAGAGCGCAAGTACCGGCAGCATGCCGGGATCATCGGGCGCTATGCCCCACTGTTGGGCAGCCCAGGGCCAAAGGGCAGCCAGCAGCCGAAAGCCACCCAGCATTATCACCCCATTAGCGACTAGGCTCCACTGCATGTCCCGGTGTGCGTGGTGTGCCAGCTCGTGGGCCAGGATGACCTCTGCTTCATCGGGACTGAAGGAGGAAAGCAACGTGTCTGCTACGATGATGCGACGCGTGCGGCCTATGCCCACCACGGCCGCGTTGGCTGCCCGCGTGCGGCGGCTCATGTCAAAGCGATACACATCCACCGCGGGTACGCCCGCCTCTTTCGCTAGGCGTAGAAAGCGCTCACGTAACACCGGGTCCTCCAGTCGGTCAAAACGGAAGAACAAGGGCGCAATTAAAGTGGGCGCGATAAACGTGAGCAACGCCTGCAGGCCGACAATGGCCAGCGCGGCCCAGAGCCACCAGTCAGGGCGTCCTGTCCGCACCAGAAGAAAGATCCCTTCTGTCGCGATCAAACCCAGCACCCCGGCCAGTATCCCTGCTTTCATGCGATCGGTTAGCCAGGCCTCCCAGCCCTGGGTACTCTGACCAAATCTCCGTGCCCATCTGTGGCTGGACGCGGCCATCAGGGTGTCTACCACCCACGCTCCCCCTCCTACCAGCAAAAAGGCCAGCGCCACGCGTACCCACAGGTCTGTGCTCACCCTGCCAGTCCACTCACTCAGCCACCTTGGCCCATCGAGCAGGACCCAGAGGCTGAAGTAGGTCAGCAGCGCGAAAATAGATAGCACGTTCCGCCGCCGTAATCCGCGCGCGTACACTCGCGCTTGACGCCGGCGCTCCGGCTGACAGAGTCGCTCCACAGCCTCTGGACCCGGTGTGCTCAACAGCGGTGTCGTGCCGTTATGCCTCATCACCGTCCGCCTTCATCCCTTGCCATTCACTGGCCCGTCGGGGAAGGTGGGAAAAAATCCTTTCCCCCTCACCCTCCCCGTAGGCCTACTTCTAAGGGCCACGTTTGGTCGGCCAATCAGGATATAAGCTCTATGAGATTCAAATATGCTGGGGAGGACGATGAAATACAGGGATAGCCCCCATCTTAACCCGACCTACCAAAACCGTCAATTGGCGGGGTCCGCCAACAGTTGTACAATCCTCCACACACTCTCTTGGGGTCATGAACATTGCCCCCGGAAAAGTGGGTAAGTGATGTGGGCGAGAGCGCCCTTCTCCACACCACGCCTCAGGGGAGGAAAGGCGATGCAGTTGACAGAACAGGAGTGGATGCAAGCTGTTGATGAGCTGGTTACCCATCTCCAGGCCTTGATTCGCTGCCGTACCGTGAACCCTCCGGGAAACGAGAGTGAGGCCGCTACTTATCTGGCCCGCGTGTTACGTGCCGAAGGACTGGAGCCGGTGGTCTTGGAGAGCGCACCCGGCCGGGGTAACATGGTAGTTCGCCTGCAGGGAACCGGTGAGGCACCACCGCTCCTTCTGCTCTCCCACACCGATGTCGTGCCCGTCGAGCCGGAACACTGGACGCACGATCCCTTTGGCGGCGATATTGTGGATGACATGGTCTGGGGGCGGGGGGCGTTGGATATGAAGGGCATCGTGGCCATGCAATTGATGACCGTGCTCCTGCTGCACCGACGGCACGTTCCCCTCAAACGGGACGTGATCTTCGCAGCTACGGCAGATGAGGAGGCCGGTGGGGAGTACGGCATAGGGTATTTAGTGCGAGAACACCCGGACTTGATTCGGGCCGAGGTTGCCCTGAGTGAGTTCGGTGGGTTCAACTTGGAGCTTTACGGCCGGCGCTTTTACCTGGTTCAGGCGGGGGAGAAGGGTATCTGTCAGTTCAAAGTACGCGCCCGTGGCACGCCGGGACACGGATCTACTCCGCATCAGGATAATGCCGTGGTCAAATTAGCGCGGGCTGTCGTCCGACTGGGAAACGCCCGATTGCCTTACCGCCGGACCCGCATCGCGGAGGCGTTTATTCAAGGTGTGGCCAATCACCTGGAAGGATTGCCTCAACGTCTGGTGAGGGGGTTGTTGCATCCGACGTCGGCTGCCTTTCTCTTCCGAACCCATGCACTACCCTCTCAACTAGAACGTCTTATCTACCCTATGTTGCACAATACCGTGACCCCTACCATGTTACAGGCTGGCCAGAAGGTTAACTTGATCCCTTCGGTCGCCGAGGCGGTGGTGGATGCACGCATCCTTCCCGGCGAAACCCAAGAGACTCTCTTTGCCCAAGTGCGTACTGTGATTGGGGAAGGGTACGAGTTGGAGGTATATGCTTACGGTGATCCTTTGGAACAACCTCTGGGCACGCCCATGTGGCAGTTGTTGGTCGAACGTTTGCAAGCCCACGATCCGGATGCTCAGGTTGTGCCCTTTCTGTTAACCGGCGCCACTGATGCCAAGTGGCTCCGGCAGTTGGACATACCATGCTATGGCTTCGCGCCCATGCGCTTCCCACCCGACATGAACTTCCGTGCCCTGGTACACGGTCATGACGAGCGTATCCCCATCAGTGCGCTCGCGTTTGGTCTGCCCATCCTGTATGAAGTAGTGACCAGGTACGCCACAGGGGGCTCCTTCACCGGCTAGAGTGGCATGGCAGGACCGCTAATAGAGCGCCGGAATGAGGATGCCGGTGTCCCCTGGGCGCGTATGTCACCGGGTGCGTTGCCAGTCCACGTAATGACAGGAGAACGCTTCATAACCGCTATTGGGCAATCGGTGCAGGATTTCCACCCGAGGGCTTAAGGGGTTACCTCCTTCGTCGATTATCCAGACGTAGATACGTCGTGCCGGCCCGGTGATGACGAAGTCATAACGTCCTTCCTCACCGGGATTGCTTTTGGTCACGCGGGTGTCCCCGTTGCCAAACTCGTCCTCCATGCGGACGGTAACGCCTACCAGTGGACGTCCCTGGCCGTCCCGGACGATGCCCATCACGTATTCACCCGGACACGCGTTGTCATGGCGTATGGAGCCGGCCAGCGTGTAAGGAAAAGGTGATACTCGGGCGCGAGTAGGGCTGGGCGCAGGGGTAGGGG
>WFWT01000101.1 GCA_015490995.1 Anaerolineae bacterium | reverse complement strand
TCGCGTGGTTGGTAATGTATCCCAACGAACCGTATCCGATGCCAGCCTCCTGGGCCAGCCAGATCTCCGGACACAACGTCATGCCCACGACATCGGCCCCCGCCTGGCGCAATAGCCGAATCTCCGCCACGGTCTCCAAACGCGGCCCTTCACTACACGCGTAGGTGGCCGGCATGTGCCATGCCCGGGACTGTCCGGCCAGAGCCGCCCGCAAGGCTTCCTGTACTTCCGGGGCAAAGGGCGTTGAGGGGCGCGACCAGAGGGCCTCCCGTGTCGGTTCCTCCTCCAGTGTGTCAATCCGACCATGGGTGAAATCCACCACATCGGTAATGACTACTAGATCCCCGACGTCCCAATCCGGGCGCAAGGCTCCCACGCCGTTCCAGGAAAGAATCCACCGTACCCCCAACATGCGCGCGGCCGCTATGTTCGCCCGATGGTTCACAAACCGGGCTGAACGTTGCAGGTGTCCTTCGCCGTGTCGAGAGACGAAACCGATCGGGCCGGCAGGCGTGTCCAACAGGTGTACGGGCGCAGCCTCACCGTAGCGAGTAGAAGGCCGGACACGTTTAACCACCGTCGCGTACTCCTCTACCGATAACCAGTACGCAGCCGTGCCGCCCACAATAAGGACAGGCACCTGGGTGAACGTGTTTTCCATATGCCCTCTCACCCCCCCTCCTAAATTAACCAACCACCATACCGTGATCTACCATCCCCCAGGAAGTCCTTTTATCAGAATGTCGTTCTCAACCAGGTTGCTCATGGGCTACCCAAGAAGCAAGCCAGAACAACCTCAGTATACCGCCACCGGAGGCTTCATGTGCAATAGCGAGCTGTATCCACTGCCATACCACGGGCAACTTTCGTCTAGGTCGACGCAGTACTTCCGGGACGGGCCGTGCAAATTTCTAACTGCTTTCAAAGCACGCTATAATTGAACTCACCCGTCACCGGTGACGGGTGTTCTCTAATCGATTCAGGAAACCTGTCAGTCCGAAAGGGGGTGAGAGGGGAAGGCACAGAGAGCCGAGCAGTCAAGCGTGGGGCTTCACAAGGTGTTGGTTTAACATGTCGGTCGTACTGTGTGCATGTTGCCACGGTGGACCCTTTGGGGAGCGGTATAGGCGCTCATGCCCGCCGGTTGGCGGGCGGTGTGAACCCGGCATTGTGTAGCTCCGGCACAAGGTCCGTGTTCACATCGTGCCAGCCGGTGACCGAAGAGTTCTGTCCTCAAAGGTGTTCCGGAGACCTGCATCTTAACGGAGCGAGAGGGAGCCATGGCCAGTGTGACGTTTGAAAACGTGACCAAGCGCTTTGGTGATGTGGTTGCTGTCAATGATTTGAGTTTACACGTGGAAGACGGGGAATTTCTCGTGTTCGTCGGTCCGTCGGGCTGTGGTAAGACCACTACGCTGCGCTTGTTGGCCGGCCTGGAGGAGCTCACGTCCGGCAACATTTACATCGGTGATCGCCTCGTAAACGACATCCCCCCTAAGGACCGGGACATCGCCATGGTATTTCAGTCGTACGCGCTGTACCCTCACATGAGCGTGTACGACAACATGGCTTTCGGGTTGCGTCTACGCAAGGTGCCCAAAGACGAGATTGACCGCCGAGTCCGGGAAGCCGCGCGGATGCTGGGCATCGAGCAGTTGCTCGACCGTAAACCCAAGCAGCTCTCCGGTGGTCAGCGCCAGCGGGTGGCGGTCGGCCGTGCTATCGTGCGCAACCCCAAGGTCTTTCTCTTTGACGAGCCCCTTTCCAACTTGGATGCCAAACTGCGCGTCCAGACGCGGGCCGAGCTGAGCAAGTTGCACAAACGATTGGGCACCACCTTCATCTACGTCACCCACGATCAGGTCGAGGCCATGACCATGGCAACGCGCATCGTGGTAATGCGCGATGGCGTACTCCAGCAGGTGGACACCCCCCAAAATCTGTACGAGCGTCCGGGCAACATTTTCGTGGCGGGCTTTATCGGTAGCCCCAGCATGAACTTCTTCGACGCCACTCTGGTAGAAGCGGATGGCAAGCTCTACGTGGACAGCAGCTCCTTCCGCCTGGAGATTCCCCCGCGGTTGGCCGAGCAATATCGGAAGTACAAGGGACGGGAAGTGATCTTCGGCATTCGCCCTGAAGATATCCACGCCAAGCCTTATGTGCCTCCGGAGATCTCCCCGGCCGAACTGCGGGCTACCGTGGATGTGGTGGAGCTCATGGGGAGCGAGATCTTCCTGTACTGCTTGACCGCGGACAACAAATCCTTCATTGCCCGGGTTGACCCGCGCATTCGCGCTCGGTCCGGGGACACGGTGGAGCTGGTCATTAACATGGATCACATGCACCTTTTCGATCCCCAGACGGAGAAACGACTCGAGTGAAGCCGGTGAGCGGGACCACGCCGCACACTTCGAGGGGGGAGGGATGGTCCTCCCCCCTTCATGTTGTTTACCAAAAGGGACGCACCGGTATCCGGTGGGGCGTACGATACGGGCACTTGTTGCCTGCCCTGCTGGCCCTGGGAGTGTACCTGCGCACTTTAGCACCGGACGTCTTCGTTTCCGACTTCGCCCAGTTCCAATACCAACCGCTGATTTTAGGACTTCCCCATCCTAACGGCTTTCCTTTCTACATGCTTCTGGGATGGACGTGGTCCCACTTGCCCGTGGGCAATGTGGCCTGGCGAATGAACCTCCTCTCGGCACTGACAGGCGCGCTTGCGGTCGCGGTCACCGCTCACTTCGCCCGTCGCCTCAGCGGACGGCGAACCGTAGGCGCGCTCACGGGCCTGCTCCTCGCTTTCACGCCAACGTTCTGGGGATATAGCCTGGTTGCCGAACGCTATGCCCTGAACATTGCGCTTCTGGCCGGAGCGCTGTGGATGGCCTGGGAAGCCACTCACCAACGGCCTGGGTGGCTCCGCTGGGCCGTAGGCAGCGCAGGTCTGCTGGGCCTTGGCCTGACCGTCCACCCCAGCGATGCGCTCTTGGTGCCATTTTGGGCAGGCTACCTGTGGTGGGCGCTCCCAGCTCTACGCCGCCCGGGACGAGCGTGGGCGCTTATGTTCCTGGCATTAAGCGCGCCGCTCCTGCTCTACGTTTACGTGCCCTGGCGTTGGGCCGCATACGCCAGCTGGCCTCTCCTGCCAGGCATTGGCCGATCTCAGGCTGTGTACCAGGGCCTGGTGCACGTGTGGTATGAGCCCCCCCTGCGGTGGGACCTGGTGCTGTACTACATCACCGGCTTGGGAGGATACGCGACCGGCCTTATCGAGGGAGGGTGGCGGGACGCGCTGGCACGCCTGGGAGACCTGTGGCCCGTATGGCAGGCCGAAATCCCGCCTTGGCTGGCCCTCCTTGCCCTGTTCGGTAGCGTGCGCTGGGCCCGACGGGACGCTCGCCTGTTATTGACCTTGGTCACCTTCGCTCTGTTCCTGACCCTAATGGTCGCTTACATTCAGCAAGGCAAAAACGAAGCCTACCTGCTCCCCGCGTTCTGGGTGCTCTTCTTCAGTGCAGGCCACGCCGTAGATCTGCCTTTCACCGGCTCTCGAGCGCGCCTGTTAGGGATTGTGCCGGTGGTGGCGTTCCTACTCCTGGTACCCGGCCAATATGCCACCCGTGACCTGAGCCGTCGCGTGGATATTCGTCTATGGTGGGAAAGTGTGTTTCAACTCCCCCTGGAACCGGGTGCTGCGTTGTTAGGTCATTGGAGTGACTTCACCCCTGTGTGGTACCTCCAGCAGGTTGACGGGATACGGCCGGACATCCTCGCGCTCTTTCCTCCGGACGTGGAGAACGTGATCCAGCCGTGGCTGGACACGGAAGCGCCCCTTTACCTCGCCGCGCCCACCCACGGCTGGGCACCCGATCTGGCTGAACGCTATACCCTTGTACCTTGGGGGCGATTGGTGCGCATCCTCCCGCGGGGGACGCGCTTTTCGTGCTTCACCCGCTTTCAGCAATCCCCCCAGGGCCAAGTGGGAGGCATTACCCTCAGCGCAACATGGTGGAGCCGTAAAGAAGCCCAACCGGAACAACCCGTCTCCCTGTTCTTCTGCTGGCGAAACGACGTTCCCTTGCCCCGGGACTTGTTCATCGCCTTAGAGCTGACACCGGTAAACGGTGGTCCGGCCTGGACGGTAACCGCCCCCCTGGTGAGCAGGTGGGACCCACGGCCGGAAGTGCCCGCCGGGTCCGAGGGTCTAGCCCAAGTGGTGATGGTCCCCCCTCCGGGCACGTTGCCCGGCCCCTACCGGGCTTCCGTGACGTTCTTCCGGCTGCCCACTTCTGGACAACCGATCCCTTGGGGGGAATCGGTGGCCTTCCCCGCGGGGACAATCGAGGTTCTCCCCACCCGTCGTCTGGCCCGTCAGGCCCTACCGGCATACACCGTGCCCCCCATCGCCCCCCGAGTCGGTCCCCTGGCCTTGCGGGCCTGGCAGCTCTCCTCTACCCCGGTACGCCCGGGGGATCCCGTCCGATTGGACATGATCTGGGAAGTGCGCCGGCCTCTACCTCCCACCCTCCAGGTTCAGGCCCGCTTCTGGGGAAAACAGGCTCGCGGCATGGTGGCAGAACCGGCGCCCCTCTGGACCTCATCCCAGTTGCCCGCTGTGGGCACCCTGGCACGCGCCACCTATGTCTTTCGCGCGCCGCGCGGCCTGGGTGATCGCACGTACATCGTGGAACTGCGCGTGCTGGTTAACGATCACCCCGCGCGGTGGTGGCCCACCGGCCGATGGATAGTGGGTCGGGTAAAAGTGCAAGATCGTCCGCACCGGTGGCAAGCCCCTCCAGACATTGTACCAGTGAACGCGGAGTGGCCAGGCCTGGCACGTCTCCTGGGATACCGGGTTACCCCCTCAACGGCTGTTCCGGGCACCCCCCTCCAAGTCACCCTCTACTGGCAAGCGTTGGCCGAAGTGGACACCCCCTACAAAGTCTTTGTGCACCTCATCGGCCCGGACGGCACCCTGTACGCCCAGAGTGATGCGTTTCCCGCCGCCAACACGTTGCCCACCGACATCTGGGTATCAGGCGAGGTGATCGAAGACGTCCACACCCTGCAGGTACCGGCCGACCTACCCCCTGGGCCTTATCGCCTGCGCGTGGGCTTCTATCACCCCGATACCCTCCAACGTCGCCCGGTCCGCTCCTCGCTGCCGACGCCGGACAACGCCCTAGAGCTCCAGCTGCCTGCTCAGCCCCACACCCCCTAAAGCACAGGATAGATGAAAAATTTTGCATAGAACATATGTTTCATGTATCCTGAGCATACCATCATCCTGAAACCAACGTCCGGCGTGCGATTGGGTTGAGGCAGAAAACGGGTACATCGTGACAGGGTGTGAGATGATGGGGCTACAGGTTATCGAAGTACATGCCAAGAGTGTTCTCAACCGCGCACCTACGGGATACGGTTTTCGGTGGACGTTGAACCCTTATCGCGGCTGTCAACACGCCTGTGTGTATTGCTTCGCCCGCTACACGCACACCTTCTTTGACCTGGACCCCGGGGAAGCGTTCTCACGGGTGATTTTTGTCAAGATCAACGCCGTCCAGGCGCTACGAAGGGAGCTACGGCGTTCCACATGGCGCCATGAACACGTGGCCATCGGCACTGCCACGGATCCTTATCAGCCGTTGGAGGGCCGATACCGGTTGATGCCCGGTATCATTCGCACCTTGGCGGATTTTTACACCCCCTTTTCTATTGTCACAAAGAACACCATGATTTTGCGGGACATCCCCGTTTTACAGGAAGCCGCCCGACGGGTTTCGCTGACGGTTACGCTTTCGTTGACCACGTTGGATCCCGCCCTGGCACGCGAGCTGGAGCCGGATACGCCCCCACCCGCCCAGCGGCTTCGGGTGGCACAGACCCTACAAGCCCACGGGATTCCCACCGGCATCGCGCTGGCGCCCATTCTGCCCGGTTTGACGGACGGTGAAGCGCAGTTGAGAGAGCTTATCGAGGCTATCACTACACATGGTTTGCCCATCGCGTTTTTCCAGGTGTTACGTTTGTACGACGCGACCCGTCCCACGTTGTTTGCCTACTTGAGCCAACACCATCCCCGATTGCTGGCAGCCTATCGTCGCGGGTACGTGGCGAAAGATCCACCGGCGACGTATGTGCGTCAACTGTACGAACAGGTGGAACGCCTGTTGAGGGAAGCAGGTGCCTCCCGGCTCACGCCACCGGAAACTCCCCCGCTACAACAACCTTTACCGTTGCTCACCGAGAACACCGCCCCACCTGAGGCTGCCCGGCCTTCCCGGGCGCAGGAAAGGGCCTCCCCTGCTGTGGACTCCTGTTCCACTGCCGGGTCACCGTTTTCCCAGGGCGATACATCACCCACTGCGGATTTGCCCCCTCCTTCAACCGCCTTATAATTGGGATGTCGTTGCGACCTGACGAAACCGCGGGGGTGGATCGTCCATATCTCCTCCATGTGGGGGCCGAACGATGCGTCGATGGGTGCGTGATGGAGCCCTGGTGGTAGCATTGTTGCTCGTGTGGTGGTTAACCCCGTGGCTATCGGCTCGTGTGTGGCCTGTGCCCCAAAGTTGGGCT
>WFWT01000100.1 GCA_015490995.1 Anaerolineae bacterium | reverse complement strand
TTCTCCATCCGCCTAGATCCAGCCCTATACATCGACCGCTCCATTGTGGTCGCCATTGAGGAAGTGCAGGGCAACGATGCTATCGTGGCTACTGTGGCCTTGCACGACATCGACTATCGCTATACCGATGTCGGTGGGCCCCACGATGTGGCCTACACGCCGGAACGTGGGTATGGCTACCTGGACGGCGTGCCCCATGCGCTCTGGGGCACCCTGCCCTACCAGACTCGCCGCATCGACCTGGGTGATGCCGACCCCTCGGACGACCCGGATAACGAGGTGCGCTACCGGTTCGACGGCTTGCGTCGAAATAAGCAATACAAGTTGCTCCTCACCTTCTACCACCGAACCACACCCGACCCCGTATTGCAGGTACGGGTGGACGGGATACCAATCACTGACCAGTTTGCTGTGCCCACGGGCCAGAGAGTGGACCGAGAGATCCCCATTCCGCCCTCGACATACGCGAGTGACGGCCAGATTGTGGTAGGCATTGCTCGCACCAACGCGCTGGTGGGAGGCTTCGTCAACGAGATTGCGCTGGAAGAGGAAACCCTCGCGCGCCCCACGGAGGGGTGCACTGTGCGCGCGACCCCGTACGTGAGTTATGTGTACGGCCGCGTCACCGTGGCAGGCAACCCCGCACCTGTGGGCACGGTCATCGAAGCACTCAACCCACGGGGAGACGTCGTTGGGTGTTTCGTGGTCCACACCGCCGGCTACTACGGTTTCATGCCCATCTACGGGGAAGATGCCGGCGCGACACCACCCATACCGGGCATGCGTGATGGCGAGCGAGTGCGCTTCCGGGTGGCAGGGCAGGATGCCACCTCGACGCCCTTGTTCACGTGGCACAACGATCAGGGTGTCCACCCGGTTGACCTCCAAATTGGTGGGAACCAGCAACAAACGCAAAACATTTCGCTGCCCAACGGTTGGACGCTCTTCTCCATCCGCATACAGCCTCCTTCAACTGCTGTGACGGATGTGTTGAACAGCATCATGGGCAAATTCGATCTCTTGCTGGGTGATAACGGTCAGGCGTACGCGCCGGGCCTGCCACCGGAGGTGCAGACGTTGAGGGACGTGTTGCCTGGCAAAGCCTACTGGATTCGCGTGACGGACGCCCAGGGCGCTACATTGACGGTCAACGGCCAGCCGGTAACCGCGACAACCCCCATCACTCTCACTCGCGGTTGGCGCTGGGTTGGATACCTTCCGGACCGTACCTTGCCCATCACCGTGGGCCTGCAAAGCATTGATGGCAAATATGACAAAGTAATTGGTGACCGCGGCATCTTTGTGCCGGGTCTGAATCCGACCTACTGGACGCTTACCGACATGCGGCCGGGCGAGGGCTACTTGATACGGATGACGCAAGATGGGGTATTGCGGTATCCCTCCGTGTTGGCACGGTACCGCGAGTCTTCGCCGCAAACCAGCGCTGCGGGTACCGTGTCTGCGCGCTGTGCGCACGTGAAGCGCACGCCGTACATGACCCTGGTGTATGGCCGCGTGGAGATAGACGGACGTCCTGCGCCTCGGGGCACCCTTGTGGAAGCCGTCACCTCACGAGGAACAGTGGCTGCATGTTTTGAAGTCGTACATCCGGGCTACCTGGGCGCTATTCCCGTCTACGGACAGGTCGAAGACGGTGGGAATGGTTTCCATCGCGGCGATGTCATTCGATGGCGCGTGAATGGGCTCGAGGTAAACTCCGAGCCTGTGCTCACCTGGGACGACGACAAAGAATTGCACCGGCTTGACCTTGCTGTTGGGACATCCCACCCACGTCGTATCAGCCTTCCTTTCGTGTCCCGGTAGCCGCAAAGACAGCGTGTAAATTGGACAAAGGAGGATCAAAGCCATGATTCGCCGTAGCAAGAAACAGATAGGGAGCATTGCGTTATTGTGGCTCCTTGTTTTGTTAGCCTTCCTACTCGGAGGAATACCCGAGGCGAACATCAGTTTGGCCTTTCCTCATCCTCAAGCCGGTGGATGTCCCCCTGTAGCGAACACGCCTTACATGACCATTGTGTATGGGAGCGTGACCCTGGGCGGGGTACCTGCCCCTGTGGGGACGGTGGTGGAGGCGCGGAATCCGCGGGGAGATACAGTGGGATGTATGGTTTTAAGCACGGTGGGCGTGTTGCCATTGACGTCTGTCTACGGCGAGGATTCGACCGCCAATCCACCTATTCCGGGGATGCGGGACGGGGAGAAAGTGGCCTTCTTTGTCAACGGCTATCCAGCCACGGTTACCTCTACTTGGGATCAGATTTGGCATGATGACCGCACCCC
>WFWT01000099.1 GCA_015490995.1 Anaerolineae bacterium | reverse complement strand
CCCCAACGCCGATCGGTTACGGCCTGGCGGATGAGGCCGCGATTCGTGCCGTACTGGACGCGGAGGCGGAAGGTGTGGCTCGCCAGGACATCGACCTTCTCATGCGACTCTGGGCTGAAGACGGCGAGGTCCGGGACGCGAACCACACTCCGGATGATCCCTCAGACGATGCGGTGTGGCAAGGTCGGGATGCCATATACCTGCGGTATGTCCACCTGGTCTTTCCAGGTAATCCCCAGCGGGTTGCCCACCCGGATTTGGAAATTCGCATTGAGGGGTCGTATGCGGTGGTCACCAGCACCACGCTTATCGGTGACGAGTTCGCGCCGGGTGGAGACCGGTGGGAATTAAGAAAGCAGGATGGGTATTGGCTGATCTATCGCCTGATTTATAACCTGGAATAGGCCGATCTTCCCCTGTGCAAGCCCAAGCCCTGTCGATGGTAACCGTGCCGTGAAAAGGGGTAGAGGTTGCCATTTCTTCCACCTCATGCTACAGTTGGGCAACAAAGGACCGGACGTGGGTTGCCGCAGACCGAAGGATGGGGGAATGTCATGCGGTATCGAGCGTGGTTCCGGTGCTTTCACGGTTGCCCCGGTGAGTATTCCGTGTACGAGGTCATTTACCGGTGTCCCCGGTGTGGTGGGTTGCTGGAAGTGGCCCACGACGTAGATGCCCTCAAGGACCGCAGCGCCGCGGCCTGGATGCGCATTATGGAGGACCGAGCCGGTACCACCCAGTGGCCTTATGGTTCTGGGGTGTGGCGTTATAAGGAGTGGGTGTTGCCGGACATCAACGACGATAACATTGTCAGCATGTTCGAGGGCAACACAAACTTGTTTCAGGCGCACCGACTGGGTGAACACATCGGTGTGCCGGATTTGTGGGTGAAGCTTAGCGGCAACAGTCATACCGGATCCTTTAAGGACCTGGGTATGACGGTGCTGGTGTCCGCAGTCCAGCAAATGCGGGCGATGGGCAAGCCTATTCGGGCTGTGGCCGCTGCGTCCACCGGTGACACCTCCGCGGCCCTGGCCGCATACGCCGCCGCCGCGGGCATTCCGGCCATTGTCTTTCTGCCTCAGGGTAAGGTCAGCCTAGATCAGCTCATCCAGCCCATCGCTAACGGTGCTATCGTGCTGGCCCTGGACACCGACTTTGACGGATGTATGCGCGTGGTGCAGGAAATTACCCGGGATGAAACCATTTACTTGGCCAACTCCATGAACTCTCTCCGCATTGAAGGCCAAAAAACGGTCAGCATCGAAATTGTGCAACAGTTTGACTGGGCGGTGCCGGACTGGATAATTCTGCCGGTGGGCAACCTGGGCAACATCAGTGCTCTGGGCAAAGGGTTGCTGCTCCTGAAGGAGCTTGGCATTATCAACAAACTGCCACGTCTGGTGGCAGCCCAGACAGAGCGCGCTAACCCCTTCTACTTGAGCTATCGTCGTGGCTTTCGCGAAAAGGTCACCGTCCAGGCTAAGCCCACCCTGGCTTCCGCCATTCAGATAGGGCATCCGGTGTCCTACGAGAAGGCCAAAGCCATTATTAAGCTCTTTGATGGGGTGGTGGAACAGGCGAGCGAGGACGAGCTTGCCAACGCGGCCGCGCTGGCCGACCGCACAGGCATGTACACCTGTCCGCACACGGGGGTTGCCCTGGCCGTGTTGATCAAGCTGGTGCAGCAGGGGGTGATCCACCGTAGCGACCGGGTGGTGGTGGTCTCCACCGCGCATGGACTCAAGTTCACCCAGTTCAAAGTTCGGTATCACGAGAACACGTTGGAGGAAGTCATGGCCCGGTATGCGAATCCGCCCGTTTACCTGCCACCCGACATTGCCGTAGTACAGGAGACCATCCTCCGGCGCTTGGACCAGGTCGAGAAGATGTTTGCTATGTCTGAGCCGGCCATGGCTTCGTGAACGCGTGTGTGCCCCCCTGCCCCTACCCACCGGAGCCGAGGCCCCAGCCTTGCTGTAGGAGGGATTTCCTATGGAACGTTTTGACGTTCTGCGCACGCTGGCGCAACCGAACGATACCAAGCTGGTCTTGCTGGTCATGGACGGGGTGGGCGGCTTGCCCATGAGCCCGGATGGCCTCACCGAACTGGAAGCTGCCCACACGCCCAACATGGATCGTCTGGCCAAGGAAGGGAGCACAGGGTTGCACATTCCCATTGCGGCGGGCATAAGTCCCGGCAGTGGTCCTGCACATCTCGCCCTCTTCTCCTATGACCCCGTGCGTTATCAGGTAGGCCGGGGGGTCCTGGAAGCCCTGGGCATCGGCTTTGACCTCCAGCCCAACGATGTCGCCGCGCGCGGCAATTTTTGCACCCTGGATGCCCAGGGGCGTATTGTGGACCGGCGAGCCGGACGCATTCCTACCGAGGAGTGTGTTCGGCTGACAGAGCTCTTGCAAACACGCACCCGCCTGGATGGGGTGGAACACTTCGTGTTACCCGTGAAAGAACATCGGTTCGTGTTCATCCTGCGCGGGGATGGTCTTTCCGATCAACTCACCGAGACCGATCCCCTGGTAACGGGCAAACCGCCCCTGCCTGTGCGCCCCCTGGCAGATACGCCGGAAGCCCACCGAACGGCTACTCTGGTCAACAGCTGGTTGTCTCAAGCCCGTGAAGCGTTGAAGGCCGAACCCCGGGCCAACGGGGTGAACCTGCGCGGCTGGGGGCGCGATCCCCGGTTACCCCAGTTCCCTGACATCTACCGGCTACGGGCGGCCGCCATCGCGGTGTACCCAATGTACCGCGGGGTTGCCCGACTGGTGGGTATGACTCCGGTAGACCATGGTGCTTCCATTGAAGAGGAATTTGCCGCGCTCCGCACGTACTGGGATCGGTACGACTTCTTCTTCCTTCACGTGAAACCCACGGACAGCCGTGGGGAAGATGGGAACTTCGACGCCAAGGTGGAGGTCATCGAAACCGTGGACCGGCTGGTGGGTGAGATGATGTCCTTATCTCCGGATGTGGTGCTCATCACCGGTGACCACTGCACGCCGGCGAAATTGCGCTCTCACTCTTGGCATCCGGTCCCCTTCCTGTTGTGGAGTGAAACGGCTCTGCCCGACGCAGCCCAGGCTTTCGGGGAGCGGGAATGTGCGCGGGGAGTGTACACAGGCATTCCCGCCACCGATCTTATCCCTCTCATGGTGGGACACGCAGGGCGGTTGAGCCGTTTTGGCGCGTGAGCTGAGGTGGTTCGGATGACGGCCCACGCCCTACCGGAACAGTTGGTCGCGATATGTAAAGCTGCCAGAACATTGGTAGCGCGAGGTCTCGTATTGGGCCGCGGGGGAAACGTCAGTGTGCGGTCCGGTACTACCGTGTTTATCTCCCCGCGCGGGGCCCCACTGGACCACCTGACCCCAGAAGCCATGGTTGCAGTGCGCTCGGAGGATGGTCGTCCCCTGGCCGGGCAACAACCGTCCTCCGAGCTGCCCATGCACCTGGCCTGTTACCGCGCCCGTCCCGAAGCCCAAGCGGTCATTCATTGTCATCCCCCACATGTCATCGCACTCTCCACCTTGGGCGAAACTGTCCCTGCCCTCACACCGGACTTTTTCGTGTACATGGAAACGATCGCTCTCCCCCAAATTCCTTATTACACGCCCGGTACCGACACACTGGCCACTGCGGTAGCCGAGGCGTTGGCCGTCGCGCCCGTGGCCGTCCTGGCCAATCACGGTTTGATTGCGGTGGGCGAGACCGCGGAACGCGCGTTGGTGCGGGTACTCCTGGCTGAAGAAACCGCTCGTATTTACCTGTTGGCTCGTGCCGTGGGCCAACCCCGTACCTTGGGCCGGCCTGAATGGGATGCTCTCCGCCAAGCCGGGTACAATATCCGGCAGGCCCCGCGCACAACACAGAAAGGAGAACCGGATGACACGGTGGATGAGGCCAGCCCCAACGGTGTCTAAGAAAGGGAGCCCGTCATGAACCCCCGCCGGCAAACCTCCACATCCGACGTGGTGCCACCGCCCGAACACAAGCCCCACTACGTACGTGCCATGTTTGCCCGCATCAGCCGTCGATATGACCTGATGAACCGCATTATGAGCGCAGGACAGGATCAGCGGTGGCGCCAGCTGGTAGTGGAGCTGTGCACGTTGCCCCCCGGGGGACGTCTGCTGGACGTGGCCACCGGCACGGGAGATATCGCGTTCATAGCCCGGCGATTACGGCCAGACGTGCGGGTGGTCGGGTTAGACCTGACCTTTGAAATGATGGCCGTCGGCCGGGAGAAAGCCCCTCACGAACCGGTGACGTTCGTCCAAGGTGACGCGCTAAACCTTCCCTTTGACGATGACACCTTCGATGCCGCGTGTAGCGGGTTCATGATGCGCAACGTAGTGGACATCGCCCGAGCCTTTGCCGAGCAACGGCGGGTGGTCAGGCCTGGGGGCAAGGTCGTGTGTCTGGAGATCACTCATCCGCGCTTCAAACCGTGGCGACGGCTGTTTCATCTGTACTTCTTTCACATTGTGCCTTTGATCGGAGGCCTGGTAAGCGGCCATCGGGACGCGTACACTTACCTCCCTCATTCTACCCTTACCTTTCCCGACGCGGAGGCGTTGGCAAACATCATGCGCCGTGTAGGGTTACGTGACGTGCGTTATCAGCGGCTGATGCTGGACACGGTGGCCATTCATGTGGGTGAGGTGTGACATGCGGCGACGGTTGGTGGTGGGCATGAGCGGTGCCAGTGGGCAGATTTTGGGCATTCGTTTGTTGGAGGTGTTGCGGGACATTCCTGAAGTGGAGACCCACCTGGTGATCACCCCTGCCGCGCGAGCCACCATCGTGCAAGAGACGGATCGACGACCGGAGGAGGTCCTTGCCCTGGCCGACGCGGTGTACCGGCCGGGGGACATCGGCGCGGCCATTGCCAGCGGTTCTTTCACCACCATGGGCATGATCATTATCCCCTGCTCGATCAAGACCCTCTCCGCGGTGGCGCATTCCTACGCCGAGGATCTCATCAGCCGGGCTGCGGACGTCACGTTAAAGGAAGGGCGTCCTCTCATTCTGGTCGTGCGAGAAGCTCCTCTCCACCTGGGGCATTTGCGACTCATGGTTCAGGCCGCGGAACTGGGGGCCATCATCTTTCCGCCGATGCCGGCCTTCTATCAGCGCCCCCGTACCGTGGCCGACATCGTGGACGGTATCGTCGGCCGAGTACTGGCCCGGATTGGAATTACCACCTCTTTGGTGTCCGAATGGCAGGGATTGGCCCCAAGCTGACGTCGGAACATCACCCCTCTTGGCAGCTCCACCTTTCCCCTATGGTAGTTATGGCAGTAAGGACGTTATTCACGTTTCCGTCGGCTAGCCAAGGAAAACAGTTTGGTGCCCCTTCTGGGATCTTCTATAATGATGGGGCGTCGGATTGTGCGCCTGTTGTCACAACTGCGCGGCGTACGGCAAGACCCGGTTGAAGTGAGGAGGGTGTCGTTGCTGCACAGATAGGGTACGAGAAATACCGTTCCACGGCGGGGACGTCCACTGCACACCTTTAAGGAGGCAACGACATGTTGAACACCTACGCCGTCGTTGGCTTGTTTGCCGTGGTGGCGTTCACCTTCCCCTTCATCACGCTCTTGATGGCCCGCATGCTTCGTCCCCGTAAACCTAACCCCCTGAAGAACTCCACCTACGAGTGCGGCATGGAAACCATTGGGGACACATGGGTGCAGTTTCGGGCGCAATATTACCTTTTTGCCCTGATCTTTGTGTTGTTCGACATCGAACTCATTTTCCTGTTTCCGTGGGCAGTAGCCTACAACCGTCTAGGCCTGTTTGCCTTGGTGGAGATGGCCCTTTTCATCGGTATGCTCGCGCTGGCCCTTGTGTACGCGTGGCGTAAAGGCATCCTGGAATGGCAATAAGGGGAGGGTTTCCATGACATTGCTGGACCCACGGGTGTTGGGGGAGTGGTGGAACACGTTTCTCCGCAGTGGGGGATTAAGCGAAGGGTGGGTGATCTTCATCAACGCGGTGGTGGTCACGCTGATCCTCATGGGCTTTGGACTCACCAGCGTGCTGATCATCATCTGGGCCGAGCGCAAAATTGCCGGGCGCGTACAGGATCGGCTGGGCCCCAACCGGGTGGGACCGTACGGTCTTTTGCAATCGGTTGCGGACGCGTTGAAACTCATGACGAAAGAAGACATTACTCCCGAGCGGGCCGAACGGATCACCTACAATTTGGCTCCTGGGTTGGCGGTGTTTGCCGTGCTCATGCTTTTGGTGGTGATTCCCTTTGGCCCGGGGTTGATTGCGGCTGACCTGAACATTGGGGTGTTGTACGTTGTGGCTATGGGCTCTTTCGGCATCATGGCCGCGCTGATGGCGGGGTGGGCTTCTAACAACAAATATGCCCTTTTGGGAGGGTTCCGCACGGTAGCCCAGCTGCTTTCTTACGAGATCCCCATGGTGCTGTCAATGTCGGTGCCTGTGCTTTTCGCGGGTACCATGAGCTTGCACAAGCTGGTGGAGATGCAGGCTAACTTCCGCTGGTTCGGCCTGATTATGCCCACGGCGTTTCTTATCTACTTAATCTCCGCCCTGGCCGAGAACGAGCGCACCCCCTTTGACCTGCTGGAAGCAGAGTCGGAGATCGTCGCGGGATATCACATCGAGTACAGCGGCCTGAAGTTTGCCTGGTTTTTCCTCGCTTTCTTCTTGAACACCTTGCTCCTGAGTGCGATTGCGGTCACCCTGTTTTTGGGTGGATGGCAGGGGCCTTTTGTGGATAAGGTGCCTTTGCTGGGGGTGTTGTACTTCTTCCTGAAGACGGTGCTCATTGTTTTTGTCTTTATGTGGGTACGGGCAACCTTCCCTCGCCTACGCATTGACCAGATGATGGCATTGGCGTGGAAGGTGTTGGTGCCTATGGCCCTGGCGCTGGTCTTGTTGGCTGCCACAGCGGTGAAGCTTCCTTGGCCGCCCCTGGCGCGAGATGTGTTCCTGTTCTTCAGCAACATCGTAATGCTATTCGTTGCATTGGGAGCCATCGGGCGTCATCTGCGTCAGGAAGCGGAGCGCTTTAGCGGTCGCCAGAAGTGGGCGACCTCATCATCCACCACCTCATGAGAGAGGAAAGCCACTCATGGTCCTGCAAGCGGTCTTCCTGATTACGGCCTTGCTCACATTGGGGAGCGCACTGATGGTGGTGTTGCACCGCAACCTCTTCATCAGTGCGTTATTTTTGATTGCCAGCTTTTTCGGCGTAGCCGTGTTCTACGTGTTGCTGGAGGCGGAGTTTCTGGCGGTGGCCCAGGTTCTCATTTACATTGGGGCCATCGCGACCCTCATTGTGTTTGCCATTATGCTCAGTCGGGGCATGATGACCGGACGGACCTCTCCGCGCAATGCGCAAGCCCTGTGGGCCGCCGGGGGAAGTTTGGCCCTTGGGGCTGCCCTGTTGTACGTGGTGGTATTTCGCGTGCAGTGGCCGGTGGCGGAGAAGGCCGTGCCGGCAGACATGATCCAGCGGTTGGGGACCGGTCTGGTCACGGATTACGTGGTGCCCTTTGAGCTGGCATCCTTGCTGCTCATGGCCGCGTTGATCGGCGCGGTGATGATCGCGCGCGAGAAAGAGGTGTAAACCACTCCGTCGAACGATGAACCCATGTTGGAATCAAACCACCGGCGCGTCCGTAGTGAGGTGTAGCCATGATTCCGTTATCGTGGTACCTGGCCGTCGCAGCGATTTTGTTCGTTATCGGTTTTTACGGGGTGTTATCGCGACGTAACGCGATCGCCATTCTCATGGGCATTGAGCTGATGCTCAACGCGGTCAACCTGAACTTGGTGGCCTTCTGGCGCTACACACAACCCGACCAGGTGGCCGGTCAGGTGTTTGCCATCATTGTCATCACCGTCGCGGCGGCGGAAGCAGCTGTGGGGTTGGCCCTCTTCATTGCTCTGTACCGGCTGCGGGGCACGGTGCACATCGATGAGATCGATCTGTTGCGGGGATAACTGGGCGATTCGGAAGGTACATGCCGAAATGTCTGTTGGTCCCTGACCGGCTAGCACACCCTCCGAACATCCAAACCGTTCCAGCGAGGTGATCATGAACGGGGTGCTGTTCCTAATACCGGCGTTGCCCTTCCTGGCGTTCGTGTTCATTGTGCTTTTTACGCACCAAAACCGGCGGGTTAGCGCGGGCCTGACCATCGGGGCCACGGCCATTGCCTGGTTGCTGGGGTGGTATATCGCCTTCCAGGCCTTCCTGAACCCCGACGAAGTCATGGAAGCCCCGTTTCGCTTGACCTTGCCGTGGTTCGCGGGCGGTTACACGGTGTTTTACACCGGCTTTCAGGTGGACCTGTTGACCGCGGTGATGTTATTCATGGTGCCCTTTCTGTGTTTTCTGATCTTCGTCTATTCCCTGGGGTACATGGAGAAGGACCCGCGGTTCAGTCGCTTCTTTGCTTATCTGGCCCTCTTTGCCACAGGCATGTTGGGCTTTATTCTGGCCGACAATCTGCTTCTGGCCTTTGTTTTCTGGGAATTGATGGGTGTGTGCTCTTACCTGCTCATCGGTTTCTGGGCATTTCGCCGACCGGAAGAGACCCACATCGACACCGCGCAGGTTCAGCGGGCGCGTGCGGCTTCCTTAAAGGCCTTTCTCACCACCCGGGTGGGGGATACCATCATGCTGGTCGGCATTCTGCTCCTCTACGCGCTGACCGGGTCCCTACGGTGGGATGAGGCCTTAAGCCCCACGTCCTTGAAGGCGCTGGCAGAGCAGAGCACATACATTCCCTTCTTGGGAGAGGTGCCTTGGGCCACGGTGTTGGCGGTGCTCATCTTTTGGGGGGCCATTGGCAAATCCGCACAGTTTCCGCTGCATGTCTGGTTGCCCGACGCGATGGAAGGTCCCACACCGGTGAGCGCGTTGATTCACGCGGCCACTATGGTGTCCGCCGGCGTGTACTTGATCTTGCGCACCTTCCCCTTGTTTTATGTGGTGGAGGAGGGTGCCAACGGCGCGATGGGGTTTGTGGCCTTTATCGGCGCGTTCACCGCGCTCTTTGCGGCTACCATGGGTGTGGCCCAGTTTGATATCAAACGCGTCCTCGCTTACTCCACCATTTCCCAGCTAGGCTACATGTTTGCCGCTCTGGGCATCGGTGCCTATGTGGCCGCGGCTTTTCACCTGCTGATGCACGCGTTCTTCAAAGCCCTCCTCTTCCTGGGGGCGGGTTCCGTAATCCACGCGATGGAGCACGGCCATGAGCATGCCCACGAGCACGGCCACGGCCATCGCACAGAGGAATCCCTCCCCTTCAACCCGAACGATATGCGCTTGATGGGCGGATTGTTCCGGCGAATGCCCCGCACAGCTTGGACGTTCGTTGCCGGCGGGCTATCCTTGGCCGGCTTTCCCCTGATTACGGCTGGGTTCTGGTCCAAGGACGAAATATTGGCCGAGGCATGGTACACCGGTCATTCGGTGGTTTTCTGGACACTGGCTATAGCCGCGTTTGTGACCGCGTTTTACACGGGCCGTCAGATTTTCCTGGTCTTCTTCGGGGAACCCCGTTCTGCCGCAGCCCAACACGCAACGGAAAGCCCTACCACCATGACTTTGCCCTTAGTCATCCTGGCCTTCTTTGCGGTGGCAGCCGGGTGGGTAGGGATACCTGAAGCCTTCCCCGGCCTGGGAGCTGTGGTACGGGGATGGTTCCAGCGGTTTCTGGGAGTGCAGGCGGAAGCCCTGGGGCTGCACGTGGAGGCGTTACCCTTTGAGCCGGCCCCGGTGCTTATTTCCGTTGCTATGGCCCTGGGAGGGCTGGGCGCTTCCTGGTTGGTCTACGGCCGACGGCCGATCGGGGTGACGGATCCCCTTCAGGGCGCACTGGGTGGGCTGTGGATGGCCTGGCATCGCAAGTACTGGGTGGATGAGCTGTACCAAGCGACCGTGGTAGCCTTTGCCCGCTGGTTATCTCAGGTGGCTTATCGTTTCGATGATGCCTGGGTCATTGACCCCCTGGTGGACGGCGTCGGCCGGTTTGGCCGGTGGCTGGGCGCCCGGGTGCGGCGCTTCATTGACGAACAGATCATCGACCGAGCGGTCAACGGGACTGCCTGGCTCTCCAACCTGGTGGGAGAGTGGTTCCGCCAGATCCAGACCGGCCAAGTGCAAAATTACCTGTTGGCTGTCCTGGCCGCTGTCACCGTCTTGCTCGTGCTGGGTCTTTTCTAAGGCGATGAGATAAAAACCGGAGAATTTTCCGCAAAAGAGGAAACGCGGGAGGGACTTATGGCCTGGTTTGAACAGTGGGTGTTGACGGTCATTCTCTTCTGGCCGTTACTGGCTGCCCTGGTGATTCTGTGGCTGCCTAAAACAGCCGAGGACCGCATCCGTCGCTTTGCGGTGTGGTCCAGCGTGGTGCCCCTGGTTCTCAGCGTGTTGCTGGGGTGGGATTATTACACCCGTTTTCTCAACGGGCAGGGTGGTATTCAGTACGAGGTCAAGGTCACGTGGATCCCTCAGCTCAATGCGGCATATCATCTGGGGGTAGATGGGCTGAGCATTCCCCTCATCTTCCTCACCTCGTTGTTGACCACCCTTTCGCTGTATTACTCAGCTCGGGTAATCCGATATCGGGTGAAAGAGTACTTCTTCCTGTTTCTTATTCTCCAGACGGGCATGTACGGGGTCTTCATGGCCCTGGATTTAGTCCTGTTTTACGTGTTTTGGGAGGTGGGCCTGGTTCCGATGTACTTCCTCATCGGGATCTGGGGCCACGATAACCGCGAGTACGCGGCGATAAAATTCTTCCTGTACACGTTGGTGGGGTCTGTGGCCATGTTGCTTGCCTTTCTGGCCCTGTACTTCGCCGCAGGCACTTTTGACATCCTTGAGCTGATGGAAAAACGGCCCTACGAGGACAACATATGGGCGGCTAGCCTGGTGTTCTTCGGTATCTTCTTGGGTTTGGCCATTAAAGTGCCTTCCTGGCCTTTCCACACCTGGTTGCCGGACGCTCACACGGAAGCGCCCACGGCGGGCTCTGTCATCCTGGCGGGTATCTTGCTGAAGTTAGGCGCGTACGGTTTCCTGCGCATTCTGTTGCCCATCTTGCCCACCGCCTTTGCGTACTGGGGGTATCTCATCGTCGCCCTGGGGGTCATCAGTATAGTTTATGGCGCGTTTGTCTGCATGGCCCAAACCAATGTGAAGCGCTTAATCGCGTATTCTTCGGTGAGCCATATGGGATATGTCCTTCTTGGCGTCGGTGCGGCCGGTGTGGCATTGAGCGGGCAAGTTTCCTTCTTCGACCGCAACAGTGCGGCGCTGGCCATGGATGGGGCCATGTTGCAGATGTTCAATCACGGCATTATCACGGGCGCCCTCTTCTTCCTCGCCGGCATCCTCTACGAACGGGCGCATACCTTTGATCTTCGGCAGTTCGGCGGACTCAGCAGCAAGACGCCGTACTTCTACGGCCTGTTCATGGTCGCCGGCTTTGCTGCCCTGGGCCTCCCCGGTCTGGCGGGCTTTTGGTCGGAGTTCTTCGTCTTCCGAGGTGCGTTTGACATCGTGCGAGTGTGGGCGGCCGTGGGGGTCATCGGCATTGTGGTAACTGCGGCGTACATTCTGTGGCGCGTGGTCATGAACGTTTTCCTTGGGGAATACGACGAAGCCCGGTGGGGGGACAAAATTTGGGACCTGACCGGATTCGAAAAGGCTACTCTCTGGCCGCTGGTGGCGTTAATGGTGTTTATTGGCGTCTATCCGACGCCATTGGTGAACTTCTTCAACCGCGCGGCGGTAGAGATTCTGAACCAGGTCGGGTATATGTTCTAGATCCCTGGAGCCGTGGTGGGGCCTGTGGTCCACGGCCGGCACTCGACAGGTGAACGTTTAGGGAGAAACGGAGGCGTACGCAAGCCATGGCCCAGATGATAATACGTTTGACACCTGAGCTGGTGTTAATGGTCACGGCCTTTGTGGTGATCGGCGTTGACCTGTACACACGGCGACGCATAGCCCGCCGGTTGTTGCCAGGGATATCTATTGTCGGCCTGATCCTGGCCGCGGTCGCGGCGATGGCCCAGTGGACGGTGCGCGAACCGGTGGCCGGGACTCTGGCGGCGGACGCGTTCGCCTTTTACTTTAAGGTAGTCGCCGCCGGCCTGGTTATCGTGGTCATTTTGGCCGGCACGGCGTACATGCAGCAGCGCACGCGCTTTCTGGGTGAGTTCTACGCCCTTCTGTTGGCTGCCACCGTGGCGGTATACATCGCGGTCTCGGCCAATGACCTGATTACTCTTTACCTGGCGCTAGAGACGTTGAGCATTCTCTCCTACGTGTTAACCGGCTTCCTGCGCGGAGATCGACGTGCCAACGAGGCGGCAGTGAAGTATTTCTTGTACGGTGCCGCTGCCTCCGCGGTGATGCTGTACGGTTTTTCCCTCCTGTACGGCCTGACCGGCACCACTCAGCTTGAAGAAATCGCGCAGCGCTTGCTGGCCGGTGAGGTAACGTCGGAGTTGAACTGGCTGGCTTGGCCGGTGGTGGTTCTTTCTCTGGTAGGGCTGGGATTCAAGGCCTCGCTGGTGCCCTTTCACCAGTGGGCTCCTGATGCGTATGAAGGGGCGCCTACGCCGGTCACCATGTTCCTTTCCACCGTTTCCAAGGCAACCGGCTTTGCTGTAATGGCGCGTCTCCTGGTGATCGCCTTGCCGACGCTTAGCCAGTACTGGCTGGCTTTGCTCTACGCGCTTTCCATCCTTACCATGACTCTGGCCAACGTCATTGCCTTGCGCCAAGAGAACGTTAAGCGCATGTTGGCCTACTCCAGCGTGGCCCACGCCGGTTTCATCTTGTTAGGTCTGGTGGCCATCACCGGACTGGGCAGCGCGCAACCCTTCACCGGTCTGGACGGCGTGCTGATGTATGTCCTTGGCTACACCATCACCAACGTAGGCGCGTTTGCAGTTGTCGCCGCTGTGGAGGATGCGCGGGGCTCGACCACACTCGACGACTTTGCCGGCCTGATTCACCATTCACCCTTCCTGGCCGCGGCGATGCTTATCTTCTTGCTGAGTTTGGCCGGCATTCCGCCTCTTGCCGGTTTTGTGGCCAAGCTCTTTGTGTTTGCCCCGGTTATTCGCAGTCAGTATTATGTGCTTGCCGTGGTAGCGCTGGTTAACGCGGTTATTGCCGCCGGATATTACTTGCGTGTTGTGAAGCAGATGTTCTTCGTGCCCGGCGACGCTGCCACCTCAACCTGGCGACTGGCACGAGGCATGGAGGTCGCCCTGTGGGCGTGTCTGATCGGAGTCTTTGCGGTGTTCTTCTTCATGAATGGGTTTACCACTTGGACGGTCGACGCGGCCAGTGCGATGCTGGGCTTGTGATCGCCCCTTACCACACAGGTCACACACGCGACGCGGGCGGGAACTCCATCTCGCCCGCGTGCGTTTTTCCCCTACCCCGCGTACAACGGGCCCTGCCCATCGCAAGGAGGTTGCATGTATAACAAATCGCCACGTCCGCTTACCGGATGGCTGTTCTGGGCACCTGGACGCACACGATGGTCATGGACATCTGAACACACCAATTCCACCGGAAGCTCCTGTGCGTGTTCTTGTTCTGGATGCACTTGCTCCGGGTGTATGCTATTGTTGCTGCTGTTGCTCGTGGGATGTTTTCTCCTCTTCGCCGTGGATTGGGTTCAGCTGGATGTCCTCGAAACCATACCCTACCTGGGCAGGTGACAGGGAATGAGGCACAAGGGGAGCTCAGGCAAGCCGTTATCTGCCCTGTTGGTTGATGTGCCTGGTGCACAGGTGTTCGGCCCTTCAGATGTGACGGTCCAGGGCGTGACGAGCGATTCCCGCCAGGTAACGCCGGGTGCCTGCTTTGTGGCCATACGGGGCGTGCACGTTGACGCTCACCGTTTTATCCCAGAAGCTATTGCCGCCGGCGCCCGGGTGGTGGTGGGCGAGCGTCCTCCGCAGTCGGAATGGCTAACGCGCGTCACATACGTTCAAGTACCTCACAGCCGGGATGCGCTGGCCCGGCTGGCGGCCGCGTGGTACGATCACCCCTCACGGCAACTCCTGGTGGTTGGCGTCACAGGTACGGACGGTAAAACCACTACCAGCACGTTGATCGCCGGTGTGTTGGAAGCGGCCGGGCTTAGCACCGGGCTGATCACCACCACCGGCGCAAGGATAAGCGACCGGGTTCTCGACACGGGATTTCACGTAACCACCCCGGACGCGTTACAGGTGCACGCCCTTCTTCGCCAGATGGTAGATGCCGGACTTAAGGCCGCGGTGGTGGAAAGTACCTCACATGGCCTAGATCAACGTCGGGTGGACGCGGTCGCCTTTGACGTGGCCGTGGTTACCAATGTAACCCACGAGCACCTGGATTACCACGGCTCCTGGGAACAGTACATGGCCGCCAAAGCGCGCCTTTTCTCCTTAACGGCAGCTCGTCCTCCCAAGGACCGTTTCCCCACCCTCGCGATCTTGAACCGGGATGACCGCTCGTACCCCTACCTGAAGGACATACCCGTGGATGTAAAGCTGACTTACGGGGTGGATCCGTCCGCGCAGGTACGCCCCCTGCACGTGGACGCCACGCCTCAAGGCCTTACCATAGAGGTAGAAACCCCACGGGGCAAGCTGCAGGTGCACAGCGCGCTTCTGGGCTACTTCAACGTGTACAACATCCTCGCCGCGGTGGCCGTGGGCATAGGACTACACCTGCCCTTTACCGCTATCGCGGAAGGCATCGCGCGGGTCCGTCACATTGAAGGGCGTATGGAGCCGGTGGATGAAGGACAGGACTTCCTCGCGCTGGTGGACTTTGCGCACTCTCCGGTGGCACTGGAGCGCGCGTTGCACACCCTGCGCGAGCTCACCCCAGGCCGAATTATTGCGGTGTTCGGCAGCGCGGGACTGCGAGACGTGGCCAAGCGGTACCTGATGGGACGCATCGGTGTTCAGCTGGCCGATGTGGTGGTCCTTACGGCGGAAGACCCTCGCACAGAGTCCCTGGACGCGATTTTGGCCGAAATGGCCAGGGGAGCACGGGAAGGCGGTGGCATCGAGGGTCAAACCTTCTGGCGGATACCGGACCGGCAACAGGCCATCCTGTTCGCGGTGCAGATGGCCCAAGCGGGCGACACGGTAGCCGTCTTTGGCAAAGGACATGAGCGCTCTATGTGTTTTGGCACGGTAGAACACCCGTGGTATGACAGAGACGCCCTGCGTTGGGCATTGCGGGTCCGCCTTCATGGTGAGGAGATCGCTGGCCCCCCGCCTTTCCAACTTCCTACTTGGAAGACACCGTTCGAGGCTTCCGAACAGCCGAATTAAACTTTCCCGGTGTGCGGTCGTCTGTAGCCTCTCACACCTGCGTCACCTGCCGGTGGGATCGCGATCCTCCGTATTGGTTGCCTTAGGGCGACGTATTCGCCGCCACACCCACCGTCCAATAAAATAGAGCCCTCCCACAGGAACCGTCAGGACCACCAGGACAGGTGCTCCCACGACTAAAGCGTAGATAAGGCCATCCACCACCAGCTGCACGCCCCTCACCAAAGTTCCCCACGCCCGATAAAGGGTCACCCGCGGATCCCAACGCTCAGCAATGGGCTCGCGCAGTTCGTAGGGAACGAGGGTCACTTCGATAGTGGCATATGAGGTGAGCCGGTCCAGCATTTGGATGCGTCCTTTGATGCGTTCGATCTCCTCCCGGACTCGCGTCAACTCCCGGTACACTTCCAGCACATCAGAGGCCCGTTGAGAGCGTTTACGCACTTCGGTCAGTAGAGCCCGCAATTCCTCTTCCGTGGCTTCCAGGTTGGTCAACCGAGCCTGCAGGTCCACATACTCGGTTGTCACATCCTGCGTCTGGCGGGTCTCCTGGTCCACACGCACCGCCAGCGCGCGCAAGCGGGTTAGGGCTTCCTCAAAGCGGTCCTGGGGCACGCGCAGGCTCAGGGTACCGCGCAGCCGTCCATTTACCCGGTACAAGTTGCTGGAAACAATGTACCCGTCCAGCTGAGCAGCCAGCTGAGCGATCATCGGCGCGGTTGTTTCGGGATCCTCCACCACCAGGACCAGGGAAGCGGTGTAGATTATGCGGCGTGTCCCTTCCGGGAGGGAGGGGGAAACGGCTACCGGCTCTTCCACTACCGGTAGGGAACGAGCCCCCTCTTCCGCAGGAGAGGAAACGACTTGCTTTTCCACACGGGGGGAAGTGATGTCCCTGGCAGGGGCAGCACACGCCACCAACCCTGCCATCACCAGGAGCAAGCTCAGACTTTTATACCATCGGCCTATCATGGTAAGTCCTTCCCGGACATACGTACCCATGCACCAACAAGGGGGGAAAGGGCCCTCTCACCGGGAAGGACGCTCGTGTGGACATGGAGGTTCCATGGACTACCAACCGTATGCCAGGCGGGCAATAAGGCGATAAGGTAATCCGGCCTGTTGCATCAAGTACTGGGTCCGTTCGATGTTGTACGGAATACGATAATACGCCCAGCGTCGGCTTTCTACCTCCAAGAGGACACACGCTGCCCGCGGATCCTGATCCCTGGGTTGGCCCACACTGCCGGGATTCGCAATCCAGCGATCCGGATCCTGGAACGTGTACACCTCTCCGGGCTCAGGATAATGCCAGGTAGTCACAGGTCGGCCATCGCTGAGGAAATGATGATATATCGCGGGTACGTGCGTATGGCCTACCAAACAGACCGGGGTGTCGAAGTGGGCAAACTGAGCGTGGGCAACGCTGGGGTGAAGAATGTATTCCCAGACCGGGTCGCGCGGACTCCCGTGCACGAGGGTGTAATCCCCGATACACAGACGGTCGGGAAGAGACTCCAAATAGGTCCGGGACGCGGCCGTCAACGCGCGCTGTGTCCACCGGATCGCCTGTTGGGCTTCGGGGTTGAAATCCTCCACGTTTACCCGTCCTAGGGCTGCGGCATCGTGATTGCCCAGCAAGCACACGTGAGGGAATTCCCGCAGACGGGCGATGCACTCGTTAGGGTTGGGCCCGTACCCAACCACATCTCCAAGACACCAGATCTCGTCAAACCCGCCTTCCTGGCGGGCAAACTCCAGCACTGTCTCCAAAGCTTCAAGATTTCCGTGGATATCCGATATCACCAAGACCCGCATAGCGCCCTTGCAGCATTATTCCTCTTCTTCCGGCAGGTAATCCCACGTATCCACCAGCCAACCGTCGGCGACGAGCAACAAATGGTCACCGCTATCGGGCTGTTCAAAGATAAATATCGGCGCGCCCGTCTCCTCCTCCTCGGCGATCTCTATGAGCTGCATTCCTCGTTCGACAAATCGGTTCAACGTACGCGCGACCCGCGCTTTGTCCTCCACCGGAGGCCGAGTCTCATCCAGGTAGACCATCGTGTTGTACAGCTCCAGGAGCAGGTGGTCCTCAAAGTACAGGTCCACGTCCACAAATATGTCCTGGAGGAGACGACGCTCCACTTCTTCAAGGTCATCCGCCACCACTTGGGCCAATGGGTCGGTCCACAGGGCTAAGCTGAGCACGCGTTTGCCCAACAAGGAGTCCAACAGGGCAATGACCTCTTCATCCAGGTCGGTTTCGAGGAAGAGCGCTTCTTCCAACTCCTCTTCCGGGGTGGGGTGTGTGCCGTTGCGAGAATTGCCCGCCCACATGATACGTGTCCTCCTCATCCAACCCGTACACTGCCTCACCGGTGGCGCCATTGTAACACAGGTATATCCGGGCCCAAACTTCGCCTTCCCCTCGCGTGCTGGCAAGAACACACCCATTGAGAGGATGACACTTGCCCCTTCGGGCCAGAGCGAGGAAAATGGGATGACGTTGGCACACATTTCCGGACCGGTTGCTCACCGGTGCTTTTAAACGAGACCAAACCCGTTTTCAGGAGGCAGACCGTTGGTACTCTCGCGATTTTTCAAGCGAGCTTCGACCGAAGATCAGGCCAAAATCGAACGCAGCCTAGAGAAAACCCGTAGAGGTGTTTTTGGCCATATTGCTACCCTTTTTCAGGCCAATGAATTGGATGACTTCTTTTGGGAAGACTTAGAAGCCTTGCTCATCCAGGCCGACATGGGCGTGGAGACCACCGAATATCTGATCGGGCGACTTAAGGAACGGGTCAAACGGGAGGGTATCAAACGCTCGGAGGACGCGTATACCCTGCTTAAGGAGGAGATGATAGCGCTGTTGGGCGATGCGCCCCCTGCAGCCTTAGAACAGCCTCGGTTGTTGACCGTTGTCCTCGTGGTGGGAGTGAACGGCTCCGGGAAGACAACAAGTATTGCCAAGTTGGCTCATTACCTGACCCAGCAAGGCAAAAAGGTGCTGCTGGCAGCGGCCGACACATACCGCGCCGCCGCGATCGATCAGCTGCGCGCGTGGGGAGAACGAGTGGGGGTCGAAGTGATCGCTCATCAACCGGGAAACGACCCGGGAGCCGTAGTGTATGACGCCATCCGCGCAGCACAGGAATCCCGTCAAGCCGATGTGGTCATTATTGACACGGCCGGCCGCTTGCACACCAAGTACAATCTAATGAAAGAGCTGGAGAAGATCCGAAAGGTGTGTGCCCGTCAGGTACACCGTGCGCCCCATGAGACGTACCTGGTTCTCGATGCGACCACGGGCCAAAACGCGCTCATGCAAGCCAAGAAGTTCAAGGAAGCCGTAGATATTACCGGTGTGATCCTGACAAAACTGGACGGTACCGCCAAAGGTGGGGTGGTTTTCGCCATTCAACGCGAGTTGGGTGTTCCGGTGCGGTTTGTGGGCACCGGAGAGCAGGTTACCGACTTCGCACCCTTCGACCCCGTCGCTTTTGTCGAGGGGTTGTTGGCCTAGACCATCCTGGACGGCATGCCTGACGCGAAGTTCACCCTGGAAGGAGGGCACAGTCATGAGCGAACTGCGGGCGAGATTAACCGCACTGCAAGCCCGTGTAGACGATATTAGGAGGCGTCTTTGACATCCCAGGAAAGGCTCAACGGATCGCGGCCTTAGAAGAAGAGCTGAGTAAACCGGACGTCTGGGATGACCAGGAACGCGCGCAGAAGTTAGCCCGGGAGTTGGCCGCGCTCCGGGAAACCGTGGCCACCTGGGATCGACTGCAACAACAAATACAGGACGCGCTGGACTTGCTGGAGTTGGCCGAAGCAGAAGAGGATGAAGAGACCCTTGCTGCCATTGCGGAAGATCTGGACGCGTTGGCTCGGGAGGTGAAACAGCGCGAGTTTCACTTAGCTCTATCTGACCCCCATGACCGCGGGGACGCGGTCCTCTCCATCCATGCAGGTGCGGGTGGGACAGAAGCGCAGGACTGGGCAGAAATGCTCCTGCGGATGTACACCCGCTGGGCCGAGCGCCAAGGATATGAGGTGGAGATTACGGACCTTACCCCCGGCGAAGAAGCGGGCATTAAGAGCGTGACCATGACCGTACGTGGGCCCTATGCCTACGGTTACCTGAAAGCCGAACGAGGAGTGCACCGCCTGGTGCGCATTTCCCCCTTTGATGCCTCGGCCCGACGACACACCTCCTTTGCCCTGGTGGAAGTGGTGCCCTTGTTGGATGAAGAAATCGAGGTCAAGATTGACCCGAAAGACCTCCGGATCGATGTCTTCAAAGCAGGGGGGCCGGGTGGACAGCACGTCCAGAAAAACGCCACCGCCGTGCGCATCGTGCACATTCCCACGGGCATCGTTGTCCAATGTCAGAGCGAACGAAGCCAGCACCAGAACCGGGAAATGGCCATGCGCATCTTGAAAGCCCGTCTGTACGCTCTGGAACTGGAAAAACGGGAACAGGAACTGGCCCGGCTGAAGGGGAAGCACGTGGAGGCCGGTTGGGGCAATCAAATCCGCTCGTATGTGCTTCAACCTTACCGCCTGGTAAAGGATCTGCGGACCGGTTACGAGACCGGAAACGTGGAAGCGGTGCTGGATGGGGAAATCACCCCGTTCATCGAAGCGTACTTGCAAACCTTAATCGGGGAAGCGGAGGGAGAGCCGGTCACTTCCACCTCATAGCCTGTTTTCCTCCTCGGGCAAAACACTCCGACAGACATTCACTTGGACAAGGACCAACGCACTATGCTGGCAGACCGGGCACGCGAATGGGCAACCTGGTGGTTACAAAGTGTGGCGCGGGTATGCCTGCGGTTGGGGCTGACTCCCAACGCCTTGACCCTTTTGGGTTTTGTGGTGGTTGCCAGCATCGGTGGGCTTATCGCCCTGGGGCACTTTCGGCTGGCAGGTGTGCTGTTGCTCCTCACCGCTTGGTTGGACGCGGTGGACGGTACTCTAGCCCGCATGAGCGGGCGGGTGAGTGCTTTTGGGGCCTTTCTGGATGCCACCCTTGACCGCTACGCCGAAGTTCTGCTGTACCTGGGCTTGCTCGTATACTACACCCGGTACTTCGACACCTACACCATCTATCTGGTCTACCTGACCATTGTGGGCTCCCTTCTGATCTCGTACACCCGGGCGAAAGCGGAGTCTGTAGGCATTCCGTTGCGGGAAGGTTTTCTCACGCGGTTTGAACGGATGGCCATCTTGGTGTTAGGATTGCTCTTCGATCGCACAACGTTCGCCCTGTGGCTGCTGGCCCCCCTGACCCACGTCACTGCCATCCAGCGCATGGTGGTGGTGTGGTTTCGCAGCCGCGAAGGGACGTCATAACAGGAAGTGGAGAGGTAGAAGGCCCTTGGGGGATCTTCTGCCACACCGTGTATGTTCCGTGAGGGCCCTGCGCGGTGCGGTTCCGCGTGGGGTGGAGGCGGTGGATACACCGGCAAAATGTCAAATCCGTTGGTGTTACCCGTACCCTTTTGGGGGACACCAACGTCTACATGAATGAGCCAGGAGTCAACACGGGGAAGGCAGGCGCACCGGTGGCAGCCCACAACGCAGACCAGACGTTGTTGAACAAAGTACGCGCCCTGGACCAAGAGGCCCTCGCCACTATTTATGACGAGTACGCGGACAAGATATATCGCTACATCTACCACCGCGTGGGTGACCCTGACGTGGCCGAGGATCTGACCGCGCTGACATTCACCAAAATGCTCGAAGCTATCCACAGTGGCAAGGAATGGCACACGTCCTTCTCCGGGTGGTTATATCGCATCGCGCATAATGTGGTTGTCGACCACTTTCGCAAGAAGGGGCGGGCTCAGATGATATCCTTAGAAACGGGCCTGCCCCTTCGCGCGCAAGGAGAAGAGATTGACCCCTATGCAGAGGCGGCCAAATCTTTGGAAAGGGAAGCGCTCCGCCAAGCGATCAGCCAGCTCACCCCTGATCAGGCCACCGTCATTGTGATGCGTTTTATCGAGGGGTACAGTATCGCCGAAGTGGCGCAGGCCATGGGAAAAACAGAAGGTGCCATCAAAGCGTTACAATTTCGGGCCATTGCACGTCTTAAAGAATTGATGAAGGGTGCATCGTGAACGAGACGTGGACGTTGGAGGATGCATTTGCGGCCGCAGTGGAGCGCTTGGAGGCAGGTGATGACCTCCAGGAGGTCCTGGCCGCGTATCCTCCGGAGATTGCCGCCGAACTAAAGGAAATGCTGACGTTGGTCAGCACGATGGAGGCCATGCCGGAACCGCCTCCAAGGGATCCGGCGCGGCGTAACGCGGCTCGTGCTGCGTTTCTGAGCCAAGCGGCGGCGCTTAAGGCCCAGCAGGAGGCCCCATCGTCGGCCGTAAGCTTCTGGCAGCGGTTGCTCGCAGGTGTGCAGGCTCTCCTCCAGCCCACATGGCAACGCCGTCTGGCAACCGTCGCCGTGCTTCTGATCCTGGTGATTGTCGGCCGCATCACCGTGGTGACGGCTCAGGACAGCCTGCCAGGCGACCCGTTGTACGGAGTAAAGCGCACCCTCGAAAACATGCGTCTTCTCCTTACCATCTCTCCCGAAGGGCGAGAGGCCCTCCGCTGGGAAATCATTCGCGAACGACAGCGGGAGGCCCAGCTCGTAGCCGAAAAGCGGCGGCCAATAGAGGAGTTGACGTTCTCCGGCCAACTGCGAGCTATCAAGGACACCCTCTGGGTGGTGGACCGAGTTCCGGTGTACGTCACCGAGGCGACGGTTATCGAAGGTGACCCCAAGCTTGGCGATTGGGTCCAGGTGATTGCTGCCGCGCCAGGAGACGGGCGGCTGGTGGCGCGGCGTATTGTCACCGTAAGTGAACCTCCGGTGCCGGTATCGCCGTTGCCCACTCCGACTCCCACTCCCACCCCGACGGCTACCATGACTCCAACCTCCACGCCCACGGCCACGTTCACCGCTACCCCCACGCCTACAGCCACTCCGGTGCCTCCTACACCTGTGCTCACGGCCACCCCGACACCGCGCCCCACCAACACGCCCACGCCTACTCCGACCGCCACCGCCACGCCAACCCTCACGCCTACGGCCACCCCCACGGTGTTCTGGGCGCCACCGGTGGAATTTTACGGGTACATCCAAACCATGGACGGTACCCTGTGGACCATCGCCAACCACATCGTGGATGTCTCCCAGGCAGTAATTGACGAACAGCGCGGACCGGCTCAGGTCGGAGCAGAGGTGTGGGTCCGCGCCTTCCAAGAGGGTGATCGTTTGGTCGCCGAACGAATCGTCGTCCTCCTCTCCATTCCCAAAGTCACCCTTCGCTACAGCATTACGGACATCCTGCAGGCCATTGAGGGGACCACCTGGGTGGTCGGTGGACGCACTATTGAGGTGCCTGCAGGTACTCCCATTGAAGGGACGCCCTACGAGGGTGCTTATGTGACCATTGAATTGCGCGAAGAGCCGGATGGCCGGCTGATTGCGGAACGTATCGTTGTGCTGGACCAAGTGATCTTTGAGTTCACCGCGGTAGTGGAGGCTATTCAGGGCAACACGTGGATCATCCTGGGCTACGCCATCCTGGTGGATGAGCAAACCCAGATAGTGGGCCAGCCACAGGTGGGGGATGTGGTGGATGTACGCGTGTTACAACGCACGGACGGTACCCTGTACGCCCTTTACATCGCTTTGCGGGCTACAGCGACCCCTACTCCCTCCGCCACCCCTACACCACGTCCAGAAGCTACCCCTACTCCCACACCCACAAGCGGGCGGGTCACGGTGACCCCTACGGCAACACCTACCCCCTCCGCAACCCCGACACGACACGGAGA
>WFWT01000098.1 GCA_015490995.1 Anaerolineae bacterium | reverse complement strand
GTGTGGGAAGGGCCGGTGGAGCAGGATGGATACCGTTGGTGGCGGGTGGATGACCGTTACGGGCTGGTGGGTTGGATTGCCGAAGGGGATGGTCGGGATGTCTGGTTGGTGCCGCTCCCTCAAGCGACCCCTACGCCCACAGGCAGCCGCATTACGGTGGGGGACACGGTTGTGGTGAACACGCGGGGAGCGAACTGGCTGGCCTTACGGGTTGCGCCTGGCCGAGAGACCCGGATTATCGGCCGTTATCCTCCGGGAAGTCGGTTGACGGTCTTGGACGGACCGGTAGTACGGGATGGGTTTGTGTGGTGGCGAGTGGAGGATGAGGACAGCGTAGCCGGCTGGATGGCGGAAGGAGATCAGGAGGATCGTTGGCTTTTCCCGGCTCGGCAGTAGCCTATCCGCGCGGGGGGTAATGTGCTCATGGCAGGAGGACGCCATACCATCTCCCTTCGATGGACGATGGTGTTGTTCGTGCTGACGACGTTGGCCTGGGCGGGCGCTGTATGGGGGGTCTGGGTCCCCGCTCCACCGGCTGCCTTAAAGGTGATCGGCGTAGATATGCCGGAAGTGGTGAAGTTCTTGCCCGGGGTGCGCAGTGGACAGGTGCAGGTATGGCGGGAGGGTTTTCTCCTACCGCAGGTGGTGCTAGCCCTTCTGTTGAGCGTGCACGCGTGGCAACGACGGTGGCCCTGGCCTTGGCCCTGGCGGGTGGGGATGCAGGTGCTTGCTGTGATGGTCGCGCTCAGCATGTTGCCCCCGGCCTGGACGCCTGCTACGTTGCGGGCGGCAGAGTGGCAGACCCAGGTGCGCCTTATCGGCCTGTGCGTGTTCGCGGCGCTGGTAGCGCCTGTATGGCGTTGGTTACCTGCCTGGCTGGGGGATGGTCTGCTCGCCGTGCTCGGCCTGGGCGCAGGACTCTGGCTGGCGTCTGCGGTGCAGCAGGTTTGGCCTGAATTTGAGGCCGTGTACAACATTTCGCTCCCTTTCGGCTGGGGCATTTGGGCGTTGGGAGGGGGGGTCACCGGATTGCTGGCCCTGGCGGGCGAGCACCTGCGTCGCTCTAAACCCTGATGTTCTCCTGTAGGGTCCGCCTGTGCTCTCCCAAAATGAGGTATAATGGAGAACACACCACACCCAGAGGAGATTCCACGCCCATGAAGCGGAGTTCTCGGTATCGTCGCTGGTTAACGCTGTTTGCCCTCGCGTTTGGCAATTTTGTGGATCAGGGGGAATCCCAGGCGTTGCCCACCCTGTTCCCCGCCATCCGGACCGCGTTGGGGTTGGATTATACGGCTTTGGGCACAATATCCGGCATCCGCAACGTGTTACAGCCCATTTCAGCCCCCTTCTGGGGCATCTTGGCCGATCGGTTCAGCCGGAAAGGGGTGCTGGTTGTGGGTACCGGGTTGTGGGGGGTGTGGACGGTGATCACCGGCCTGGCGGCCAGTTATGAGCAGTTGCTCATCTTCCGGGTGATTGCGGGGTTGGGGTTGGGGTGTCTCCTGCCGGCCACGTTCTCCGTCCTGAGTGACCTCTTTGGTCCCCAAGAGCGAGGCCGGGCATTGGGAGTGTTGGGGGCCGCGGGCATGGTGGGCATTGTCATCAGCGTGCTCATTCTAGGCCAGCTGGCAGCGATTCCGGAATGGGGATGGCGGGCCGGGTTTATCGTGATGGGAGTGGCCAGCATCGTGAGCGGCCTGGTTATCTGGGTGGCGGTCCGGGAGCCCCCTCGCGGTGCGGCCGAACCCGAATTGGCCGACATCATCGAGGAGGTGGCTGCTCAGGCGGCCGTGCAGTACAGTTTCCGGTGGCGTCATGTGGTGGACTTGATCCGCCTGCGCACCCTGTGGATCTTCCTGCTACAAGGTGTCTTTGGCACGACGCCATGGGTCATCTTAGGTACGTACATGGTCACCTGGCTGGTGGATGATAGAGGGTATTCTGAGCTCCAGGCGCCTCTTATCTTTGCAGGCATCGTCATCGGTACAGCCTTGAGCAATTTCACCGGTGGTGTGTTGGGCGACCTCGCCCATCGCTGGAATGAGCGGTATGGACGTATTCTCGTGGGACAGTTTTCGGTGTTCAGTGGTGTGCCCACAAGCTATCTCCTATTACAGCAGGAGTGGTCCCTGGCCCAGCTGGTCATCTTCGCCTTCATCACCGCGTTCCTGGTGGGATGGACCGGTCAGGGCGCTAAGGACCCCATGATGCAGGCTGTTGTGCCCCCTGAGCAGCGAAGTACCGCTTACGCGGTGTTGTACGCACTGGAGAACGGTATTGCCTCGCTCAGTGTGGTGGTCGCGGGGTTTCTGGCCGTAAGTATGGGCTTAACGCGTATGTTCTTCTGGATGGTGACGGTGGCCTGGTTCGTGTGTGGAATGGTGTGGTTTGCTCTGTATTTCGTGTATCCTCGTGAGTCCGCCCGCTTACGCACAATGATGGAGGACCGACGGGCTGCTTTGGTCGGGCGACATCCGTGAAGGTTCACGGGCTAGTGGTGGTTTCCTCGGAGGACCACCACTCCGGGTAAAGCAGGGGGACCAACGCGTACGCCAGCGCTACTGCAAATTGCTGTTCCCGGGTGACGAACCCGCGGGTGAGAATGCCCACGCTGCCTATTGTCCGTTTGGTGTCTTTTTGCCCTATGAGGCGGTCCATGGCCGGACCCAGTTCCTCACCCCGCTCCAAGGCGGGCTGCAGGATGGGTGGCAGCAGCACTCGCCCCCCTGATCCCACGTACACTCGGCCATCGGGACAGGCCACGGCAGCCCAGCCGCTGATAAAAAGCCCGCCTCCCTCTGGAATGTCTTCTATTCCCCCTTCCAGTCCCACACCGAGGTCTGCGCGTGTGCGTTCCAGGGCCACCAGAGCTCGTTGACGCGCGCCCGCGATGGTTTCGGCCACGCCCCAGGGTTGGGGTGAAACCCCGCTATCCACCGCGACGGCGATGACCTCTGCCTGGGGCCAAAAGTACCGCACCACGCGTGTCGTTGCCTTGACTTTAACCGGATTGGTCGAGCCTACGGCCACGCGGTGTATTTTATTCCTCACAGTTGATGCCCTCCTCCGTCGCTTCTAAGAGCGGTGGGTCGTTGAAAACCTGTTCCAGCACTTGGCGAATGCGGGGAAGGTCCGGCACAAGCACCGATTCCCCGCGCGGGGTCATCGCGCTGCGCACCAGAGGATAACGCAGTACGCGGCCGTGCACGCGTTCTGGTGGAATATTCATGGCCATTCGTCCCAGGACCCACATCTCCTGGAGGCTGAGGTCTGTCTGCACGCTTTGGCCCAGGGTGATGAGTAGCTGGGGGAGGCGGGGAAGAAGGTTCAATTCTCGCGCCCGGTCACGCATGGCCAAAATGGCGCGCTGCTGGCGGCGGGCCCGATCAATATCGCTATTACCCTGGCGGGCCCGAATGTAGGCCATCAACGTCTCCCCGTCCAGCCGTTGCCGTCCTTTTTCAAAGTGAATGATCCGGTCTCCCCACGTTACCGTGTGTGGACAGGTGATCTCCACCTCAACACCTCCCAGGATGTCGATCACCCGCGCGAATCCTTCCAGGTCAATGCGCACGTAGCGGTCGACCCTTACCTGGAAGTTGGTCAGGAGCACTTGGCGCATGAGAGCCGGTCCGCCCCCTTTCACTTCCACCACACCTGCCTCACCAAAGTAGTCCACTACGTTAATCCGCTGTTTTCCGTAGCCGGGGATGGTGATGTAAAGGTCTCGAGGGACGCTCACGACGGCCACTTCTTGGCGAGGTTGGTCGACAAAGATAAGCATAATGGTATCCGTCCGCCAGACCTGGGCTGTGCTATGACGGCGGTCCGCGCCCAGCAGCACAATGTTAAAGGTGGTATCGATACGCCGAACAGTGCGGGAGGCCTGTGGCGTGGGAGTGGCAGGGGGCAGCGTCGGCGTAGAAGTAGGTGATGGGGACGTGACGGCAAAGATCAGCCGAGGGCGGGGTGTCGCGGTGGCCGTAGGGGTGGGAGG
>WFWT01000097.1 GCA_015490995.1 Anaerolineae bacterium | reverse complement strand
GTGACGTCCTGGAAGACGTCGCAGGTGTAACCGATCACGTGGCCGCCGGCTTCGGCAGCCCCTCGACTCACCGCTTCCATAATGCCTTGGTATCCCCCGGAAGCCACGCGCAAACCGGCCTGGGCAAGGAGGGCTCCCAGCCGATAGCCACGCTGATACAAAGGCGTTTCAGGGGCAACGCGTGTGCCACCAAAGACCACCACCAGTGGAGATGTCATGCAGGGGGGTCCTCCTCGACAGAGATAGCGCTACGTGACCAGAGCAGGTATCGCCAGCGGGTAGTCAGTTGTTGCCAGAGGTCGCGATAGTGCTGGGCCAGCTGATGGCGCAGAACGCGCGTTGGGGCAGGTTCCAGGGTAAGTACAAGGTAAGGATAGGTGTTAATCACCGTGGTCTCATGGAAGCGGGTAACGGTGGGCACGTCACGGCGGTACACGTGGATGTGTCCGTGGATCAGGTAGCGGGGACGAAAGACACGCATAAACCAACGGAAACACACAAATCCTTGGTGCGCCCGGTCCTCCGCGTCGTGGATGTAGCGTGGGGGCGCGTGGGTGATCAACGCGTCCAAATATCGGCCATGTACCAGGCGGTGCCATAGTAAGCGAGGAACCAGGGCCAGGCAGTGAAACCACATTTCCGATTCGGTGTACTGGAGGGGCGCCCGGGGACGGTATCGACGGGACCCTTCTAACCCTGCCAGAATGAGGCCTTTGTACATGATCACCCGTCGGTGCAGGTTGGCAGCTTCCGGCAAGGGACGTTTGCCCGGCCAAGAGACCAGCGCGCCCATTGGATGGTTGCCCAGCACGTAGAAAAAGGGGACGTTCAGGGTCGAAGCCAGGAAGTCCAAGTAGTAAGGTGGCACATCCCCACAGGAAAGCAGCATATCCACCGAGCCCACCACCGCGTGCACGTGCTCGCTGTACAGGGATGGGACCACCTTATCGGAAACGGTCAAAACTCGCAATGCTGTCTCTGCCATTTTATCGTGTGTTTTCCTGCACGTGTGACCACACAGCGTATGCGACGGTATGGTTTACATCCCAACGAACCGGGCATACAGGGATTTCGCCACATCCGGGTCGTTCGTCCCTTTTATAATAGCGCGCGCATCGGGGAACACGGAAATTTCGTAACCGTCCGCCCGAAAGCGCAGCAGGTATGGCGTGAGTTGCAGGTCCTGTACCCCCTGGAGACGTCGGGCTAAGCGTTCCAGGTTCAGTTGAGGACGTCCGGTCACCACGATCTGCACTGCGTTGCGCCCGCAGAGGCTTGTGGTCCAGGTACCCTGTTCGGCTTCTAGGAATTCGTAACGCCCCAGACCGCATGCAGGACATGTGGGGCGTTTTTCGGCCCGGAAGAGCTCCCAGGTATTGCTGAGGAGGTCAAAATACACCAAACCTGGGTTTCGTTGCCCCATGTGTGCGAGCAATTTGAGCGCTTCACCCGCGCTGTACGAAGCCATGACCCCCACCGCGGGGCCTAGCACGCCGACGGTGTCGCACGTTTCCCCCGCGCCGGGAGGGGGTACTTCGGCAAAGATGCAGCGATAACAGGGGCCTTCGTGAGGAATAAATGTGGCGCTGCTGCCGTACGCGGCGATAGCACCGGTGTAAATCCATGGGATGTGGGCTTTCAGGCTCACGTCGTTAAGCAGGTAGCGGGTAAAAAAGTTGTCAGAACCGTCCATGATCAGGTCCACGTCACCCAGGAGGTCCAGCGCGTTTTCCGGGTTGACGTCCGCTACAACCGGCTCAATGGTGATATCGCTGTTGATCTGGCGCAACGCGTTGGCAGCGGCGATCGCTTTGGGCAGCCCCGCGCGCACGTCCTCCTCGGTGTACAATGCCTGACGGTGCAGGTTGTGCCACTCCACGAAATCCCGGTCAATGAGGCGTAGGTATCCGATACCTGCCCGGGCCAACCAGTTCGCGATGATGGATCCGGTAGCACCTACGCCTACCACCGCCACGCGAGCGGATAAAAGCCGTTGTTGGCCCTTTTCCCCTAACTCGCGGAAGATGATCTGGCGTTGATAACGCTGGTACCGGGCCGTTTCCTCTGACATCGTAGGCTCCTCCTTCATCCGGAAGGCATATGCCTTCCGGCCTTCAGTAATTATACCTTCAATGTCGTGCTTGGCCGAGCTCTCCCTCGGTTTGAGGAAGTGACAACGTTTTGCGCCGGTGTCTTTTTGTGCTCCGGAAGGAGGAATTACACCCGGAAGCTTTGTTTTTTAAGCCTGGCTTCTGGCCCGGAGGCGCGCGTCGGGGGTTCGGCGTTTGTCAGACAAATGTGATATAATGGTTATGTACCCCATGGTGTGGTTGTGCTCCCCACCGCTATTCAGGAATGTCTCGAGGAGGGAGATATGCCCAGGTTGTCCTTCACTGTGAACGGTCGCCCTGTTTCGTTGGAGATCCCCGCGTATCGCACGCTGGCGGAAGTGTTGCGTTATGACTTGGGGTTAACCGGCACGAAGATCGGTTGCCAGGAGGCCGAATGCGGCTCGTGTACGGTGCACGTGAACGGGGAGCCGGTGTTGGCGTGCATTTACCCTGCCCTGCGCGCGGCCGGCGCGAACGTGCTTACGATTGAGGGGGTGGCGGCGGAACGGCTGCCTTACCAATTGCCGGAGGTAGCGCAGACGGTGCCCGGGCTGGACGAACTGCACCCGTTACAGGCCGCGTTTGTGGTACACGGGGCTACGCAGTGTGGGTTCTGCACCCCCGGTTTTATCATGCAGGCAAAATGGCTGTTGGACCGGAACCCTGAACCGACAGATGATGAGATTCGCGAGGCGTTGAAACACACGTACTGCCGTTGTACCGGGTATGACGCCATCGTGGACGCGGTCAAGGCGGCAGCAACCGCGCTGCGGACCGGCGTCCTGCCGCCGCCGGACGTCCCAATGGCCCCCCATGCTCCGCTGCGCCTCGTAGGGCGGCCTGTACCCCGGCCGGACGCGGTGGACAAGGTTACCGGCCGTGCCATTTACGCGGATGACCTGCAATTCCCGGGAATGCTGTACGGGGCCACCTTACGCAGTCCACATCCGTACGCGCGCATCAAACGCATTGACACCCGCCGGGCCAAGGCCTTGCCGGGGGTTCACGCGGTGCTGACGCATGAGGATGTGCCAGGGCGTAAGGTGCATGGGGTCATTTACAAGGACTGGCCGGTTCTGTGCTGGGATGTGGTACGTTACGTGGGGGATGCCGTGGCCATTGTGGCGGCGGAAACGCCGGAGCTTGCTCAGGAGGCCCTGGCACACATTGAGGTGGAATATGAACCGCTCACGCCCATTACGACGCCGCTGGAAGGGTTACAGCCTGACGCGCCGGTATTACACCCGGATCACCCGACCGGAAACGTGCTGAAACACATTCACGTGGAACAGGGCGATGTGGCTCAGGGATTTTCCGAGGCCGACGTGATAGTGGAGCGCGTGTATCACACCCCCCGTACCGAACACGCGTTTCTCGAGCCAGAATGCGCGGTGGCGGTTCCTGCCGGGTATGATGCCGATCATCCCAAATTGACCGTCTACGTGGGCAGTCAGATCCCGTACGCGGACCGGGAGCAAATTGCAGCCGCGCTGGGCTTGCCGGAGGACGCGGTACGGGTACGGGCCACCGTTATCGGTGGGGGGTTTGGGGGCAAGGAGGATATTGCCGGTCAAATACACGCTGCCCTTCTGGCCCAGGCGACCGGGCGTCCGGTGAAAATTCTGTATTCCCGACAGGAGAGTTTGCGGTTTCACCCTAAGCGGCACCCAACCCAGATACATATTCGGATAGGGGCTCGTCGTGATGGGACCATTACGGCCGTGCAAGCGACCCTTTACGGCGACACGGGCGCCTACGCTTCCCTGGGAGATAAGGTGATGACCCGAGCGACCACGCACGCCACCGGGCCTTACATGGTCCCTCACGCGCGGATCGATTGTTACGCGGTGTACACCAACAATCCACCGGCAGGGGCATTTCGCGGTTTTGGGGTGACTCAGTCCGCTTTTGCGGTGGAGAGCACTATCGATATCCTGGCCGAAGCCCTGGGCATGGATCCGGTGACTATTCGACGGAAGAATGCCTTACGGGTGGGCGCACGTACGGCTACCGGTCAGGAGTTGCGGGAGTCGGTGGGACTGCTGGCGTGTTTGCAGCATGTGGAAGAGAAGGTTTGGGAGATATACCGTCAGGATCGCGCTGCCGGCTGGCAGCACGTGGATGAGCGGGAGGGGCCGTGGGCCCCGCGAGTTCACCCGGAACATCCTCATCGGGTGCGGGCTTGGGGTATTGCCGCAGCCTTTAAAAACACCGGCCTAGGTGGGGGCGCACCGGATAAAGCCACCGCGGCTATCGCCGCGTTTCCGGACGGTTCGGTAGAGGTCCGCATTGCGGCTGCGGAAATCGGACAGGGGTTGGTGGCCGTCCTTGCCCAGATCGCGGCGGAAGAGCTGGGTCTGCCGTTGGCTCAGGTACGGGTGTACCTGTCTGACACCGATGTGACGCCTGACGGAGGGCCCACGACGGCCAGCCGGCAGACGTTTGTCAGCGGTAATGCGTGTCGGTATGCGGCCCGCCAGTTGCGGGAGGTGCTGGGTTTGGTGGCCGCAGAACGCCTGGACGTTTCCCCTGAAATGGTTCGCTTTTCCGGCGGGTATGTCCTTGCCAACGGTCAGCGCGTGCCCTTTGCACAAGTAGTCCAGTGGGCTCAGGCTGAGGGGCGGGATACGGTGATGGCGTACGAGTACTGGGCCCCTGAGACGCGACCCCTTGGGGAAGGAGGGGATATGCACGTGGCCTTCTCCTTCGGGGTGCAAGCTGCGGAGGTAGAGGTAGACACCGAAACCGGGGAGGTCCGGGTGTTACGGGTTGTATCAGCACACGACGTGGGGCGCGCCATTAACCCGCTGGCTCTTTTAGGCCAGATTGAAGGGGGCATTGTGATGGGGTTGGGCAACGCGCTTACAGAACACTTTATTGTGGAGGAGGGTCAACCCTGGGTGCGCCGGTTAGGACAATACCGCATGCCCGGCATCGCTCACATGCCTGAGATGATCTCCTTTATTGTGGAGGACGCGGTGCTAGCGGGGCCGTATGGGGCCAAGGGGG
>WFWT01000096.1 GCA_015490995.1 Anaerolineae bacterium | reverse complement strand
CCCCAACTCCCACGCCCACCCCTACACCCACACCACAGCGTCTATATGTGCCGGCCCTCCAGGTGCCGTGAATGGTGCTTTCCTGCCGACACCGTCAGCCGGTGACCGGACAGGCGTGGTTTGAGGCCGTGGCAGTAACCGTTTGTCCGATACCCCGTCTTGTAGAGTAAAATAAACTTGTAGAGTAAAATGAACCTGCACATTCCTGGGCTCCCTCCTGACATCCCCGGTCGGACGGTGTCCCGAGGCCAGGGATTCATCCGAAGGCAAATGGAGCCCCAGCGTGGCTCAACGTCTTGTGGCCAGGGGAGTACACATTTGTCCACAACACACACGTTTGGGAAGGGAGGAAGGCACCCATGTGGCATCACCCACACGTTCGTCTCGCGCTACTGGGCACGGTCTTAGTCCTTGGCCTGGGTCTTGTCCTGTTAGGCGTCACCACCTTTGCCGGTGAGCCGGGCAATCTGTTGCGCAACGGTGGGTTCGAGGAAGGCTTCGTGTTTGTGGAAGGGTGTGGTCTGGTAGCAAAAGGGTGGGGATGCTTCACCAACGGCGGCGCAGCTGATTATGGCTTCTTCGACGACACGTGGGCTCCGGTCGTAAAAGAGGGCAAGCACAGCCAGCTCATTGCGATCAGCACTGCCCGTCGATGGGGACAACCGGACCGCATCGCGGGCATTTACCAGACGGTCAATGTGCGACCGGGCAAAAGGTATGTGCTGGAGCTGTACGGTCTCATCCGGGCCGACGATAATGACCCGGACCCTTGGCGTTACCGGGTAGAATGGGGCATCGACCCTAACGGCGGCACCGACTGGACTCAGGTAACCGAGTGGCAGGAACTGCCGTGGGACAGATACGATCCCCGTTTGCAGCCGGGCGAGTTCCAGCACGCGCGCGTGGAATTCACTCCTTCCACATCTCGTATCACCCTTTTCATTCGGGTGCGGATGAAGTGGGGCACATGGTTCCGGCAGGTCGACGTTAACCTGGACGCCGTTTCCCTACGCGAGGCGCCGGCCGTCACGCCTACCCCGACCCGGCAACCCACGCCTGTAGCAGCCGCGACACCGGAACCCTGCGCGGGGACCAACCTGCTGGTCAACGGCACCTTTGAAGAGGGCTTTGTAGAAGAGGCAGTCGCTCAAGGGTGGGGATGGTTTACCAACGGCGGCCGAGCGACGTACGGCTTTTACGATGATACCTGGCCCCCTGTGGTTAAAGAGGGCAAACATAGCCAGCTCATTGAGATTAACACCTATAAGTACCCTGCTTCTGATCCAGACCGTTACGCGGGTATTTATCAGGTGGTGAAGGGGTTGACACCAGGGGCTACCTATGAACTGTGTTTCTGGGGTATGATGCGGGAAGAGGCTCCCCACCCCGATGAAGACCCCTACCGGTACCGAGTGCAATGGGGCATCGCGGCCGACGGCGTTACGGACTGGCAGGCCGTCACCACTTGGACAGAGGTGCCCTGGGATACTATCTACCTGCGCACCAGCCCGGGCCCCATGCTCTTTTACCGCACGCGCTTTGTGGCTCCCTCCAGCACTATCACGCTCTTCATTCGGGCTTGGAAGAAGTGGGGCACGCTGGAGCGGGAACTGGATGTGAACATCGATGACGTGCGGTTAGTCCTCGCTCCTCCGGAGGCCCAACAGGCCTGCTATTACACCGTACGGCGTGGGGATACCCTCAGTGCCATTGCCCAGCGGTACGGGACCACCATCTCTTGGCTGGTGCAGGCGAACAACATCACCAATCCGAACCTGATTTACATTGGGCAACGACTGGTGGTGCCCTGTGTGCCCGACTCACCCCCCGCGCCGCGAATTCATACGGTCCGCTTTGGGGAGACCCTCAGCGGGATCGCTGCCCGTTACGGCACAACGGTGGACGAGCTGGTGCGCCTGAACAACTTGAAAGATCCCAACCTCATCTACGTAGGACAGAAGTTACGCCTGCCCTGATATTCCGGGGAATGTTCTCTCTCTTCTGCCGGCGGGGATGACCTTGAGCAGCCCCGCCGGCAGGTGTTTTCCCCTCTGGGCCCATTACTCGCGCGGCCGAACGGTGATCTGAATGTCCAGCGTTTCCGCCCCCTTTTGGCTGAACCACGCGATCTGTTCTCGCACCAGGTCGAACTGGAGCACATACGTGCCCGGCCGGGAAGGCGCGAGGACCAGCGCTTCCACACAGCGGCGTTGCTGGGGGTACACAATGACGTGAAAGGAAGTACGCTCCCCGTCCCACACGACCACGTTGCCCTCCAGGTCCAGCCAGTGATAACTGAGCTTGGTGGGATGCCATCCGGTGGACTTCCACCCCTGCGTACCTGTGTTCCGCACGCACACGCGCACAGGATACATCTCATCGACAACCATCTCGCGAGGCCCCTCGTACCCCAGCCATTGTACCCGGTAGAAGCCTGCATCGTAAGCGACGCGCAGCTGTCGTACCTTTTCCGGGTCATGCGGGTACCCCCGGGCCAACAACAACACACCGTTGTCCCACGCCTTCAGGCCAAAGCGAGGGTCGTTGATCACCCGCTCTACAGTTTCGTAGAACGCGTAAAAGTCCAGGGGAGCATGTTCCGCGGCAAAATCAAGGTCGAGCAGGATCTCATCCGCCACCTGGTCACCCGAAGGAAACAGGTACAAGAACCGCCGGTGCGCCACATGGGGGAGGAGATCGCTCTGGGCGCTTAACCGGCTGTCCGGGGAAACTTGAGCCAGTACCCGTCGGATAGCGTCGTGGTGTGGGCTCCAGCTCCAGAAGGTTCCCAGCCGGAAGTCCCGTCCCAAGGGGAAGGGGCTGAAATAATAGTTGACCAACAGTGTGCTTGCCAGCATGTACAGGGCTAAACCACTGCTCCACAGGCGCCGATCCGGTGGGCGCCAGTACGCGATGCGGGCATGTAGCCAGCGGAGCCCCATGGCCGCGGCCACAAAAAAGATGGGTAACACCGGCGCGAAGTAGTGAGCCCGTACGGTCCCTTGCCAGGGAGAATCGGCCAGGAGGTTTAGGGCCGTGAGGGGCATGGCCGGCAGAAGCCACAGCAAGGCGAAGACCGGCAGCCCTCCCAGCGGCATCAGCAGGTCAAAGGCCGTCTGCACCTTCTCTCGCTCCGTGAGGAGGCGCACCAGATCCTGGGGACGAGCCAACAGCCCCAGCAGGATCTCCACCGGGGTCTCCCCATATCGGCCAAAACGCTGCTCAATAAGACCTACAGGATCCGGTCCGTAGCGGGCTTGGGCCCATGGCACGACCACGTAAAAATCCAGAACAATCCACCCCAGAGCCAGCGCGAGGGTCACAGCGCCTACACGCCATTTGCGCTGATACAACAGCAGCGCGCCTAACCCTAAGGCCACCAACGCCGCATCCACCCGACAGGCAAAGGCCCCCAGTAGACTCATCACATAGGCCCGATATCGCTTGGTAAACAGGAAATAGAGCGCCCAGTTGAGAAAGAAGGGAATCAACGCCGAAGGGTGAAAGTCGGCCATCGCCACATAATGCAGGGGCAGATAGGCCAGATACGCCGCGGTGAGGAACAACGTCGCGTGGTAGGAGCGCAGGGTGAGATACAGCACGTGATACAGGGGCCACGCACTAAGCCCTAGGGCCAGAGTTTGCACGGCAAGTAACACAAGCGGAGACGGGATAAATCGATACAAGAGACCGAGGGGCAAAAAAACGAGTTCCATCTTGCCCGACACCAGGCGATTGGATAAGGGGGGCGCGGGCACGTACTCCTCAAAGAGCGGGGTGTACTCCAACCAGCGCCCCTGGCCGGTATTCCACGCCGCCTGGGCCATGGTACCCAGGTCCAGCGCGTGGCTCTTAAAACTTAGGTGCCGGGCAAAAGCGAGCGCGCCAAAGGTTACAATAAAGAGCCCAATGAGCACCCACAACGCCCGAGGGTGACGGTGATACAACAGCCCCCCGGGCGGAATCCAGGGTGCCAGACTCGCGGCCACCACCAGCGCAATGGGCGGAATCAACACGTATGTCCAGAAGGAGCTGCCGGGCGTCATGCCCAGGGGCGACCACACATACCGGACTACGATCAGAGGGGTCAGGAGCCAGAGGGCGTAAGGCAATGTCTGCTGCCACAACGTGGTGGAGGGAGAGGCCCCGCCCCGTATGCGCCCCCAAACTCCAAGTGCCCAGCACCCCAATCCTAACACCAAGGATATCGCTATGTACGCAGCTAAACGCCAGCGGAGGTATGCGTACACGCGCTCTCCCTGCCACCAGGTCACCACGTTTCCCGGATAGTCCCGGTCCCAAAGAGAGAGGCCCAAAGCGAGGGATGCCGTGAGTACTACGAGCAACGCCAGGCCCACCCGTCCCCTCTGTATCGTCATGCCTTCCTCCTGACGCACGTCGGTAATTCCTCGTGCTCCCTCGCCGACGTTTGCAGGGGGGGAGTATAGCACGGGGCCTGAGGGATGACAACCTGTTCTTACAAGTCCAGCAGCCCTCCCTCGTGTGCACTACAGTCCTTGTTGTGTTTGACAGGCCTGTTCATCTATTCCATAATTGAACAATGATACAAATAAAGAGCGACTCTGTAAGGAGGCATGGCCATGAGCGGTCAAACCCAGCAGCAGATAGAGTTTCGGGTGGCTAACCTGGACTGTGAACACGATGCCGCGCAACTGAAGCGGCGGCTGAGCCCGATTCCAGGAATTCACCAGGTTGACACGTACCCGCGGGCGGCGAAGGTACGTATCGTCTTTGATCCGGATGCCGTTAAGCCCGAAACCATAGAAGAGCATTTGGCGTCCGCCGGATTTCCGGTGGTAAAAGACCGGGAGTTGCCTGAGCCGCCTAAGCCCTGGCACAACCCGAAAGTGATCACCGCGGCGACGGCCGGTCTGCTCCTCCTTGTGGGTTTCCTTATGGGGCGGGCAGGAGTGCCGGAACCGGTCACTGTCGTGGTGTACGTGGTCGCCATGGTGGTGGGCGGCTATTTCTTCGGTAGGGAGGCCATTGAGGAACTGGTACATGAACGGCGGGTGGGGATTGAACTCCTCATGAGCGTGGCAGCCGTGGTGGCCGCACTCATGGGACAGCCCGCCGAGGGTGCCATGCTGGTCTTCCTGTACGCCATCTCGGAAGCAGCGGAGGGCTATACCGAGGAGAAGACACGTTCCGCCATCAAGGCGCTCATGAAACTTGCCCCTAAGGTAGCTCTGGTCCGGCGCAACGGTCGAGAGGTGGAGATCCCGGCCGAAGAGCTCCAGGTCGGTGACATCTTTATCGTTAAGCCGGGTCAGAGCATTCCTACCGACGGCGTGGTGGTGCGGGGGCACTCCAGTGTGGACCAATCTCCGGTTACCGGGGAGTCTATCCCGGTAGAGAAGAAGGAAGGGGATGTGGTCTTTGCGGGGACGATTAACCAGCACGGTGCGTTGGAAGTGCGGGCCACCCGCACCGTGGCCGACAACACCTTGAGCCGCATTATTCAGCTGGTAGAGGAGGCACAGGAACGGAAAGGGGAGCGGCAGAAGTTCGTTGAACGGTTTGGCGCGTGGTATAGCCCGGCTGTTCTCCTGGCCGGCGTGCTTATCGCGGTAGTACCGCCCCTGTTCTTCGGCGCGGCGTGGACCACCTGGATTTTGCGGGCAACGGTGTTCATCGTCGCGGCTGCCCCCTGTGCTCTGGTCATATCCATACCCATCACCATGGTGGCCGCACTGGGCACGGCAGCGCGTAACGGTATTTTGGTTAAGGGCGGGATCCATCTGGAGATGTTGGCCCAGAGCCGTGTGGTCGCGCTGGACAAGACGGGGACTCTCACCCGGGGAGAGCCTCAGGTTACTGATGTAATTCCCTGGACAACAGACGGCCAGGAGCCTGTCGACGAGGAGAGGGTACTTCTGTGGGCGGCTGCGGTGGAGGCCCGCAGTGAACATCCCTTGGCCCGGGCGATCGTACGCGAGGGTCAACGTCGGGAGCTCGTCCCGCCTCCGGTTGAACACTTCCAGGCTTTGCCCGGCACCGGGGCCGTGGGCGTTATTACCGACCGGCGGGTACTGGTAGCCCGGCCCAGTTATTTTGAGACGTACGGTGCCCTTCCCGACGCTCTCAAGAAGCGTGTGGCAGAGCTGGAGGATGAAGGTAAGACCGTTGTTCTGGTGGGCGTTGCACCGGCGACTGACGGGGCCACACCTAGGGTCGTGGGGCTTATCGCCCTGCGCGACGTTCTCCGTCCCAACGCGAAGGAGGCCATTGCAGCCCTGCGCCAAGTCGGCATTACCCGTATCGCCATGCTCACGGGCGACAACCCGCGCGCCGCGCGTGCCATCGCCCGGGAGTTGGGCATCGACGACGTGTACGCCGAGCTTTCTCCTGAGGATAAAGTGCGCAAGGTACGGGAATTGACGGCTCGCTACGGTCACGTCATCATGGTGGGGGATGGAGTGAACGACGCGCCTGCCCTGGCTGAGGCCACCGTGGGGGTGGCCATGGGAGCAGCAGGCACCGACGTCGCGCTGGAAACTGCCGATGTCGCTTTGATGGCAGATGACCTGGAGAAGCTAGCATATGCCATTCACCTGGCCCGTCGCACCCAGCGGGTGGTGCAGCAAAACCTGATCTTTTCTGCAGCGGTTATTACAGTCCTGGTGATAGGGGCTCTGGCCGGCCGATTTACCCTTCCCATCGCGGTGTTAGGGCACGAGCTCAGTGAGTTTGCGGTGATTGCCAGCGGGCTGCGCATGTTGCGAGGATAGCCGACAGGCCGTCATGAAGGGGCCGGCATGTCCCGGCCTTATCCGTCCGCAGTGGCGGCCCGTCGTTGTACAACCCGGTGTACAATGGCGGCAAAGGCCAGAGGGTCGCGGCCCCGTCGTCCCGCCCCCAGGCCGTCAACATCGGGATGAGTGAGGAGCTGGTCTGCGGTCTCAGGCGTAACACTGCCGCCGTAAATGATGCGTGCCCGGGCGGCTACAGGACCAAACCGTTCCATTAACCAGGTGCGCAGGAAGTGACAGCCTTGCCCCACCCGGGCGGGCTCCAACGGGTGAGCCCGCCCGATAGTTTCCTCCGGTTCGTACACAAACACCATGCGGGCGATGGCCTCCGGGGTGCACCCGGCAAGCACTTGTTCCGCTTGGGCGAGAAGCGCAGTTGCATCCGGCGGGGATATGGTGCGCGGTTCACCGAGAAGTACGACCGGTCGTAGCCCTGCCTGCAACGCGTGCTGGATCTGTTGTTGGAGCAGATCGTTGGTCTCACCAAAGTGGCGTCGGCGTTCCCAGTGACCGACCAGCACCCATTGTGCTCCCGCGTCGGCCACCAGTGCCGCGGACACTTCCCCGGTGTAAGCGGGGTCTGTAGCCGGGTAAATGTGCTGTGCACCCACCATGATACCGGTATCACGCAGCAAGGTGGCCAGTGTGTGCAGGGCAGTACACGGCGGGCACACTATGATGTCGATGTACGGCGTGAGATCACGTACCAAGGGGACAAAACGCGCGACAAAGCGTTGTGTCTCCGCCAGGGACATAGCCATCTTCCAGTTGGCCAACGCGACGGGTGTGCGCCCTTGGTCCGCGCGGAACCTCATCTTTTGCCCCTCCCTGGGTGTAACGGTTAGACGTGTGGCATAACTTACCCAGGGCGATGCCGATCTCACAAGAACATCCCGGGCCGGACACGTACATCTTCGTCCGGCCCGGGGAATTCACAGCCCTTTAGGGAGAAGTTTTGAGGATAATTCAGGGTGTCACCGGAGTTGGTGTTAGGGGAAGGGGCATCGGCTGTGGAGGGATTGGTTCCAATCCCGGGCTGACGTCCCGTACAAACCGGCCTTGCAAGCTGTAAGGTCCCGCCCACACAATCTCGACCTCGATAAGGCGACCGCGCAAGTCGGCCGGATGCTCTACAAAGACCAGTTTGTTTTGGGGTGTACGTCCTTCCCACTTCCCCTTGCGGCGTCCCTCCACCAGGATCTGGACGCGTTCGCCGACGAGGGCTTGATTCTTCTCCCGCAGAATGCGCTCCTGCAACGCTTCCAGCAAGCGGTGGCGTCGACGTTTTTCCTCTTCAGGGACATCATCCTTCATGAAGCGGGCGCTCACCGTCCCGGGGCGCGGAGAATACCGGGCGAGATGGGCCTTGTCCAGTCGCAACTCTTCCAGGACCCGGTATGTGCCCATGAACTGTTCTTCGGTCTCGCCGGGAAAACCGACAATGATATCGGTGTGAATGGCGGCATCCGGGATGCGTTGGCGAATCTTGTCCACCAGCCTGTAGTAGTCGGTGACGGTGTAACCCCGTCGCATCCGGGCAAGTACCTCGTCATCCCCGGCCTGGATGGGCACTTCGATGTGTGGCATGACCTTGGGCAGTTCGGCAACCGCGTCCAGAATACGGTCGCTGAGGAAGTTCGGGTGGCTGGTCAGGAACCGGATGCGCCACAGGCCTTCGATGTCATGGATCGCGTACAGGAGATCGGCCAGGTCGGGCCGGCCACCCCAGTCATACCCGTATCGGTCCACAATTTGCCCCAGGAGGGTGACCTCCCGCACGCCTTGGGCCACCAGATCCTGTACTTCGGCCACCACGTCCTCCAGGGGGCGGCTGCGCTCCTTGCCGCGACGGTAAGGGATGATGCAAAAGGTACAGGCGAAGGAACAGCCGTACACGACAGGCACGAACGCGGTCACCGGTGTTTCCCCGTGGGCGGCCAGGTGTCGCACCGACTGGGTTACGCTGAGTTCATCTTGAAGGCGCCAGCGCGTTTCTAAGGCGTGTGCTTCCTGCTCCCGGACCTCGGCGTTGACTTGGTCGCCTGTCAGGTGGTGAATCAGCGGCGCAGGCTCGGAGGGAGGCATGAACACGTCCACCCAGGGGAAACGCTCCTTCAGTTTGGGGTTGGGCTTTACCCCGACGAAGCACCCCATCAGCGCGATGACCTTATCGGGATGGTGTTGTTTCAGGGGTTTCAGGGAGCCCAGTTTGCCCAACACCTTGTCCTCGGCGCTCTGGCGGACGACACAGGTGTTCAGCACAATAACGTCCGCCTCCTCCGGCCGCTCAACGGGTTCATACCCTAGCCGATCCAAGTGAGCGGCCACGTGGTTGGAGTCTGCCACGTTCATCTGGCAGCCAATCGTCCAGATGTGATAGCGCTTTTTCTCTGCCATACCGTCCTCCCTTGTGCTCCCGTGTACGCGGGGCAAGGGTGTGTGTTGCCGTCTTGAATGTGTGGGAAAATGTTCTACCATAGAATACGCAGCCGAGGCAAGTCCCGCGCGGTATCGGTCCTCTTGCGGTGTGAAAGGCCCTGTTCACCTTTGAGGGGTCGCGCGTTCCGTCGTCCCGGCGACAATGCGGGTGCCAGGGGCACGCTCCGGGGTGACCAGCGCGTCTTCTAGGGCGCCGGGCACAAGACCGCTGAGGATGTGCACCGTCAGCCCTGGCACTTCGCGGGCCAGGGCGGCCATTTCCCGCACTTTGCTGGCCATGCCGCCGGTCACATCCACGCCGTGAGAGCCCCCGAGGCCGTTTAGGGCCAACGCCTCTTCTGCTGTCAGGCGGGGGATCAGCCGAGCGGTGGGATCGCGGTGGGGGTCGCCGGTGTACACGCCCTCCACGTTCCCCACCAGGATGACCCGTTCCGGTCGCAGGGCAGGGTCGGAACGGGCAAGGAAAGCAAATACTTCCTCGGTGGAGACGATGGTCCCCCCTCGTGTGGCGTCCAGGGCTACATCCCCGTAGACCAAGGGGATGAGGCCTTGTGCCAACAGTACCCGGTGGGGTCGTGTGTCCAGCGCGATGAGACGTCCGTCCTCGCACCAGGCGCTGGCTGAAGGGGGCAAACTGACCACCGGGAGCCCAACATCTAGGCACACATCCGCCACGATGCGATTTAGCCGGGCGGCAGCGGCGGCAGTCTGGGCATAGCCTGTCCATCCGTCCGGGCCGGTGATGCCGGCCCGCAGGTTGTACTGTCGCCCCACAACATGTCCGAAGGAGCCGCTTCCGTGTCCCAGCAGGATGTGTAAGTCGGGACGTCGGGTGAGCGCGTGTCGGATTTCCTTTGCCAGCCGCCGGATGACTGCGCGGCGTGCAGTTTCCGGTCGCGTTTTGTCGGTGATCAGGGAACCGCCGAGTTTAACGAAGACCAGCCCCATTAATCCAACTCCGCAAGATGGGCTTCCCACGCCGTCCGCACTCGGGTCAGCAGCACGTCATCCTGTTCTGGCAACACCGTGCGTGGGTCCAGCAAAAGTCGTTCGTCCTCGATGCGTGCCACCACCGGAGGCGTACCGTCCCGTAGCCGGGCGCTCAGTCGATGCACCCGGGGAGCGGTCAACGCCAGCGCCCACGTGGGCAAGGTCTCACCCGGTAAGGCGCCGCCACCCACCGCGGAAGCCGATGAGACCACCTCGGCAGGGATGTGCCGAGCTGTCAATTGTTCCTGCCATCGGCGGGCACGCTGTTCCAGGGCTTCCAGGGGGGTGGCAATCATTCGCCAAATAGGTATCTCTAAAGTCGCGGTCCCGCGACGATATGCGCTCAGGGTGGCCTCCAATGCGGCCAGGGTCATCTTGTCTACTCGAAGGGCCCGTGCTAAGGGATGACTGCGCAAGCGGGCAATGAGGTCCGCCCGCCCTACGATGATACCTGCCTGTGGTCCGCCCAGCAATTTATCCCCGCTGAAGGTCACCAGGTCGGCACCTGCCCGCAGGCTATCCTGCACTGTAGGCTCGTATGTCAGGCCAAAGGCGCGTGTGTCCAGCAAGGTGCCGCTGCCAAGGTCGTCCATCAGGAGCGTGTTGTGCGCGTGGGCCAGCCGAGCCAGTTCCTCCAAGGAGGGTTGTGTGGTGAAACCGATCATGCGGAAGTTGGATTGATGTACCCGCAAGATCATGGCCGTGTGTTCGGACAAGTGTCCTTCATAATCCCGGAGGTGTGTGCGGTTCGTAGTGCCCACTTCCCGGAGTATTGCCCCGCTGGCAGCCATGATGTCCGGGATACGAAATCCCCCACCGATTTCCACCAGCTGTCCTCGCGAAATCAACACCTCCCGACCGGCTGCCAAGGCGTGGAGGGCCAGGAACACGGCCCCCGCGTTGTTGTTCACTACCAGAGCGTCCTCAGCACCGGTGATGTCCCGTAGCAACTGTACTGCATGCTGGTACCGCGAGCCCCGTCGTCCGGTGGCCAGGTCGTACTCGAGGTTGCTGTATCCTCCGGTGATGGAGACGACCGCGTGACGGGCAGCGTCACTCAGGGGCGCGCGGCCCAGGTTGGTGTGGATAATGACGCCGGTGGCGTTGATCACCGGTTGCAGGCTCAGTCGGGCAGCCTGGATCAGGCGGTCACGCAGCGCCGTTACCAGGTAACTCAGTTCCGGTGGAGGCTCCCCGCGACGGATAGCCGCGCGCGCTTCGTCCAGAAGAAGGCGTGCCAAGCGTACCGCGGTCTCATGACCGACCTGCGCGATGACTTCCCGCACCGGGGGTTCGGAGAGCAACCGGTCCACGCTGGGCAGCTGTCGAAACGGGGAACCCATGCTTGAATGTTCCTGTACGCTCAAGGTGTTGTAAACGCTTTCCCTACTCGGCCCGCTGAGCAGAACATTCGCCGGTCCACGTCCGTTCACCGGTATTGTAGCCCTGCTATCACCCTTTACCCAAGCCAGCGACGTGACGCTACCCTTCTTCCCCGCCACCGTTTGTCCATGCCCTGTGGCAATCCTGTCCGGACGAGATACAGCCCCAGCACTTTGGGACGAGATCTTCAGGTGGAAGGGCGGTTTTGACAGGGACGAGCGGTCGCATTATTATGTTAGCCCTCTCCAGGAAGAGGCGTTTGTTTCAGGCGCATCAGGAGAGCGGAACTTTTTCCGGGCAGCAAGGGCGTTGGTTTGTGTGCAACGTCTGGACGGTGGTTAACATGATGTGTGGACGTCGTGGTGCGTTGCTCATCCCCCATTCGCAGGATGTTTAACCCGAAAAGGCGGAGGTGAAACGATGAGGCGGTTGGCAGGAGTACTGGTTTTGGTCTTGGCGGTCGTTGTCGCGGCGTGCGCGCCCCAGGCCACGCCCACACCGGAACCCACCCAACCTCCGGCACCTACCCAGCCCCCGGCACCTACTCAACCACCGGAGCCGACGCCGACGCCGACCCCTGAGCCGGTGACCATTCAGGTCTATTATCCTGTTGCTGTGGACGCGCCCATCGCCCAGATCCTGCAAGGCTACGCGGATAAGTTCAAGGAGAAGTACCCGCACATCACGGTGGAACCGGTCTTTTCCGGCGGATATGGGGATGTGAAGACGACCATTCAGACCACCGTGGAAGGAGGCGGCACGCCACCTGCGCTGGCGGTCATGCTGGCGGTGGACCTATACGATCTGGTGAACGCGGACCTGATCGTGCCGTTGGACGAGTACCTTAACGCGATGCCGGACAAGGATGCCTACTTGAACGACTTTATCCCCGCCTTCCTGGAAAATTCCTACTACGACGGTCAGATCTGGAGCATTCCCTTCCAGCGTAGTGTAGTCACCCTGTACTACAACAAGGATCTGTTCGCGGAGGCCGGTCTCGAGCCCCCGGACAGCTGGGAGAGTTGGGCGGAGGCCGCCAGCAAGTTGACCCTCCGGGAAGGGGATGATGTGGTTCGTTGGGGGTTGCTCTACCCCTCCGGGTGGCCGTACTGGCTCTTCCAGCCTTTGGCCATTGGTAACGGTCGCAACATCGTGGGCGATGATCCTACCGAGGTGTACTTCAACGACCCGCGGGTGATCGAGGCCGTGCAGTTTTACATTGACCTGTCGAAGGAGTACAAGGCCATGCCGGAAGGGGTACAGGCAGTGTGGGGGCAGGCGCCTTCAGACTTTGCCAGTGGCGCGGCCGCGATGATCATGCACTCCAGCGGAAGCTTGGCCGGCATTCTCAAGCAGGCGAACTTTGAGGTGGGGGTGATGGCCGTGCCGGGCAAGAATCCGGGCACCTTCGCCACGGTTCCCGGAGGTGGTAACCTGTACATCCTCAAAGGTGCCCCCAAGGAACAGCGGGATGCGGCCTGGGAATTCATCAAGTTCCTGACCCAGCCGGAGCTGGTGGCGGATTTCAGCATCAACACCGGTTACATCGCCACTCGACAGGCCGCGTACGAAACGGCAGCCATGCAAGAACACTTCCAGCAGGTTCCGCAAGCCGCCGAAATCCGCGACTTCCTCCAGTACGCGGGCAAGGAATTCGCGGTGCAGAACCTGGGCGAGGTGCGTAACATCTTCCACAAGTACCTGCAGGCAGCGTACAACGGGGAAATGACCCCCGAAGAAGCCATGCAAAAAGCGCAGGAGGAGGCCGAAAAGGCCTTGGAACCCTTCAAGTAATCTGATACGGGCAGGCCAGGAGGTTTCCCCTGGCCTGCCCGTCCGGCCACTACCAACCTTAATCTGGGAGAGCTCGGACCATCATGAGCCGGTCAACGTTTCGACAACGGGTGCCGGTCCTGCCGTATCTGCTGATCGCGCCCACGGTCTTCTTCGTTGCCCTTTTCACCGTCTGGCCTACTGCCCTGGCCATATATCAGAGCTTATTTCGCCAGCGCCTGAACATAGCCAAGTACCGGGAACCCACATTTATTGGCCTCCAGAATTACGTGGACCTGTTCACCAACGACGATTTTCGAACGGTGATTGTCAACACGGCCATCTACGTGTTGGGCACCGTCCCGATCAGCATTCTGCTGGGATTCATCCTGGCTTTGTTGTTGAACCGGCAGATACGCGGGCTGGGGTTGTGGCGTCTGGCCTTCTTCTACCCCAACGTTTTGCCCATGGTGAGCGTGGCCACCATCTGGATGTTCTTCCTTACGCCGGACTACGGGCTGTTCAACACAGCCTTACAATTTCTGGGATATCGCGGCCCTCAGAATTGGACGGCCAACCCCGATCTGGCTTTGTTGTCCATCATGATAGTGGCTATTTGGAAGAACGCGGGGTATTACATGCTGTTCTACCTGGCCGGGCTACAAAACCTGCCCACCGACGTGTTCGAGGCTGCTGCCCTGGACGGTGCATCCTGGTGGCAACAGCTGTGGCACCTGACTTTTCCTTTGCTCCGGCGGACGACCTTGTTCATCTCCACCATTGCGTTTATCAGCGCGTTTCAGACCGTGGACCACATCTTCGTGTTAACGCAGGGGGGACCCAGCACGGCCAGTACTACCTTGCTGTACTGGCTGTGGCAGGTGCGTTTTGAATACCAGGATGTAGGACGGGCGGCCGCGTTGACGGTGATCCTTATCGTGGTGTTGTTAGCATTTACCGTGACCAACTTCCTTCTCTCGGAGCGCCAGGAGGATCGCTATGGTTATTAGCCATGTGGGACGACGCACGTGGCGGGCTCGACTGACCTCTGCATTGCTGAGTGGCATCACCATTGCCTGGGCGTTAAGCTGGGCCGCCATTGTGGTGTGGGCTATCGTGGTATCCTTTCGGCCGGAAGCTGAGCCCCTCGGCCGCGGGGATGTGTGGTTTGGCAGCCGACTGACCCTGGAGAATTACCAACGGGCCTGGTCCCTGGCTCCTTTTGGTCGATATTACATTAACACCATCGCCATCGTGGTCATTATCCTGGCCGTACAGGTGGTGACCATCACCCTGGCCGCTTTTGCTTTTGCCCATTACCGTTTTCCCGGGCAGCGGGTGTTGTTCTTCTTCATCCTCCTGCAATTGATGATTCCCACGGCCGCCCTTCTCGCGCCCAACTTTGCTACCATCCGCCGGTTGGGGTTGTTTGACACGTGGTTTGCGGTAGCCATTCCCTACTTTGGTTCTGCCTTTGGCATGTTCCTCATGCGGCAGGCCTTTCTCGAAGTGCCCCGTGATTTGGTGGACGCGGGCTTGATGGATGGGTGTACCTGGTGGCAGCTGTTGCGTCACGTGTATATGCCCCCTTCGTACCCCTCTCTGGTGGCGTTTGCCATCTCTTCGGTCAGCTGGCACTGGAACGAATTCCTATGGCCCCTGGTAGTCACCCTTACCGAGCGGAGCCGCCCCCTTACCGTGGGCCTGGCCCGGTTCACCCAGCTGGGGGAAATCGGCGCCCGTTGGCAGCTGTTAATGGCGGCTACATTGCTGGTGGCCGGCCCCCTCTTTATCGCGTTCCTGCTCTTCCAGCGCCGCTTTATCCAGAGCTTCCTGCATACCGGCCTCAAATAATCACCTCGCCCCAACATAATGCGTCCTTTCCTCCGGTCATGGGGTCTTCCTCGGGGAGAGAGATGGCCCTGGGATGGTACGCTGCACCCTTCGAGGTCTTTCCCAAAATATTTCTCCTGATGCTCAATTTATGCCATCTACTATTCAATAAAATTCACCCAGAACTTGACAAAATTGAAGTTTGGGTGTATTATAGGTGATGTCAAGGCTGCGCAGCCTGTGAAAGTTATGTTCGAGGAGGGTGCAGGATGTACCGAGCGCCAGGGACGTGTCCGGTGTGTGATCATGACATGATGATCACACGACTGGTGTGTCCGGAATGTGGGACCGCGGTGGAAGGGCAGTTTGCTCCGTCGCCCCTCGCTCGCCTGCCTCAGGAACTCCAGGAATTTGTGGAAATCTTCCTGCGGGCGGAGGGGAAGTTAAACCGTGTCCAGGAGTTGCTGGGCATTTCCTATCCGACGGCTCGCGCTCGTCTGCTGGCTGTGGTGCGCGCGCTGGGCTATGAGGCCGAACCCTTCTCCACCAAGGCGCCTCCTCAGGCACCGGACGCTGCCACACGGCAGGCCATCCTGGAGGCCGTTGCCCAGGGACACCTGGACGTAGATGAGGCTGTTCGTCGTTTGCAGGGAATGTGATTTGGTGGGTTATTTTAAGGAGGGTGCATCATGAGTCTGCGCGAAGAACAGCGAAAAATTCTGGAAATGGTGGCCCAAGGGACCATCTCACCGGAGGACGGCGTACGTTTGTTGGAGGCGTTGCAGGGAACCGAGAGTGGCGTTGCCACGTCCCAGAACAAGCCGCGCTGGCTCAAGATTCAGGTGACCGACATGGAGACCAATCGCCCGCGGGTTCACATCGTACTTCCCTTCTCCATGGTCAAGGCGGGATTGCGCATGGGCCAGGCCTTTGGTGTTCCCGGCCTGTCGCCGGAGATCGTCCAGGAATTAGAGCATGCCTTGATCAACGAGAGTCGGGGTAAAATCGTGGACGTTGTCGACCAAGAGGACAAGGAGCGGGTAGAGATATATGTGGAATAAGCCGTTGCCTTGGTCCCGCCGTGCGAAGCTCCGGGTAATCCCCCCCCTGTTCCCCCAGGGTGATGTGTGGGGGAGCAGGGGGGCTTTTTTGGTGGCTTCCCTGAAGCATTTATTACGCCTGGCCGTGCCGGTCCTGGTAACGGTGGGGGTCATTGCGTCGGTGGCAGCCGGCAGCACGTGGCGTCCGTTGATACTGGGTTCCCCCCAGGCGGTAAAAAGCATCAACCCCAAAATAGGCGTTCACACACGGCTTACAGATGAAGTCGAGCCCTGGAAGATCCTCCGCACGTTTGAGATGGTGCGTGAAATGGGGGCTTCCTGGGTGGTGGAATATTTCCCCTGGTGGTACTACGAGCCTACCCCCGGGCGATATGTCTGGGATCATCCCGATATGGTGATCAATTTCGCGGCGCACCAGGGGTTGACACTGATTGCCCGTCTGGGGTTTGTGCCCGACTGGGCACGCCCTCCGGACACCACCCCCTCCTACCTGCCGCAGGAGCGTTTTGCCGATTTCGCACGTTACGCGGCCGCTTTCGCAGCTCGCTACCGCGACCGGGTCTCGTACATTATCATCTGGAATGAACCTAACCTGAGCCAAGAATGGGGATATCGCCCGGTAGATCCGGTGGCTTACACCGCGTTGCTCTGTCAGGCCTACCGGGCTATTAAAGAGGTGGCGCCGGAGGTGGCCGTGTTGGGGGGCGCGCTGGCCCCTACCCTGGCCCCACCGGGCAGCGAGTGGGGTATGAATGACCTGGTGTTTTTGGAACAAATGTACCAAGCCGGTGCAGGCGCGTGTTTTGACATCCTGGCTGTTCACGCCTACGGGTGGACAGAACCCGCACTTGCGCCCCCTGCCCCTGATGCTATCAACTTTCGACGCACGGAGCTCCTGCGCGCGTTGATGGTGCGATATGGTGACACGGCCAAACCCGTTATCATCACCGAGGGAGGGTGGAACGATCACCCCCGCTGGACCAAGGCTGTGCGTCCGGCCCAACGGGTGTTGTACACCCTACAAGCGTATGACCTGGTGTGGCGGGAGTGGGACTGGGCCCTCGCCTTTACACCGTGGGTTTTTCGGTTTCCGCGGGCCGCTCAGTCGTATCAGGATTACTTTACCTTTGTGACGGTAGATTTCACTCCTAAGCCCATTTATTTGGCCGTCGGCCGGTATGCCCGCGGTGAACTTCGGCCCACCATGGACGATCTGGTGGACATTTTCCGGCAATCAGGACCATGAAACGGACACCTGTGAACCGCCTTGGCTTGCTGGCCTGTCTGGTAGACAGCATCGGTGATTTGCTGGCCCCCTTCCTCCTTCCCGTGCAATGGGCCGGTAACAGGTTCCGCTCCCTGCTGACCCGCCGGTATGTCGTGATCCTGCTTCTCGGCCTGGTGGGAGGGGTGACTATCGGGATGTTCGGGCCTCAAGCGCGCCTCCGCTGGGCAGCTGATCCGGTCTGGGAACGCGTGCAGACCACACAGGTATGGCGGGTCGGGATGGACCCAAGTTTCCCTCCTTTTGAGGACGTGACCGTCGACGGGCAGATCGTCGGTTTTGATGTGGACCTGGCGCGCGCCATCGCTCAGGAGTGGGGTGTGCAGGTGGAACTGATAAGCATGGGATATGATGGCCTCATCGACGCGGTGCGTGCCGAGAAGGTGGACGCGGCCATCTCCGCCCTGCCTTACGACCCGCTTCTTACCCAGGACGTGCGGTTTTCTGTGCCTTACTTTGACGCCGGTTGGCGGGTCGTTGTGCCGCATGTGTCCCCGTTCATGTCGTTAGGGGACTTGGCAACGGCCCGCTTGGCGGTAGAGTGGGGATCGGAAGGGGATGTGTGGGCACGTCGGTTACGTCACAGGTATCCAACCATTCAGCTGGTGCTCCGCATGTCGCCTGCAGATGTGTTACAAGCCCTTCAGAGCGGGGAAGCGGACGCGGGCATTGTGGATGGCGTGGTGGCTCGGCAGCACGCCCGATACATCCGGGTGCTTCACGTCCTTTCTCAGGAACCCTACGTTGTCGTGATGCCTTATCGTGCGCACCGTCTTCAGGCGCAGGTTAACAACACATTGGAGACGTTGCGCGTGAGGGGGGTGCTCCGACAGTTGGAATCCCGGTGGTTTGACCGGGAAGGCCAGGATTAGCCTTCCGCCTCTGTCGTCTCTATCCGTTCTACAATGACCACGTGTCGGAGCCGAGGCCCGAGGCCGCTGGTGGTGGAGGGTACGCCTAAGGCCCACACTCGGGGCACGTGGTGCAACGTTATCACCGGCCCGCGAGGGGTATGATGTCGCCACCACGCGGCCAGCGAGCTGAAGGCCCTGTCGGGCAACACCACGGCCACGTGGATGGGTGGTAACAGCGCGGGCAATAAGGGGGTATCCTCTGTATCCACCAGCACCAGGGCGGGAACATTAACCACCACGCCGTGTACTCCGGTGATCCCTATAAGGCCTTCTTTCCGTCGCACCAACGCGTCGTGAACCTCCGTGTAAGGGGGGTAATGCCACGTGATGCCCAGGGAGTGAAGCATCTCGGGTAAACCGGGCACCCCGACCGCGGCTTCAGACCATCCTATCGCGGCAGTTGCATGGTGTTCCTGCAGCCACGCGGCCACGTGGAGCCGGGCTGCGGCCAGCGTACGGGCTCGGTACACGCTGATCCCCCGCGTGGTCAGGCGGGTGGCCAACTTATCAGGCCAATCCTCCCCCGGCGGGGCGGCTGTCTTTTGGGG
>WFWT01000095.1 GCA_015490995.1 Anaerolineae bacterium | reverse complement strand
GTATCCGTTTTCCGGTTGCTGACCGAAGCCCAATCCCGAAGTCCCGTCGCCCTGAGGGCGGGTGTGGTGTGATGTGAGCTTGGTTGGGGTGCTGGAGTGGTATATTGTGCCCGCTCTGGCACCCCAACAGCCTGTCTCGAGGGGGACAGGGCGGGAGATGGGCCAGGTGAGGGTAACCTTAAGGAAGGGGGTGAAACGGCGACCTAAGAGAGCCAGAGGACCAAACGCGCCGTGCGTGTAAGCCGTAGGCACGTGCGGTCTGAGGCCTTCGACAGCGCCAACAGCCCCCTCGGCCGTTTGCCTGGCACACAGGCAGACATACATCACCTGTGTGTGAGCGCACAAAACCTGTACGAGGAAAGGAGGCTCTTACATGGAGAAGGTAATGACTTCTCTGGAGGAGCTTCGGGGGACGGCCGAGCATGTAGCTCTGGGGCGTCACCTGATCGCCGAGGTGTGGTCGGGGGATCCGCGGGTCCTGAATGACCCGGCGTATCTACGGCAGAGCGTCGTCGATGCCTGCAAGGCCGGCGACCTCACAGTGTTGGACATCCTCGTCCACGAGTTTTCGCCGCACGGTGTGACTCTGGTGGCCCTGCTGGCGGAATCACACCTGTCCATCCACACGTGGCCCGAACATGGATATGCCGCCGTCGACGTGTTCTCCTGTGATGGGGATCCTAAGAAGGCGTTGGACGTGCTGGCAGAACGACTGAAAGCAGCGCACATGGAAACGATAGAGGTGGAGCGCGGTGTCCTCTGGAAGGGAGGGGAATTTGCACCAGGCAGGTGAACCTCCACAACTTCCGTACGACGGCGGCGTGGTCGAAAGCACCCATTCGGGGCGATGGGTCGTCACGCCGGTGCGGCAGTGGCGCTATCGGGGGCGTTCACGGTACCAGCGCGTGGATATCGGCGAGGTCGATTTCCTGGGCACCTGCCTGTTCATCGACGGTTGGTTGCAACTGGCCGCGGTGGACGAATACGTTTACCATGAGCACCTGGTTCTGCCGGCCCTTCTGGCCCACCCTCGCCCCGAACGGGTGCTCATCCTCGGTGGTGGTGATGGGCTCGCCGTTCGGGAGACGTTGCGGCATCGGGCCGTCCGGCAAGTGGTGATGGTAGATTTGGACGCGCTGGTTGTGGGCGCGTGCCGAAAATACCTTGCTCACCTGCAACAGGGCGCACTCGACGATCCGCGGGTGTACGTGATCGTGGGCGACGCTCGTGATTTTCTCCGTAACCCTCACCTGGCCTTTGACGTCATTGTTGTCGACTTGGTCGACCTGATGCCGGCCACCGTGCCGCTCTTTGAAGAGGTGTTTACCTCTGTACGTCGAGCACTGCGAGAAGGGGGATTAGTCGTTACTCATGGGCCCGATCCCGGTCCCCCCCTCCATGAAGGTCTGTACATGGTGGCGTTCATGATGGGGCAATTTACCCACGTTGCGTGGTATAAAGCCTTTGTCTCCAGCTTTAGTGAAACGTGGACCTTCGTGGTCGGCAGCGACACGGTGGACATTTCTGGTCATCCACCCTCCTGGTGGGCGCGCGCGGCCTCTCAACTCACCGTCCCTCCCCGTTCCTTTGTGCCCGAGGCCTTGCCCGCCATGTTCCTGCACAGCGAGGATGAGAAACGCATGGTCACCACCATCCGTCAGCGAGGGATTGAGGCTCTGCCGAAGCTGGGAGCCTGGCAGACGGCCGTGTTGGACCGGTCGGCCATCGCCCAGCTCCAGCAGATGACCGGGTTCCGCCCCTATCCGACACCCGCTGAACGGTCCCGCACCACATCTTGAAGGTTGTCCATGGTACACATTGTCTATCTGGCGGCCGATACCCGAGAGCGCGCAAACATCGTGAAGCGGCTGCGAGCAGCCCGGCTTGACATCCACCCTGTGTCCTCCGGCCGGGAGGCGGTGGGCTACCTGCGTGCTCATTCCCCTGACGTCACGGTGGTGGATGTTAGCACCCTCCCCGGCAACCCTACGCGCCTCTTTCAGCGCCTCCGCCGTAGCAGCCCCGGTACCGCCTTCATCGTCGTAACCCAGGGCAATGACCCCAACCCGCTCCCTCAGGCGGACGCCCACCTGCGAAAACCTTTTACTACCCGGACGTTCAAAGCCCGCCTGAAAACCGCTTTGGCCCGGCGGGAAGCCGACATTCTCCAGGTGGGGCCTTTTACCTTGGATATCCGCCTCCGGCGCCTCGAAACGCCAAATGGCACGTGTCGCCTCACCCCTATTGAAACGGCCCTTATGCGAGAATTCCTCTCCCGCGCAGGTGAAGTCCTGGATCGGGCGTACCTGATGGCGACGGTGTGGGAAACCAGTTACTGGGAAGATACCCGCACGCTGGACGTGCACATTCACTGGCTGCGCAAGAAGATCGAAAAGGACCCTCGCGCGCCCCAGTACCTGGTAACCGTTTACCGCACCGGGTACATGTTTCAAGTGCCCCCACGCTGAAATGGATGAGCCTGCCGCTCCCGTGGCCAGATATGGCCCGGAGGGTGTGAATGTGCCAGGGGCTTATCCCTGCTCCACAATGTCCCGACAAACGAACACACGGCGGATTGCTTCTGCGTTCATCACCACGGCCAGCACTCCCAGGACCGCCAGGGGCAGGTTGGTGATCGCGCCGACAAACACCAGGAAGAGCCGAATGTCCCGCCCGATGCGGATGCCTCCCCGCGCGCCGGCCTGAACGCGTGCTTTCATCAGGTGATCGTACTTGTCTGCGGTATAGCTCACCATAAAGGAACCCAGGATGGCCAGAAAGCCCACCCACCAGGCAATGGCACCCACGTGCGCGGCGGCGTACCACGTTAACCCGAAAAGAAGCAGGCCGTCCGCGTAACGATCGAGTACAGCATCTAGCCATCCCCCATATGAACTGCGCTGGTATTTCAACCGGGCTACCTCGCCATCACACCCGTCCACTATCGAGGCCAGTTGGGCGATGACCCCGCCCAAAGCTAGGGCCGGGTAACTCCGCAAAGTAAACAGGCCGGCTGCCAGGAGGGAAAGGGCAAACGCGACCACGGTGATCTGGTTCGGCGTGATGGGGTAACGTACCAGCCGGCGGGTCAAGCGGATGGAGAAAGGACGGTTCAGGTAGCGCGCAACAGGCCCATCGGTGACTTTTACGCCCTGGTGTGTCAGCAGCGCGTCTTCAGCCTTTCGGATCATCTCAGGAGTATCCACGTCGATCCAAAAGCATCCGGAGACG
>WFWT01000094.1 GCA_015490995.1 Anaerolineae bacterium | reverse complement strand
GGTGCAGTGGTGTGTGGACGTGCTGCTGGCCCCTCAGGATGTACGTGCAGTGTACATTCCTATGGGATTGCTGGCTTCGCCACGCCGTTTCTGGGCCCTGGTGGATTTAGTTACCCAGTCGCCTGTGCTCAACGGTGTGGTGATAGACGTCAAGGGGGATTATGGTCTCCTTGCCTGGGAATCTCAGGTACCGCTAAGCCAGGAGATGGGCAATCACTTCCCTCGCGCGGTCAACATCACGGATGCTATCGCCGAACTGCGCCGCCGAGGCATCTATGTTATTGCCCGATACGTGGTATTTAAGGATGATCCCCTGGCCACATATCGTCCTGAATGGGCCGTACGTCGGAAGGATGGGTCCGTGTGGAAGGATGGCGAGGGGCTCGGATGGGCCAACCCTTTCCGGGAAGAAGTATGGGCCTATAACCTGGCCCTCCTGGAAGAAGTGGCCCAGTTGGGCTTCGATGAGATCCAGCTGGATTACATCCGTTTCCCTTCAGACGGTGACCTGCAGGCCATCGCGTACGAGGAGGAGAACACCCGAGCCACCCGTACAACAGCCATCCGCACATTTATGCAACGCTTCGCCGCGCTCATGGACCGATATCCTGTCCGCACATCGGCCGACGTGTTTGGCCTGACCTTATGGGTGGTCCCTGGCGAGGACATGAACATCGGTCAACGGGTAGAGGACATCGCGCCTTATGTAGACGTTCTCAGCCCGATGATTTACCCCTCCACCTTCATCCCCGGCAACCTAGGTTATTCAGCACCGGACCGCCAACCTTATGAGGTGATTTATCGTTCTGTGTTGCAGGCCCGTCAACGCGTTCCGCCCCACGTGCAGGTGCGCCCATGGTTACAGGCCTACTGGTACACAATCCCCGAAATGCAAATCCAGCGGCTGGCGGCGGAAGACGCCCGTAGCGACGGATGGATGTTCTGGAACGCGGCCGGGGTTTACTCGCCGGAAGTGTTCGGTCCCTTGCCCTCGCGGGATGTTCTCTGGGAAGCGGTGTACGGTGAGCCGGACGCCCCCTAACGGGGTCCGGCCGGTGGTTGAGGCGCCTCCTCACAGAGGGCAAGGGTCTGGCGGAGCTCAAAGATTTGATCCCGCAAGGCTGCTGCGCGCTCGAACTCCAGGGCCTCCGCGGCTGCCCGCATTTGCCGCTCCAGCTCTTGAATGATGCGCTCAATCTCCTCCCGCGGCATCGCGTGGACTGAGACGGGCGCCTCGGAGGTGGCACGGTACGCAGGGCGCTCCTCTGCTACCGCGCGCACTCGTTCGGTGAGGTCGTGAATCTCCTTCACGATTGAGCGGGGCTCAATGCCATGCTGGCGGTTGTACGCTTCCTGAATTCGACGTCGGCGGTTGGTCTCCTCAATGGCACGACGCATCGCTTCGGTCACGGTGTCCGCGTAGAGGATGGCCGTCCCGTTCACGTGCCGTGCCGCACGCCCGATCGTCTGGATCAGCGCGGTTTCCGAACGCAGAAAACCTTCCTTGTCCGCGTCCAAAATCGCCACCAAGGACACCTCCGGCAGATCCAATCCCTCCCGCAACAGGTTGATCCCCACCACCACATCGTAAACCCCCAGCCGCAGATCCCGCAGGATCTCCACCCGTTCAATGGTATCAATTTCACTGTGGAGATAATGCACTCGAATGCCCAGCTCTTGCAGGTAAGCGCTGAGATCCTCGGCCATCCGTTTTGTCAGGGTGGTGACCAGGGCACGTTCTCCGCGGGCCACGCGTCGCCGAATCTCACCTACCAGGTCTTCAATTTGTCCTTGAGTGGGGCGCACTTCCACTACTGGATCCAGAATGCCTGTAGGCCGCACGAGCAATTCGACGATTTGCTCGGAGACCTCCCGCTCATAAGGACCAGGGGTTGCTGACACATAAATGACCTGGTTCAACCGTTCGTTGAACTCCTCAAAGGTGAGGGGACGGTTATCCAGGGCGGAGGGTAAACGAAAGCCGTATTCCACGAGAGTTTGCTTTCGTGACCGATCACCGTTGTACATCCCGCGCAGCTGGGGGATGGTCATGTGTGACTCGTCGATGAAACAAAGGAAATCGGGCGGGAAGTAATCCAGCAGCGTCCACGGGGGAG
>WFWT01000093.1 GCA_015490995.1 Anaerolineae bacterium | reverse complement strand
GCCGTATGGCCGGGGAAGGGGACGCCTTTATCGCCCTCCACGGAGGCATCGGTACCCTGGCGGAGATCGCGGTCATTTGGAACCTCAGGCTCATCGACGGCCTCCCTCCCAAACCGTTGATTCTTCTGGGGCCCGAATGGCCCCCTCTGCTGGACGCGCTACGAGCCTATACCCAGATAGGCCGTAGCGCGTTCGACCTCATAACCTGGACGGCTACCCCTGAAGAGGCCGTTGCCACGCTCCTGGATGTGCTCAGGACACGCTCGGCGTAACTTCATCCGCCGAAGCAGGCGGCCAGGGGAAATGCTCCAAGATCACTCCCGCCTCGGCCAGAAACTGAACGGCCAAAGGGTCCGGATACTCCCCCGCATACACTACCCGCTCTAGCCCGGCGTTGATGATCATTTTGGCACAGGTCAGGCAGGGTTGGTGTGTCACATAAATCGTGCCTTCCCGCACGCTGACCCCGTGTAAGGCCGCTTGAATGATGGCATTCTGCTCCGCGTGCAGGGTACGCACACAATGTCCGCCCACCATCAGATGGCCGACATCGTCGCAATGAGGCATTCCCATCGGGGCGCCGTTGTATCCGGTCGTCAGGATGCGCTTGTCCTTAACGATAACGGCGCCCACATGCGCGCGATCACACGTGCTCCGTGTAGCCACCTGAAACGCAATACTCATGAAATACTCATCCCACGACGGACGCTTGCGTGCCATCATTTCCTCCCTTGTCGGCTCTCGCCATCCCTTCAGGTTCCGAATAGGCGATCTCCTGCATCCCCGAGGCCGGGTACGATATACCCTGCGGGAGGATCATCCGGCTTCTGGGGGGGTGGAGTCAAGTGGTCATCCAGAGCAGCCAGGTAAATCTCCACGTCCGGATGGTGTGTCCGCACGTGGCGCACCCCCTCCGGCGCGCCTACCAAGCCCAAGAATTTCACCCGCTGCACCCCACGGGACTTCACCAGTGTGATGGCTGCAGCAGCCGAGCCCCCGGTGGCCAACATGGGATCCAAAACAAGACATAAGCTGATCGGCAGGGTGGAAGGCAATTTCTCATAGTAAGTCACCGGCTGCAAAGTCTCCTCATCGCGATAGATACCCACCGGCCACACGGTCGCGTTGGGCACGACGGCCAACACCCCATCCACCAACCCCAAACCGGCCCGCAGAATAGGCACCAACCCTACCCGTTCATCCAGATCATACCCGTTAGCTTCCGCCAGCGGGGTGCGTACTCTACGGGGTCTCAAACGAGCATCACTGAGAGCAGCCCAGGCCAACGCCGTGGCCACCTCTCGGGCCAGGTTACGAAACTCTCGATGCCCCGTGTGAATGTCCCGCATCCACGTCAGCTTGGCCTTGACCAAAGGGTGCTCGTGGACGAAAACGCCCGGCTCAACTTCCCTTACCCACATCATGATCCACCTCGGCCTGCTGGGGAAATGCCTGTTGACTGCCCTCTCGGCTTGACCGAAACACAGGGGACGGATAACAGGGAGGCCGGGCAATGCCCGGCCTCCCTGTGTTCATTGAACGTCACCATAATGCCCAACCTAACATAAGCTCACCGCAATTATTCCAAACGCAAGGAACGACGCACCCGTTCACTCAACTGCTCCAGCTCCTGGTACATTCCCCGACGGACCAGACGTTCCACCTCCGCCTGACATTTCACGCACAGAGAGGTGTCGGGATAAATCTCCAACCGTTCCAGGGGAATCTCCGCCCCACAACGCTCACACACACCGTACGTTCCGTGCTCCATTGCCCGCAAGGCAGCCCGCACCGACTCCAGACGACGTTTCAACGTGGACAGCAAGGCCACATTCTTCTCCCGTTCCATTAACTCGGGGTCCCCTTCTTCCACTTCCACGTCCACCTCGCCAGTTCGCACGGCCGCGTCCAGCATCGCGATTTCGTGCAACAACTGGCGTTCCTCCTCCAGAAGGCGTTCCTTTAGCTTAGTGTAATCCCGTGCTTCGCTCATTGTCTCTATGGCCCTCCATTTATGCTGCCTGAAGGTTACGGAGGAGAGATGCGCCCTCCCCCTCCAGCTCACACGGTACAACACCCCGGGGCAGCCGAAGCCCCCTGAGCGATGCCATTTTCTTCAAAGTCTACGAAGTTGTCAATTCCACGCTAGCATACGCGTGCCCTCCGAGGGCAATTCCACGTAACCCCTGTTCCCTCACGTGCGTCTTTTAGAATGCAAGTACGTGGATCGTCCAGGGTACCCTTCCCCGAGGACGATCCACCGCCTGTATTGGCAGGCGTATCTATTGAGCGGTGCAACACCCGACCAAACCGAGGAGAGAAGGCAGGCATAAAAACATGACACGTTCCAAAGATACCATCACATGCGTGCACGAATCCGGATACATACTCTCTGGTTAATGATAGGGGTGGCCGTGCTGGCCACCCTCGCATGGAGCACCGTCGTTCTAGGCGGCACAGCGCTCCCCCCACGTCCCGCGGCGTACCCTACCCCCCAGAATAACCCTTTAGCCCTGGTACGATACCCCGGCATTTACGCGGTGGACTTCTGGTGGGGACTTGATCCCCAGCGCTATTCCCTTGTAGGAGCGCTGTACAACGCCGTCAACTGGTCATCCATTGAAAAGCAGCCCGGCCGTTACGACTGGACCCTAATCGACACCTGGCTGGACTTCCAAACACGCCAGGGGAAGATAGGTGGGTTGCCCATCAGCACCTTTAACGGCCGCTGCTGTGGGGGTATCAACGCGCTCCCGGCCCACCTCCGCCGTACTCCGGTCATTCTGGAGGTCTCGCCGGGATGGTATATCCCCAACTACTGGAACACCGAATACCTCCAGGCCTATCGCGACTTCATCTACGCCCTCGGCCAGCGGTACCGCAATGACCCACGCGTGGAATGGGTGGCCATCGCCACCGGCATTTACGGTGAAACGCGAGCGGCGGACTACCAAGACATCGACACTCTCCGCCAGATGGGCATCACCAGCCAGATGTGGGTGGATTACGTGAACCAAGTGGCCGACTGGTACCTGGATGCGTTCAGCGAAAACGGCCAACTTAAGAAGGTGCTCCTACAACAGGCTGCGACCTACACCTTTTCCCCGGCCGAACGGACACAAATCCAGCTGTACGCCATTCAAAAGGGCATCGGCCTCTCCCTGAACAGCCTGTTGCCCCAGCAGGACGGCGCGTACTACGGGGAAAATCTCAAGTGCAACCTGTGCGGTCTCTATGACGTGGTGCAAATTTACCAGGAGCAAATCCCTCTGGCATTTGAAACATACCAGATGCTCCTGTGCAACGAAACCTTCGTCTATTGGGGGATGCTCAACGGCCTGGACAAACATCCCACATACCTGCGACTGAATACCGACCTGTTCTACACCGTGCCTCCATGGGAACCGCCCACGGACGGAAGTCGGGATAAGGTGGAAAACCTGCGCATCTTCGCCTGGGTCTCCCGATACCTAGGCGTCACGCCGGACACCGCACCCAGCGCGTGGGTAGCTCTGCGAGAATTTCTCTTCCCTAACCAGCAATGCCGGGAGGTGGCCGGTACCGCACCGAACAAGCCGGAATGGGGCAACTATGAGTTTTACCTCTCACAGGACGACAGCATCCCGGGCGGACGCACGGTCCCTGTGACCAACAACCCGAACGTGGTCCACATGCGTTACAACTTCAACGCGTACGATCCTCGCATTCCGGCCGGGCGAGAAGGATGGGCGACCCGACGGACGGACATCGCCTCCGGCAACCCCTTTATGTGGTTCAAGATCGACGATCGTTTTCTCTTCAATAACACCGATACCGTTACCATTACCGTCACCTACCTGGATATCGGCACCGGAGCCTGGCAGCTCCGTTACGATGCTGCAGGCGGCCAGGAAAAGGCCGCCGTACCGCTGGGCAGCAATACACCCTACGTGCGCAAACAGGACACACGCACGTGGAAACAGGCCGTGTTCGTCCTGCGCGACGCCCGGTTCGCCAACGGCTTGCGCGGGGGAAGCGACTTCGTTATCGACGCACTGACCGATGATGACGAATACATCCACTTCGTGGACGTGGCCCGGCCCGGGGAGTACGCGCCGGGTCCGCCCCCGCTCCCCCCTCCCT
>WFWT01000092.1 GCA_015490995.1 Anaerolineae bacterium | reverse complement strand
TGGATGCCGGGATTCCGGTGGTGGGTTACAATGCGGGTGCCGGGCCGGAGAAGGACGGCATTCCTTACTTGACCTTCATCGGCATGGATGAGTATGCGGGCGGGTATCAGAGTGGCAAGCGTTTGATTGCGGCGGGTGCGCAGAAGGGTGTGTGCATCAATCACCAGGTGGGTCATGCGGGGCTGGATGCTCGGTGTCAGGGGTTCATTGATGCGTTTGCGGAGGCTGGGTTAGAGGCGGAGGTGTTGGCGATTACCAATGATCCTGCGGAGTCGCAGACCATTATTGATGATTACTACACGGCGAACCCGGATGTGGACGCGTTCCTAACGTTGGGGCCCAACGGTGCTAATCCCTTCTACGCTTTCCTAGAGGCACGTGGTTTGCAGGCCGGGGACGTGCTCCACGGCACTTTTGACCTCAGCCCGGAGATTGTGGCCAACATTGAGAACGGCACGACGCTCTTTGCCGTGGACCAGCAGCCTTTCCTTCAGGGGTACCTCTCGGTAGTAACCTTACACTTGCTCCAACGGTACAACATCTCGCCGGCCCTGCCGGTGACGGCGACCGGTCCGGGCTTTGTGGATAAGAGCAACATCGAGTTGGTGAAAGCGTTGGCGGGTACCTACCGGTAACGGCACTTCTAAACCCCGTGTCGGGGACCTTTTGTCCCCGACACGGGTCTTCCTTGCGGACGGAGTAACCAATGGGTGGTATACGAGAGCGCCAACCACGAGTGGGTCATTTGTTCACATATTCCCCTGTGGCCGGTCCCTTGGTGACCTGGGTGGTCATCGTGGTGCTTTTTGCCCTTTTTGTGCCTCACTTTGCCACCATGCGGTCTGCTTCTGGGATCGTCAACGCGGCCACACTGACCGGAATGTTGACCATCGGTGTGGCGTTACTCATGATCGCAGGGGAGTTTGACCTTTCAGTGGGGTCCCTGGTGGCTATCGGGGCCTATCTTTTCGCTTATGGCACAACAGAATGGAATATGCCGGTGTTGGCCGTGGTGCTGGCTATAGGGGTACCTGCCATGCTGGGGGTGCTCAACGGGGTGATTTTCAATGTCAGCGGGATTCCGTCCTTCATCGTGACGTTGGGCACTCTGTACATTTATCGGGGGGCCGTATGGGTCCTGTCAGGTGGAAAGTTAATACAAACGCTGGAGCGCCCCCTGGTGTACAACATTTTCAACGGTCGGTTGGAGATAGTGAACACTTTGCTCCCCGGCGCGAACTTCCGCACATCGCTTCTTTGGCTGTTGGGCATGACGTTGCTATTCCAGTACATCCTGGTGCGCACCCGCTTCGGGAACCATGTGTTCGCGGTGGGGGGAAACCCTATGGGGGCGTTAGCCCAGGGGGTAAATGTCCGTCGGGTGAAGCTCCTGTGTTTCACCATTAGCGGGGCGTTGGCGGGGCTCACCGGCGTCCTCTTGTTCAGTCAGTTTCGCTCCGTGCGCGTCGCGACCGGAGCGGGCATGGAGTTAAACGCGATTGCGGCCGCAGTGGTGGGGGGGACGCTTTTAACCGGCGGTTCAGGGAGTATTTGGGGAGCACTGATCGGCGCGCTGTTGATCAGCACCCTACGCACCGGGGTTATCCTGATGGATATTCCCTTTATCCCGGCGGACAATTTTGAGGCCGTTGTAGGGGTAACCATCATTGGCGCGGTGATCCTGAACAACTGGATACGACAGAGGGGGTAGTCCATGGACTTGCATTGGGATGGAGAGCCACCCATTGTGCACATGGAGAACATCACCAAACGCTTCGGCAGTATCGTCGCGTTGGACAATGTCACTTTCACCGTGGAACGTCACCAGGTGATGGCGTTGTTGGGTGACAACGGCGCAGGAAAGTCGACGCTCATCAAGATTCTCACCGGGGTACACCGGCCTACCAGTGGTCGCATCTACTTCGAAGGCAAGTTGGTGAACATCGAATCACCCCGCCAGGCCCGTGATTTGGGGATAGAAACTGTGTACCAGGACCTGGCCCTGGTGGATCTAATGAGCATCACGCGCAATTTTTTCCTGGGCCGTGAGTTGACGCGTCGGGTAGGTCCCCTGGAATGGTTAGACATGAAACAAATGGACCATGCTACGGCTGAGGTCCTGCGTGACATAGGTATTACCGTCCGGTCTCCGCGGGAACGCGTGGGCAAGTTGTCCGGCGGGGAGCGACAGTCGGTAGCCATTGGGCGGGCCATGTACTTCGGCGCCAAGTTGCTTATCCTCGATGAGCCGACGTCGGCACTTTCAGTCGCCGAGACACGGCGGGTGCTGGATCACATCCTGGAGGTGAAGGAAAAAGGGCTCTCCGTCATTTTCATCACTCACAACGTTTATCACGTGTATGAAGTTGCCGATGCGTACACCATTTTGCGTCACGGCAAGAAGGTGGGTACATATCGTAAAGGGGAGCTTTCGGTCAATGACATCGCGGACCTCATCACCGGTGTGCGGGAGAAATGATTACGGCGTGCCTCTTGCCCTGCACTGCGGGTGAATGTTTCGGGTTAGGGCTCCCAGAGAGAGGGAAGATGGGCAATCCGCTGCCACCCCTCTCCACGGGCGACCCGTTCCACCCGTATGTTGTCAAAGTAATGGTCCAGCACGGCAGCCCGTTCCATGGCTAGGGGTGGAGTGCAGTAATCTTCTTCCTCCCATACTGCCTCGTTAGTAGCCGGATCACGACGTGCGTTTTCCAGTGCGTAGGTCAACGCCTGACCAAACGGTTGCATGGCGAGGAATTCTCGGCGCTTCACCCGTTCGGCCAGCTCATCAGCCCGTTCAGGCTTCAGTCGAGCGCGAACCAGGTAATATGCCATTGTTGTTGCTCCATGACCTCCTAACTCATACCCCGGTGGGACCTATGTCCGGTTGAAGCCTCATGAGGGACCGCAGCAAGGAAATTGTCTCCTCACACATCGCTCGGAAATCGTTGTGTTCCCGTAAATACACTTAGAGCAT
>WFWT01000091.1 GCA_015490995.1 Anaerolineae bacterium | reverse complement strand
GTGGGGAAGGTGTGGGTGCAGTCTCGGTGATCGGTGACGTCGGGGAGGGTGAGACGGGTAAGGGTGTCACAGGCGCACAGGCTACCAACAACATCATCAGGAGGAAGACAGAGAGGGGCAGCTGCATCCTAAACCTAACCAGAAAGTTGGGCACAGCGTTCCTCCTTTGCACTGAAAACGTTGTACATCATTGGTTGGAGAGTACACTGTGATACTGGGCACCCCGCTGGCCTAATGTTCCAGCTGTATTTTACCCGGATGACGTACGTTTGGACAATGTGGCTGCCGAACATAAGTATGAGGCAGGGGGAGGCGTCTACATCGAGAGATGTATTATCTTGATGAACTGCCCGGGCCGTACGGGAAGCGTGCTCCCCCTCCCGCCTTCCCCAACCGGCCTGCGAACGGATGTGGATTTAGGAGTCAGGCAGGGTATTATCTTTTTGGAGAGCGTTCGGAAAGGTGCTGGACACATGCTCAGGGGAATTGTAGCCTTTACACTGCTTGGGTTAGGGATGTTGCTGTGGGTAAGCGCGGGATATCCGTCGGGGGAGATCGCGTCTGCGCGGCCGGAAGCACGGTTGCCCCAGGCACCGGCCCCCGGGATCTGGCATTTTCTGGACCTGGACTTAGAAGCACCTGAGTATCCGTACTTGAAAGGCACTCACCGCGTGTGGGGATGGCGACAGGTCCATCCCGCGCCCGGTATTTTCATATGGCGTTGGGTGGAGCGGTGGGTCAGTGAGGCGGCAGCCGCGGGGCTGCCGGTTGCCTTGGGGATTAACACGTATGACGGCTATTTCGACGGTGGCGATCAAACCCCCACCTGGGTGTACGAGCGGTACCCTGATGCCCGCATCGTGTGTCCTGACGGGTGGACCATTCCCAAGTACTGGCATCCCGGCTGGCAGGCGGCCCTGGAAGAGATGGTGGCCGATTTCGCAGCCCGTTTTGACGGTGACCCCCGGGTGGCATGGGTGGAAATCGGTGTGGGGGTGTACGGTGAGACCGCGCCTGTTTCGGCCAATTTTCGCAACGGTCAATATGTGCAGTGTCTTCAGGCCGTAGGGTTGACCCCGGAACAGTGGGTGAAGACCGTGCAGAACATCGTGGACATTTACGTTCGCCACTTTCGTTATACTCCTCTTTTTCTCCAGATGGCGCCTGCGTTTCAGAAATGGTGGGAGCGTCGAGAGTTCGTCAATTACGCGGCGGCCAAAGGGGTCGGGTTAAAACACAACGGCCTTCAGGTGGACATGGGTACGGCGGTTTTCGGCCCGTGTCCGGAAAGTGGGAGCCAGTGTGAGTCGGGGTTTGTGGAGCTCATGCGTCGGTGGGGGGAGCAGGTCCCCATAGCCTGGGAGGGGGACCCACGCGTGTTGCCTCCCACGAACCCGCTGGACCCTCAGCGCCCGGAATGGGCGGTCTACTGGCAAATTCTCAACGCCCTCGACAAACACTCTGATTACATCCTGTACAACCGATGGTTGGCCCAACATCCGGCCCTTAGGGATCTGTTTACTTGGGCCAATGCGTATCTGGGGCGTACCGTGTATGACACGCCCTCTGTGTGGGTTGCCTTGCGGGAAACGCGGCTAGACCCGGTGCGTAACCCCCAGCGAGGGAACTTCACCTTCTGGCTGTACCAGAACGATGCCGTTCCTCAGGGGCGAACCGTGCCCGTGTGGGACGTGGGGCCACCTCCCCAAGGATATTACGCCCGGCGCACGGATGAGGCCACAGGCAACCGGTACATGTATTTCGATGTGGATGACCGGTACATCTTCGACGGCAATGTTCGCGGGGCAGCGGTGCGGATCGTTTACCTTGATCAGGGCACGGACACCTGGGCGCTGGAATACGATGGCCCTCAGTCCGTCACCTTGGCAGGCACTGTCCAGAAGACGGATTCGGGGCTCTGGAAGGAGGTAACGTTTGAGTTGTCTGATGTCCGCTTTGCCAACCGGCTGCCCGGTGGCGGGGATCGGTCAGGCTCTGACTTTCGCATCGATAGTCGAGGGGATGGGGATGAGATCGTTCACTTTGTGGAGGTGATACGCACGCCCGTGGTGACACCCACACCCACCCCTACCCGCACTCCTGTGCCCTTCGTAAAGCCTACCCCAACCCCAGGTCCTCCCCTGTACAGGGTTGTCCTCCAGCAAGGACGGGATGGGTATACGGGCGCGGAGGATACCACCCTGAACCGAGAACAACCCCATGTGAACTACGGCGCGGCCCCCACTCTATCCTTGCGAGCCCAACCCCCATCCCGTGAACGGCGTGTCCTCATGCGATTTGACCTGGCCGAGCGGATACCCGCACGTGCCCAGGTAGCTTATGCGTGGTTGATGATGTACACCCTCTCTCCTACCGGGCCTGACATCTACCCGCGTGCATACCGGGTCCTGCGACCGTGGACGGCGGCTGAGGCGACCTGGCAACAGGCGACTGCCGGTGTTTCTTGGGCTACTCCCGGTGCCGATGCACCAGGGGTAGATCGGGCTTCTACCTGGTACAGTCAGGGTTGGGCCCACAAACAGGGTGAGTGGACTGTGATTGAGGTTACCACCCTGGTGCAAGAATGGTTACAGGCTCCGGAACGTAATTTCGGTTTGGTGCTTATTCCTTTCTCCTACGGGGGGTACACCTTTGAATTCGCCAGTGCGGAGTACCCTGAGCGGTATTACCGGCCGCGGCTGATCGTCGCTTACACCTTGCCCGAAGATCCCCCGATTACGCCGACGCCTACGCCCTTGCCATCGCCCACTCCGCCCCCTACGCCGACGTTAACCCCTACGCCCGCGCCGGTGTTATGGGTAGTCCATGGACGTCTATACGACCGCGAGCGCGGTGTCGACACGCCGATCGCCGGCGGGGTGGTGACCGTCACGCTGGGGTACGCCGGACCGGTGCACGTCGCTACCACCGATGTACGGGGTGTGTTCGCGGTGGAGGCGTACGCGCCCGACGTGGGGCCGTTGCGCTACCAAGCCGCGGCGAATGGGTATGTTCCCGTTGCCGGTGAGCTTCCACCACGGCGGCCACGTATTTATACGCTTGCCATCCCGTTGACACCACGGGCCTCTCAACGTCATTTTGTCCCCTGGATCTCGCGGTGAGCCTGCCACTCGATTTCGGCCCAGGACGGTGGCAGGCACTTGGCACTGGGGCTAGGCCTTGGGCATGTATGCGCCCCGTGAGGAGGCGGGAAAGTACGTCGCGGCGAACATGACCCTTTGCCGGGCGTAGGTTGGCCTTTTACCCTGCCCATTTTATAATGAGAGCAAGCATGGAAGTCAGTCCCGAACGCTCTCCGAGGATGATTCTGTAACAGGATAAGCACACAAATAAAGTCACAGGACCGTTGCCGTACTTGTGAGCGTATCCCACTGCCGTGTGACCGGCGGGGATGTTTAATGGTGTGCCCGTCCCCGGCCCTAATGGGCTTGTTGTTCACAGGATGGCGTCCATATCGGAATACTTCAGTCCTGTCTACTGGCGGTGTGGCCGTACCTCGGGCACGCGATGGACTTGAGGAGGACGTGGCCAATGAACGCGGTGGATATCGTTTTAAAGAAAGCCTTGGCAGGCGATCGCATCACGTTTGATGAGGCGGTGATGCTCTACCGGCACGCCCCGCTCGATGTGCTGGCCGATGTAGCTCACCAGCTCCGATGTCGAAAGACGGACCCCCACATCGTCACCTATCTGGTGGACCGCAACATCAACTACACGAATGTGTGCATCACCAATTGTCAATTTTGCGCGTTTTATCGCCCACCCGGACATCCTGAGGCCTACGTGCGGTCTTTTGAAGACATCGGACGGCGCGTTGAGGAGCTCATTGCTTGGGGCGGCACTCGGATCTTGATGCAAGGAGGACACCATCCTGACCTACGGCTCTCGTGGTACGAGGACCTCCTGCGTTTTATCTCCACCACCTATCCCGAGATTGAGATCGACGCGTTTTCCCCCTCCGAAATTGAGCACATTGCCCAGGTGGAAGGCATCAGTGTGCGGGAAGTCCTTGAACGGTTGATGGCGGTTGGGTTAAAGGGCTTGCCTGGGGGAGGCGCGGAGATTCTGGATGACGAGGTACGAGACCGTATCAGCCCTAAGAAGCAGAAGACGGAAGGGTGGCTGAACGTCATGCGGATCGCTCAGGAGCTGGGCTTGGCCACCAGTGCCACCATGGTGATCGGTTTTGGGGAAACCATCGAACATCGAATCCGCCATCTCCAGCGGTTGCGCGATCTGCAGGATGAGAGCTTACAACGACATGGCAACGGGTTTACGGCTTTTATCCCGTGGACCGCGCAGATCAGTGAGGCCAACAGCCTGGGCCGATCCCGGTTCCGGGACCGGTACGGCGCGACTTACGAGGAATACCTGCGGCACACGGCCATCTCCCGCATCTTCCTGGACAACTTCGACCACATCCAGGCATCCTGGCCCACCCAAGGGGAGGAGGTGGCACGGCGGGCACTGTACTTCGGCGCGGATGACTTCGGCAGCACCATGTTGGAGGAAAATGTGGTCAGCGCGGCCAGCGCGTACACAGAACGGCGCCCGCGCATGACGGTGTATGATATCCACCAGAACATACTCCAGGCCGGCTTCTGGCCGGCACAACGGGACACGCGCTACAACATCGTGCGCACTTTTGACCGGATCATGAGCGAAGAAGAGCTGGCCCCACAGCCCATTCCTACCCGCCTGCCATCGCCCCTGATCCGGCTGCATGTGAGTTAAATTCGCCAATGTGGCGAACCGGACACAACCGGCAGCGACCGCATTATTATCCCGGTGTCGGACCGACGTGAGGTAAGGAACGACGATGCGATACGTGCGGGTGTTTCTGGAAGCGATTAAGTTCGAACACACCGTGTTCGCGTTGCCTTTTGCCTATTTAGGCATGATTCTGGCCGCGCGTGGGTTGCCTACCTGGTGGGAGTTCACCTGGATTACGGTGGCCATGGTGGCCGCCCGCACCCTGGCTATGGCCGTCAACCGGGTCGCGGATGCAGCTTATGACGCCCGCAACCCACGAACAGCCCATCGGGCCTTGCCTCGGGGGGAGCTTCAGCCCTGGCACATGTGGCTGGCGGCCGGCCTTTCCCTGGGGGTGTTCTTCCTGGCCGCCTGGCAGTTGAACCCCTTTGTCTTTAAACTGGCGCCCTTGGCGGCCCTCGCCCTGGTGGGGTACAGCTATACCAAACGCTTTACATGGCTTACTCACTGGTGGTTGGGCATCACGGACGGCGCAGCCGCTGCCGGAGCGTGGGCTGCCGTGCAAGGTCACCTGAACCATCCCACCCCCTGGCTGCTCTGGCTGGCTGTGACTTTCTGGATCGCCGGCTTTGACCTGATTTACGCGTGTCAGGACGTGGACTTCGACCGTCAGGAGGGCCTTTACTCCGTGCCGGCCCGCTTCGGGATCGCGACAGCGTTGCGCGTCGCACAGCTCTCTCACGTGGTCACCATCATCGCCCTGGTAGCTGTGGGCGTGGGCGAAGCGTTGAGCTGGCCCTACTGGGCCGGCCTCCTCATCGTGACCGCGCTTCTGGCCTATGAACACTCACTGGTCAAACCCTATGACCTGAGCAAAGTCAATGTGGCCTTTTTCACGGTCAACGGCTACATCAGCGTCATTGCCTTTCTCGCCACCTTTGCCGCCATCGTGGTATAACGCCGTGGTCGATGGCTACCTGGGAAACGAGGGATTGAGGGATTGAAGGAGGACATGCCGATGGCACCGGCAAACACGTCACATATAACGTTTCAGCCTAATGATCCAACGTTAATCCCCATTGCTGAGAAGGTGTTCGCCGGGGAGCGCTTAACCTTTGAGGATGGGGTTGCTCTGTTTCGCTCCTTTGACCTGCTCACCATTGGTCAGCTGGCGGACTGGGTTAACCGCCGACGCAACGGCGGGGAGTATGTCTATTTCAACGTGAACCGGCATATTAACCCCACCAACATTTGCGCTTATCACTGCAACTTCTGTTCTTTCCGTCGTGATCCCGGTCAGGAGGGAGCCTACGCGTACACACCGCAAGAGATTGTAGCGCAGTTGCGGGATGCGGTAGACGAAAGCGTGACCGAATTTCACATTGTCGGGGGGCTCCATCCGGAGTACGGGTTCGAATATTACCTGGACGTGCTGCGCGCGCTGAAACAGGCGTTTCCCTGGGTCCACCTGAAAGCCTTCACCGCGGTGGAGATCGACTTCTTCGCCCAGATGACCGGCCTGAGCCATGAAGAGGTCCTGCGCCGGCTCATCGATGCCGGTCTGGGTTCAATGCCCGGAGGCGGGGCAGAGATCTTTCACCCAGAAGTGCGACGGCGTATCTGCCCGGAGAAAGCGGACGCGGACACATGGCTGGCCATTCACCGCACGGCCCATCGCCTGGGATTGCACACCAACGCTACCATGTTATACGGTCATATCGAATCGTATGAACATCGGGTAGACCACCTGCTCCGTCTGCGGGCGTTGCAGGACGAAACCGGCGGCTTTCAGACGTTCATCCCTCTCCGTTATCACCCGGAAAACAATCAGCTGGGCAAGCGGGCCACTTGGACAACCGCTCACGACACCCTGAAAACCATCGCGGTGAGTCGACTGTTGCTGGACAATTTCCCCCACATCAAGGCGTACTGGGTTATGCTCACGCCCGAAGTCGCCCAGCTGGCCCTCCACTTCGGCGCGGATGACATCGACGGTACCGTAGTGGAAGAGCGCATCTATCACGAAGCAGGGGCCACCACCGCCCAACACATGGAGAAAATCGAACTGATCCGCCTGATCCGCAGCGCGGGCAAGATCCCGGTGGAGCGTGATACTCTCTACAACATCCGACGTGTGTACGACATGCCCTTAGAAGCCATCGAGGCGGAAGTGATCGCCCGCCGGCGAGAACGCATCTTTGCTGCGGCTCGCGCCCGACGCCAACGGGTCCGGCTTCAGGTGTAGACGGACATGCCATAGGTTCCGGGCACATCCTTGTGCCTGGAGGCAAGGGAAAGGACCCATGAGCGTGCGCATTGGCGTCATCGATTACCTGAACGTACAACCTATGTACTACCGCATGCGTGAACGGTTGGCGGCCGCGGACGTGACGTACGTTTACGGCGTGCCGACGACCCTTAACCGCATGCTGCTAACCGGTGAGATCGATTTGGCGCCCATTTCGGCCATTGAGACGGCTCGCTACGCCGATGACTTGGTCATCTTACCCGACCTGGGCATTGCCACCCTGGGCGCGGTGAAAACGGTGCTCCTCTTCTCCTGGCTGCCCGATCCCCACGAACTGGATGGTCTGCGCATCGCGTTGACCGACCAATCCGCGACCAGCGTGGCCCTGTTGAAGGTCCTCTGCCGGGATTATTACCACATTACCCCCCGTTATGTCGTACGCCCTCAGCACCTGGAATCCATGCTGCGCGAAGCTGCAGCCGCCCTTCTTATCGGGGATGATGCTCTGATCGAAGGTACCTTGCGTCGTTCCTTGGGCCACCGGGGCATGCCTTACGTGTTCGACCTGGGAGATGAGTGGCTGAAGTGGACCGGATTGCCCTTCGTGTTTGCCCTGTGGAGTGCCCGCCGGGACCGACTGACCGCCATTCAAGATGCGGGTGTTGTGGCCGCCCTGTATGAGAGCAAAGCCGAAGGGCGAGCACACCTGGAAGCCATCGCCCAAGCCTACGCGCCGCGACTCGGCCTGCCCCCTGGGGTCTGCCTCAAATACCTGCGAGATTTGCGCTATGACTTGACCATGGAGGACAAACAGGGGCTACTGTTGTTCCTCACCCGTGCGCTCCCTGACCTCGACGTGCGTCGCCTTCACCTCTGGTTGCCCGAAGAGGGGATAACCGTTCCTCTGGTCGAGACTTTGCCCGTCACGCCTGAACCTCTCATGTGCTGAGGGGAACTTCGCCACTACTGCCCCCAAGACGTGCCCATAACAGTAAAAGCGGTTTCCGGAAGCTCCGTGTAACAAATTTGCTCCCGTTGGACCACCGTATCATAATACGATTTGACAAGTATACTGAGAGTTACGGTTTGGTTTGTAGCAGGGATAAAGGGCACATCATGGCGCAATTGATACCCAGCTCTCGGACAGAAGCTATCTTGCACGCCGTAGCCCAAGCCGCAGAGCGGTTTTTTATTGTGGACAACTGGCGTGACGCACTGGAAGATGTGTTGGCACAGCTGGGGGAAGCTGCCGAGGTCAGCGCGGTGTACCTCTTTGAGAACATGCAACCGATCACAGGGCGCCGGGAGGCACACCTTGTGATGGCCTGGGCGGCGCCGGAAGCGATGGACATCGACGATTCGTTAATTGCGGTCATCGATGGCGGAGAGGGGTCTCCGGTCAGGCGATGGTTTCAGCGTATGGAAGAGAATCAACCCATCAGTGGGGTGTGGCACGAGTTTCTCCCGGAAGAACAGGCCGTCCTCCAGGAACTGGGCATTCGCGCGGTGCTTATCGTGCCTATCCACCTGAACGGCGTGTGGCGGGGAGCCCTGGGTTTCATGGAAATGCGTTTCGAACGTCAGTGGACTCCCTCAGAAGTCGCCTCCTTGCACACCGCAGCTCAGTTGCTGGCGGCTGCGTGGCAACGCCATGAACATCAAAAAGCGCTCGAAGAACACCAGCGCATCCTCAGCATCCTGCGGGAAGTGCTGGAGACCTTGAACGCCTCCCCTCATGTTCAGGATGCCTTGCCTACCATTGCTAAACACCTCAAAGCGCTTACCGGCTGCGACCGGGTAAGTGTGGCCCTGTTAGAGGAGGGGAACCGCTGGTTTCGGATTGTTGCCCTGGATCAACCCCGGCCCGAACTGTCCCGGGGGACTCGCTTGCCGGTGCATGCGACCAGCGCGGCCCAGGATATCTTGGCCGGTCGGTTGCATCTGAGTCCTGACCTCGCTCAGGAGCTGACACACGAAGGGGAACGCCTGCTCTATCGGGCGGGGCACCGTTCGCGCGTGAATTTGCCCCTCCAGGTGGGCGATCGAGTGCTAGGCGCGCTGAACCTCACTTGGCCGTACCCCGAAGGGTACCGTAGAGAACACTTTCCACTGCTTCAGGCGGTAGCGCGTGCCCTGGCTCTGGCCATTGAGCGCACCCGGTACGTGGAGTCCTTAGCTCAACGTCAGCGGGAGGCAGAAATCCTGCGCCAGGCCGCTGCCTTTCTGACCGCCGAATTGGACCCTCGGATCGTCGTCGAGCGCCTTTTGGATCACCTCTCGGTTATCATCCCCTACGACAGCGCGACCGTCTTTCTCCACCGGGGGGATCACCTGCAAGCGGTTGCCATGCGGGGCCTGCCCACTGTCCACCGCGCTCAGCGCTTTAACGTGGACAATCCCCTGTTCCAGGAGATCGCGCAGACCGGTAAGCCGCTGCGGCTCGACGATGCCTCTCAAGACCCCCGGTTTGAGAACTGGAATGTACCGTACACCATTCGCGGCTGGATGGGAGCCCCTCTGCGGGCCCGAGGAAGGGTGATCGGCTTTTTGACCGTGGACAACCGACAGCCTGGCGCGTACACAGAACATCACGCCTCCTTGCTCTCCATCTTCGCGGACCATGCCGCGGCGGCCCTCGAGAACGCTCGACTTTACCAAGAAGCGCTGGTGGCCAACAAGGAATTACAGGAAACCCTGGATGAACGTGCCGAACTTCTGCACCGCGTGTCTCACGAGCTGCGAACCCCCTTGACGCTTATTCTGGGGTTGCTGGAATTGCTGATCCAGAAGGAGGATATCCGTCACGCGTCGCCGGATGTGAAGGAAACGGTGACCAAACTCCTGGCAGAGGCCCGTCACGTGCGCCACATGGTGCACCAAGTCCTCATGCACAAACGCATCCAACACACCCAGCTACAGTTGACCTCCCTGTCCCTGGCCGAATGGCTGGAGAATGTGGCCTCCGTGTGGGATCCCCTTCTTCGCCGAGAAGATAAACGCCTGCGACTGAAAATTCAGCGCCCCCTGGCGGTCGTTCGGGCAGATCCCAACTATCTGCGCCAGGTGATCGATAACCTGCTGGACAACGCGAACAAATACAGCCCGCCCGGGACGGCCATTACCATTCGTGCCTGGACTCAGGACGGTGAAGTCCGGGTTGCGGTGCAAGATGAGGGCATAGGTGTGCCTCCGGCGAAGATCCCGGCCTTGTTCGAACCTTTCTACCGGCTGGAGCGCAAGGTGGAATACCAGAAGAAGGGCTTAGGGTTAGGTTTAGCCCTGTGTCGCGAGATCGTGGAACGGCATGGTGGACGTATATGGGCAGAAAGTGATGGCGAAGGGACCGGCTTAACCGTTACCTTTGCCCTGCCGGCTACAGAGGAGACCTCCCCTCCAGAGCGGTGAGACACCCGTCTCCCTCTGCTTTCACCGGAAAGCTACCCCTGGGCCATTTTAACGGACGTTCATCGGCATGAGCACGTAAACGAATTCTTCCGGCCCCGTGCCCACCGGCCGGATCACACCGGGACGTGTGGCTTGGGTGGTTTCCAGGACCATTTGAGGACTATCCAGTACCTGAAGCACATCCAGTAAGTACCGTCCGTTGAAGGCCAATTCGATCTCCACCCCCTCGACCATCGCGTCCAGCTCGGCCCGATGCTCGCCGTAATCCGCGGACCCCGCGTACACCGCCACCGTGCCGGGTTCGCCCGGTGTAATGTGTAGACGAATGATGTTGGAGGCTTCCCGGGCAAAGAGATAGGCACGTCGAACCACCTGGTGGAACTCCTGGGTGGGCAGCACAGTGCGCGTCTCCCAGTCGGTGGGCACAATCGCCTTGTAATTGGGGTATGTCGCATCGATGATCTGGGCAATCAGTTCTACCTGCTGGAAGGCCCCTTTACTGTCGTGGGTGCCCTTGCCGGGAACTTGAAAGACCACCTGGTTACGTTCAGGGGTCACGGAGAGGGACGCGTTCTGTTCCGTGTCCGCGTCCGCCATGATGCGGGCAAGTTCGTTCAACGCACGGGCCGGCACAATGACCCCCAGCTCACCCGTCATCTCCTCCATGGGGATGGTCCGCATAGCAAGCCGGTATCCGTCGGTTGCCACGAACACTAGTCGGCCTTCGTCCGCGGTAATGTACACGCCGGTCAGGGTGGGACGGGTCTCATCGGTGCTGGCGGCAAAGGCAACCTGTGCAATGGCCTGGCGCAAGCTATGAGGGGCCAAGGTAAGGGCCACATCCCCATCCCCGGAGGGGATAACGGGAAAATCCGCCGCGTCCGTGATCCGAAAGTCCGCCTGCGTGCGATCGGACATGAGGTGCAACGTCTGCGTGCGGACGTCCAGGGCCATCTGGAGGGGGCCGGTAGGCAACGTGCTGACAAAGTCGGTAAGGAGGCGGGCGGGAACGGTGGTCGCACCCTCCTCCTCGACTTGCGCGGCTATCCAGCACGTGATGGCCAAGTCCAAGTTGGTGGCGGCAAGTTTGAGGTTGCCCGGGCCTTCGGCTTGCAGGAGGACGTTCTGGAGGACCGGCAAGGTTGTACGCGAGGATACCGCCCGGTTCACTACGGAGAGGCCCTTGGCCAGGTTCTCTTGCAGGCACACCACACGCACGGGGACACCTCCACGGTCAAGAGTCGCTCGTGGCCCGCCGGGCCGAGCGCTGTGTGCATCCCTCGGTTCAGTATACTGCAACCTGGACGAATAACCAAGCAACTCCCCTTCGCCTGCCCCAAAGAGGGTGTACCCGCCACACGGCACTTGCCCCTTGGTGGGGGGGCGCCTCTCACCTATAATACCCCCGGACAACACATCCCGGTCAACAGAGGGGGTGGGTAACCCATGAACCGTTTTCGCACAGGGAGCACTGCCATTGCCACCCATCCACTGCGTATTTTCAGCGGCAGCGCGAACCGTCCCCTGGCTGAGGAAGTCGCCCGCCACCTGCGCATCAAGCTCGGACGTGCCACCACGACCCGGTTACCCGACAGTGAAATCCACGTGATGATCGACGAGGTGGTGCGCGGTCAGGATGTTTTCATCATTCAGTCCTGTTCGGAACCGGTGAACGAGCATTTGATGGAACTCCTTCTGTACGTGGACGCCTTCCGTCGCGCGTCGGCCCACAGCATCACGGTGGTCACCCCCTATTTCCCTTACGCGCGTCAGGACCGCATGGCCCGGGGGCGCGAGGCCGTCAGCGCGAAAGTGGTCGCTACCATGTTGGAAAGCCTGGGCGCGGACCGGGTCATTTACGTGGACATCCACAACCCGGCCATCCAGGGATTTTTCAACATTCCGGTGGACCCACTTTCGGCCGTGCCCATTCTGGCCGAGCAGTTTCGCGATGAGAAGTTCCGCAACGCGGCCATTGTGGCAGCCGATGTCGGTCGCGCCAAGCTGGCCGGTAAGTACGCGGAAGCCCTCAACCTGCCCCTGGTCATCATGCATAAGCGCCGCGAAGGGGTGGAGGAAGCGCAAACGACGCACGTGGTAGGGGACATCGAGGGCAAGATCCCCATCATCATCGATGACATCATCGCCAGCGGCACCGTGCTGACCCAAGTGGATGCCCTGCTGGAAGCAGGGGCCCAGCCGGAAGTGTACCTTGCTGTTACCCATCCCGTGCTCTTACCCAGCGCGCTGGAGCGCCTGGAACATCCTGCCATTAAAGAAGTGGTGGTCACCAATACCATTCACCTGCGCCCCGAAAAGTGCCATCCTAAAGTGCGGGTGGTCTCGGTAGCATCGCTCCTGGCGGAGGTGATCAAGCGCGTTCACGCAGGGGAATCGGTATCCCCCCTGTTGCGGCTGACATAAAACATCACCCCAAGAGGGCACGTTACCACAGCACCAGGATCATCGCCGAGGAGGATAGCATGTTCGGTAAGGATAAGCGACCTGCTCCCGACCACATTGAAGCGATCATCGGCCCTCTCACCACCTTTCAGGGAACGCTGCGGGCGGACGGCACCGTGCGGGTAGATGGTGTGGTGGAGGGAGGACGCATTGTGTCCACGAGCAACGTCATTATTGCTAAAGACGCGCGCGTGCAGGCAGACATCGAAGCTCAGGTGGTGTCCATCGCCGGCGCGTACAAAGGGACGATTAAAGCGGACCGGGTGGAGCTCCTTGCCGGTAGCCGAGTTTGGGGAGAGTTGCACGTGCGGTCCTTCCTTCTGGACGAGGGAGGATACTTCAGCGGCAACCTGTACATGCAAGGGGAAGCACCGGAGGAGCCCTTCCGTGCAGAAGCGTTGCCCCCGGTAGAGGAGGAGCCCGCTTCAGAGGCCTCTTAAAATGCCCGCGCGGGTGGAACCGGCGGCATATGCCGGGTGCTCCGTCCCGCAGGTGCCGTTACGATGCGGAAAGCGCCCGCGTTGGGGGGAGGGAGGACGTTTCCCGGCTGTACTGTTCGGCCAGGGCGCGAATCTCCGCCAGTTGGCGCTGAAGCTGGGGTTGACGTGCCACTTCGCGGGCCACCTTTTCACAGCCGTGCATCACCGTGGTGTGGTCCCGTCCTCCCATCCACTGGCCGATTTGGGGCAGGGAGAGGGACGTCTCCTGCCGGAGGAGGTACATGGCTATCTGGCGGGGCCAGGCAACCGACCGTTTCCGGCTTTTACCCCGGAGCGCCTCCAGGTCGACCTGGAAGTACACGGCCACCGCGCGTAGAATGCCTTCCGGTGTGAGGGTAGTCTCAGGCGCAATCATGTCCTCCAGCAGCTCCCGGATATGCGCCAGCGTGATGGGGGTGCCCATCAACTCGGCCTGCGCTACCACCCGGTTAAACGCGCCGTTGAGTTCCCGGATGTTACTGGCCACTTGTTGGGCAATGTAGTGGAGCACATCATCCGGGAAGGTAATAGCCCGTTCCGCGGTCCAGGAGCGCAGAATGGCTACCCGAGTCTCGTAATCGGGCGGGCGAATGTCCACAATGATGCCCCCCTGGAAGCGGGAGCGCAGTCGTTCCTCAAGGGTCGCGATCTCGCGAGGGGGACGATCACTGGTCAGGCAAATCTGCTTGTTCGCGCTGTGCAGCGCGTTAAAGGTGTGGAAGAATTCTTCCTGGGTGCTCTCTTTCCCCGCAATGAACTGCACGTCGTCGATGAGCAATACGTCCACATTACGATAACGGTTACGGAATTTGTCGGTGGTCTTGGAGCGGATGGCGTTGATCAGCTCGTTGGTGAAGGTTTCCGAGGTGACGTATAACACCCGGTATCCCTGGGCCGCTGCGCGGTGACCGATAGCGTGGAGCAGGTGGGTCTTACCCAGCCCGACACCGCCGTAGATAAAGAGCGGGTTGTA
>WFWT01000090.1 GCA_015490995.1 Anaerolineae bacterium | reverse complement strand
CACCTGGACGTGGACCCCCTATCCCACTGCCACGCCTACCATCACTCCGACCCCTACGGTGACAAGTACCCCCACCCCTACCCCTACACCCTGGCCTTTCCTCCTTCCCCCGATGGTTCGCCCGCGCCAGGGTCCACCGCCCACCGCAGCTCCCTTGACTTCACCCCTAACGTCTCCGGTGTCCCCCGGGGAGTCCTCTGCCCCGGTCACCACTTTGCCCGTGTGGCCGGTGGTTTTGGGCCTTGCCCTTCTGTGTGGTGTGGGCGTGCTTGGGGTGGTGTTCACCGCCGCGGCGCTGTTGTGGCTCACGCCAGCCCGGCCTCCTCGGCGCCGGTACAGACCATGACACCTGTTAAGATTAAGGAGGAGGTGAACAATGACCCCGCCCGGCGAAGCGATGCTGCGGGACCGCTTTCGAGTTGTAGTGCCTGTACAGGTGCGTTTCCGCGACCTGGACGCGATGGGGCACGTGAACAACGCGGTCTACCTTACGTACTTGGAAATGGGACGGCTCGCCTATTACCGAGAGCTGATGGGGTTGACACACCCGCGGGACTTTAACTTTATCCTGGCTCATGTATCCATTGACTTTCGCAGCCCGCTGGTGCTGGGGGAGACAGTATACGTCGGCGTCCGGGTGACGCGCGTGGGACGTAAATCCTTCCACTTCGCCTACGAGTTGCGGGAAGGGCACAGCGGCCGTCTGGTGGCCGAGGCGACCAGTGTCCAGGTGATGTACGATTATGGCCAACAAACCACGGTGCCCGTATCCCCCGAGTTTCGACAACGCTTGGAGAGCTTTGAGGGACGGGCTTTCCCGGCCGAAGGTTGATATCGAGTCGGGACGCTTAGGATGTTGGGGTGAACACCTGGGCGTAAACCTCCGCCGTCCGTTGCGCGGTGGTTTGCCATGAGAAACGGGCCGCCCGTACTCGCCCCCGTTGGATCAGCTCCTGACGTAGGGTCGTGTCCGTCAGGCAGCGGTGCAGGGCCTCCTCGATAGCTTCTACCGTGTGGGGATCGAAGTACCACGCTGCGTCTCCGCCCACCTCCGGTAACGCCCCCGCCCGCGCTGCGGCCACCGGTGTGCCACAGGCCATCGCTTCCAGCAAAGGCAACCCAAATCCCTCATAAAGGGAGGGAAGCACAAAGAGCGTGGCCCCCGCGTATAAGGCGGGCAGGTCCTCATCGGGCACATAACCCAGCAAATGCACTTGGTTCCGCACCGGACTTTCGGCCAATGCCTGAAAAAAGGAGCCGGCCAACCAGCCCCGTTGCCCCGCGATGACCAGCGCGTCGACCAATCCACGCGTGACCAAACTCTCAAACGCGCGGAGAAGGCGGGTGAAGTTCTTACGGGGCTCGATAGTACCTACGGTGAGGAGATACCGTGGAGGTAGGCCATAGTGTTGTCGGACCCGCTGCACCTGCCACGCCGGTGGTGGACGAAAGTGGGGAGCGGGCGCTTCAGGCACGACGTACACCCGCTCGGCCGAGACCCCATATCGGCGACAGAGATCTCGGCGGGTTGTCTCGGACACCGCAATGATGGCCGTAGCCCGCCGCACAAAGAGAGGCATGGCACGTTTGAGAAAGAAGTAGTTTAGGGGCTTGTGAAACTGAGGAAAATGCTCGAAGATCAGGTCGTGTACCGTGAGCACGGTGGCCGTCCTGAGGGGGAGCAGTAAATGTTCGGTGGCGTGGAATAACACCGTGTCCCGCGGCAACAGTCTGTCAAACGGCACGTGGAGAAGATGGCCCGCCCACACGCAAAGCCGCCACGGTTTGTAACCGAGGCTCACCCGGCGGGCGGGCAAGTGAGCCACGTCGGCGGGAAGGGCTCCTCCCGGTCGGCGGTTGTAGAACAGGTGTAGCCAAGGGCCAACCCACGTGTGTTGTAGGTGCTGAACCAAGGCGTGGGCATACCTGCCCAGCCCGGCTTTGCTGTTGACCGCGGGGGAAATGTCTACCACAATGGGGCCCATGGGGTTAATGGCCCAGGTGTTGAAAGTGGGTCGTTTCCATTTGTTCATCCCACAAGCTTAACCGGTGCCGCCAGTACAAAATGTGCGGCACCAAGTAGGGCAACAGCCGTAGCCGCAGGTCTGGTGGTGCCAGTGGGGCGCCGGCCAGTTCGCTGAACATCATGGTTATCCACATACGTTCCAGGTCCTCGCGGCGGCGCAGGTGCAAGGGAGCCATCACCCACGATTGAGCCGCGCCGTACACAAACCCGCGAATCCACCGTTCAACCCGGTGCCAAAATGAGAGCTCCTTCATTTCCCGGTGCCCGTCCTGTGTAGGGATAACTTTGGCGTCCTGGAAACCCTCTGAATTTAGGATGAGAGCGCTCGGAAACAAGGGGACGAGGACGTGGGTACACCGATGCCCTCCGCTCTCTTGGGATAGATAACCATACAAGGGAAAGGGCATCTCTGTCAAGCGCGGTTCCCTTGCCTTTTCCTTTGCGGGGGATGTTTGGGGTTAAGAGGACTTAGCTGCTCGGTATCCAGCGACCGTCCTTTCGGCCGTGTGTGTCCAGGAGAAACTCTGAGCTCGGCGGAGGGCACGCGCCCTCCAGAACGCCCGTTCGGCGTCCTTGAACCACAGCGCGTGTAACGCGTCGACCCATGGGGTGACGTCGTGTAACGGCAACAGCTGGCCACCGTCGCCTACCGTCTCCTGAAGGGGAGGGATATCGCTACACAGGACAGGGGTCCCACATGCCATCGCCTCCAACGGGGGCAATCCAAACCCTTCCCAGCGAGATGGGAACAGAAAGACCCGCGCCGCGGCGTATAGGGAGGGCAACTCCGCCTCCGGCAGAAAACCTAAATATCGTATTCCCGGAGGAAGGACGGCGTGTTTTCCCTCGGGACCCACGATGACCAGGCAAGGAGGTTCGTCTCCCACTGTCCGGGCGAAGCTCTCCCATACCTTGAACAGAAAAGGGAGATTCTTGTGCCCTTTAGCGCTGCCCACGTATACCCCATAGCGTAAGGGTAAACCATACCGCCGCCGAAACGCCTCCTGGGCGCTGTCAGGAAGGGGACGAAAGTGGGGCGCGGGTGCCAGGGGGGTGACGGTGATACGTTCTGCCGGGACCCCGTAAAATCGTTCCAAGTCCGCGGCAGTACACCGGGAGATGGCCAGCACGTGTTGGGCCCGTCGAAATGCTACGGTTTTCAAACACCGAATCAGCAAGCGGCGTGCCGGTGAGAACGCGTCCGGCACGCGGTGGGGAATAGTATCGTACGCGGTAACGACCACGGGCATGGACAGGAGGTAGGGATAAATGTAATACGGAGCGTGGTACAGGTCGAACGCCGCCTGTTGATATCTCCTCAACAGGTGCACCATCGCCAGCTGCCCAAAGATGTGAAAGGGTGAAAACGGAAAGAATAAAGTGCGCACAGGGAGTGACGCGAGGGCAAATCGGGTGTTTACACTGTTAGGATTCAGCAATAATGTGATGTGAACGTCGTCGCGGGCGACCAACGCTTCGAGAAGGTGAAACGCGTAGCGACCGATACCGGGGAAATGGTCGTTCAGCACACGACCGTCAAACAAAACACGTAACATTGCGGAACCTTTTCCACCCTGATGCGTCATAATAGGTGAGGGTTATATCCTCTCCGCTGGGTTGAGCCATCCTCGGTCCAACCAGGACCGTGCGTTGCTCCCCGGACACAGTAAACCGTGTTAAAAGAGGGGTTGGTGAACATTTTGTCACATGGCATCGCCTGTATTTCATGCAATGTTCATCTAGGTATGTTGTAATGGTACTGAGCCCACGTGAATGTCGGGTGTCGAGGAGGGGTGGGATGGAATTTCTCATTTTGGCCGGGTTAATTGTGCTGCTCATGTGGACCTGGGTGGCCGACATGCGTGTGCGCCGTTAGCCCCAACGTGGTTGAGAATAGATAGCGACCTCCGGCTCATCCCCCCGGAAGGGGCGGCCGTGTGTCCCGGGCGGCCGCCCTTTTCCGTGTGTGGCTCCCTTCTCCGGCTCCTCGCCTTGGTGTAGCGCATTTCCTGGCCTAGCATCCGCCCCTATCTCACAGGTGACATGAACGACGTCACCCCCCGGGATTCTGCCGGCAGTGAACGGTGCTTTTCGGCGTTGCCCGCGAAAGGCATTATACTGTAGGCACAGGCGGAGTGGAAGCTTGTTTTCCCGGGGCGCGTGAACATCCGGATGTGACCGAACATGCACCAAAGTGAGGCGGACGGACCATGAACGAGGACGTGCTGCCTGTGGAGACCACCGAGACAAGGACATCAACCTTCCCTCAAGAACGTATTCGCAACTTTTGCATCATTGCGCACGTGGACCACGGCAAGTCTACTCTGGCAGATCGCTTATTGGAGCTCACGGGGACCGTTGACCCGCGCGAGATGCAGGAGCAGGTCTTGGATAGCATGGACCTGGAACGAGAGCGCGGGGTGACCATCAAGGCATCACCGGTGCGGATGATTTACCGTGCGCCGGATGGACAAACCTACGAGCTGAACCTTATCGACACGCCCGGCCATGTGGACTTCACGTATGAGGTCAGCCGTGCCCTGGCCGCGTGTGAAGGCGCGATTTTGGTCGTCGATGCCAGTCAGGGTATTGAAGCGCAGACGCTGGCCAACCTGTTCATGGCTCTGGAACAGGACCTCGAAATCATACCGGTGGTGAACAAGATCGACCTGCCGGCCGCACGACCGGACGAAGTGGCGGCGGAGGTGGCTGCGCTGTTAGGGGTGGACGAGGCAGAGGTCATTCGCATTTCCGCCAAGGAAGGCACCAACGTGGAGCAGGTACTGGCGGCCGTGGTAGAACGGATTCCTCCGCCGTCGGGCAACCCGGCGGGCCCCTTGCGGGCCTTGATCTTTGATTCCCAATATGACCCCTACAAGGGAGTGGTCGCTTCCGTACGGGTGGTGGATGGGGTGCTTCGCATGGGCGCGCTCTTGCGCATGATGAGCACCGGAGCTGACTTCGAGCCAGTGGAGATCGGCATTTTCGCGCCGGACATGCGTTCTACCGGTGTGCTGGGTCCGGGAGAGGTGGGTTACGTCGCTACGGGCCTGAAATCGGTGCGCGACGCGCGCGTGGGTGACACCATCACCGAGGCAGCACACCCCGCGCCCGCGCCTCTTCCCGGTTACAAACGTCTCAAACCCATGGTGTTTGCCGGCATCTACCCTGTGGAAAGCGACGATTATAACGCCTTGCGTGATGCCTTGGAGAAGCTTCAGCTCAACGATGCTGCCTTGACCTTTGAACCGGAAACGTCGCAAGCGCTCGGTTTTGGATTTCGGGCCGGGTTCCTGGGCATGTTCCACATGGAGATCGTACAGGAGCGGCTGGAACGGGAGTATGGACTGGATGTGCTCTTTACTGCCCCTTCGGTGGCTTATAAGGTGCGCACCACCACCGGTGAGGAGCTGACAATTCACAGTCCGGCCCAGTTACCTGAGCCGACACGCATCGAGGCGATTCTGGAACCATGGGTGCGCCTAGAAATTTACACTCCCGTGGAATACATCGGCCCTATGATGGACCTGGTGATGAAACGGCGGGGGATTTTTAAGCGCCAGGATTACATTGATCAGCGCCGAGTGTTGCTGGTGTACGAGATCCCCCTGAGCGAAATTCTGGTGGATTTCTACAACGAGTTAAAAGCCCGTTCCCGGGGCTACGCGTCCATGGACTATGAGTTCTTGGAGTACCGCCCTGGTGACCTGGTCAAGCTGGACATCCTGGTAGCCGGACAGCCGGTGGATGCCCTCTCGGTAATCGTTCACCGGGATGACGCTTACCGCAAGGGGCAGAAGCTGGTCTCCCGGATGAAGGACGTCATTCCTCGGCAGCTCTTTGACGTGGCCATTCAGGCGGCTATCGGCAAGAAAGTGATCTCCCGCGCCACGGTCAAGGCGTTGCGCAAGGATGTGCTTGCCAAGTGTTACGGCGGGGATGTGACCCGTAAGCGCAAGTTGCTGGAAAAGCAGAAGCGAGGCAAAAAACGGTTAAAGATGGTGGGACATGTGGAGATCCCGCAGGAAGCGTTCATGAGTGTCTTGAAGTTGGAGGAAGAATAGTTCACGGCGCGGCAAGCAGGGGGAGATGAGGTCATTCCGCCGGCGCGAAGGACCGGCGTAAAATGAGGGGGGCACATGGTGGACTATAAGGCTCTCTTTGACCTGTCAGGACGGGCCGCGCTGGTGGTGGGGGCGGGCAGCGGCC
>WFWT01000089.1 GCA_015490995.1 Anaerolineae bacterium | reverse complement strand
GTCCAACGCACCTCCCCCTCCTACCCGGTCAACACGCTCCTCCCCCCCGCTGATCGGCCGGGAGGCCGATTTGCAATGGCTGCACAGCCTGTTGAACCCACGCTCTCACCCGGGCGCGCTGATCCTCATCGAAGGGGAAGCCGGCATCGGCAAAACACGCCTTATCTCCGAGTGGCTCACCCAGCTGCCTGCCACCTTTCGGATCATGACCACAGAAGCAGGTGAGTTTGAACACATCATTCCCTATCACCCCCTCAAAGCGATGTTGCAAGAACACGCGGAGGCCATTCCCTGGGCAGAACTGCCTGCCAAGGAGCGATGGACATGGGCGATCGCCTACCTGTTGCCCGGTATACCGGCAGCGAATGCCCTGTCTCTCCCTTCCCCGGGTTCAACCCCGGTGGACCACTGGATTATCCTGGAGGGCTTGGAAGCCATCTTCCATGCCCTGGCCCAAGAACGTCCCCTCGTTATTTGGCTGGACGAAGCGCACTGGGCCGACCATCCTACATGGCAGGCGATAGCTTATCTGGCCCGACGTTTGACCCCGGAAGTGCCTGTATACTTGGTATTATCCTTACGCAGCGAGCACCTCGCGGAGCCTAACCGGAGCATCTGGCGTCGCCTTCAGCGCACAACGTTCACACACCATCGGGTCCTGTCACGCCTGGGGCGGAAGGAAACCTATGCCCTGGTGCGTGCACTACTAGGCCCTAATGTCGACGCGCCCACCCTCAAACGCCTGTACGCGCTCACCGAAGGGAATCCTCTCTTCATCATAGAAACAGCCCGCGCGCTGACGCTGGTACCCAAACGCCAACTCTGGTTTCGGACGGCTCGGGGGACCGACTTTTCGCTGCCGGAACGCGTGCGGCATGTCATCGAATCCCGCCTGGACGTCCTGCCGGAAACTCATCGCAGCCTACTCCAGGTTGCCGCGGTAGCCGGCCGCACCTTCACCATCTCTCAGGTGGCCCGCCTGGCCGAAGTGGAGGAAGCCACACTCCTCAGCGCGCTGGACGAGTGGTTACAGCGGGGGCTGGTCACCGAGACCCACCACGGATATACCTTCTCGCATACACTGGTGTGGCAGGTGGTGTACAACGAACTCTCCACCGCACGGCGGCGTTGGCTTCACCGACGCATGGCGGAACATCTGGCCCACAGTGAGGATGTGCCGGCTGCCACCATCGCTTACCATTACGCGGCCAGCGACCAACCCTACCGGGCGCTTCCCTTTTTCATCCAGGCAGCGGAAGACGCACTCCGGGTACGCTCTTATCACGAAGCGCGCGCGTGCGCCCTGGAAGTCCTGCGCATCTGGCGACAGCATCCCCCCGGTGGTCCGGACGAAGACGTCGCCCGAGTGGATGTAAACCTACATCTAGCGCAAGCCTACAACCTCAGCGGCCTTACAGAAGAGGCGTTACCCCTTCTTGAGGAAACGCGCCGCCTGGCGGAACGGTTGGGGGATCCTGTCCGGTTGGCCCGGGTGCTCCTGCGCCTGGCGCAGACGTTCTGGCAACGGGGCAACCCCCAAGCGGCCCAGGACCATGCCCGCGCGGCGCTGAGCTGGGCCCAGAGCGCCCACCACACCGACATTTACGCAGCCGCACTCCGCATGCTGGGTCGTACCGCCATCGTACTCTCCGCCTTCGACGACGCGGTCATGGCCTTACGGCGTCATCTCGACGAAGTGGACACCGACGACCCGCGCCAAGTGGTCGTGTGGAGCTACCTGGCCGTCGCGTGGGCTCGCCTCGGTCACTGGACCCACGCGCTGGAAGCCGCCCAACGGGCCATCACCCTTGCCGAAACCCAACCCAGCACATCTAACCAAGCCCTTGCTTATATGCACTGTGCGTTCGTGCACGCGGAACGTCGGCAATGGCCCCTGGCCGAGAGCTTGGCCCATCAGGCCTTGGAGCGTATCGGCGACCTGCCTTTTACCCCCGTGTACTTCATGGCTCAAGCGGTTCACGCGTACGCGCGCGGCATGATGGGCCACCGGGAGGACGCGACAGCAACCTTGCAGGAAGTGCTCCAACGTGCACAGGAAGAAAACTATCGGGTACTGATCTACCTGCCCCATTACTTTCTAGCACAAATTTATTACCATCACCAGGCGTACGGCGACGCCCTAACAGCAGTACGACAAGCGCACACCTTGGCTCAACAAGCTGGCGACCGGTGGGCCATAGCCGTAACTTTGCGCTTGGAAGCCGACATCCTCAGTGCCCTGCCCCACCCCGATTGGCCGGCAGTGGAAGCACGGCTGGTACGTAGCGTAACGATCCTGCGCCAGGTGCGGGCCCGCCCTGACTTGGCCCGCACCTATCTCAGCCTGCGCCGCCTGTACGATCGGGCCGCCCGGGTAGCCTGGGCTGTGGATTGTCACTTCCGAGCGGTCACCCTTTTCGAAGAGCTCGGCATGATAGAGGAACTACGCGCGGCCCAAGGCCAAGCCCGACGCTCTCCACGTCCCACCCAGAGCGCACTCACCGCCCCCCTTAGCGGTCCGGCCTGGTTACAAGGGGAAACAAACGAAACCTCAGGCTCCCCCACCTCCCCCGCGCCCTAACTCTCCCCATCATCCGCCAGCACTTCATCCTCGGCACGATACCACCGCCCCCGCCACCGGTAGATACGGGCCACCCGGGGCAACAACGCGGTAGTGACCTCATAATTGATGGTACCTGCCCACCGTGCCACCTCTTCGGCCGTGATGGCCTCTTCCCCCTGCGCACCGATCAGAACCACCTCCTCTTCCAGCTGTACCCCCGGAATGTGCGTCACATCCACCACAATCTGATCCATGCTCACCCGTCCCACCACGGGGGCTCGACAGCCGCGCACCAAAACCCATCCCTGATTGGAGAGCGAACGGTGGTACCCATCACCGTAACCAACAGGTACCAGGGCAACCCGAGTGGGCCGACGGGCAATAAAGGTACGGCCGTATCCAATGCTACTTCCTGGGGACAGGACCCGCACCCGGGTGACGCGGCTTTTCAGCGTCAACACCGGTTGCAGCCTCACAGGCATCGGCCATGCCTCCGACGGACACATGCCGTAGAGTGCAATGCCCGGCCGTACCGCGTCCAGGTGGGCAGCGGAAAAGCGCAACAGCGCCGCACTGTTGCACGCGTGCTTTAACGGCGGACATATACCCGCCTTTTGCAAGCGGTCCAGTATAGTTTGAAAGATCTCAAATTGACGGTGCATGAAGGCCGGGTCAGCCTCGTCGGCAGTGGCGAAATGGGTGTAAATGCCTTCCACCGTCACACCGGTGATACGCCGCAGAGCACGTATGAAGTCCAGAACTTCTTCTGGCAAAAGACCGTATCGCCCCATGCCCGTGTCCACCTTCACGTGAACGGGACAGGGCGCTTCCGCACATGCAGCCAGGGTTTCGGCAAACTCCAGGGTAATAACCGTAGGGGTCAACCGATAGCGCGCTACGAGGGCTGCCGCTGCCAACGGTACATATCCCAGCAGCAGTACAGGCGCGGTAATTCCCGCCTGCCGGAGCGCGATCCCCTCCTCTAACCGGTGGACCGCAAGCCGGGTGGCCCCCGCTGCCAGCGCTGCTCGAGCCACCGGCACCGCGCCATGACCGTACGCGTTAGCCTTGACCACCGCTATCAGTTCAACACGGGGGCCTACCCATGCCTTCAAGGCGCGCACATTCGCCTGAAGTGCATCCAGGTCGATCTCCGCCCAGGTCACGTGGTGGGTAACCAGGTCCCGATAAGCCGCGGTGACCATGTACGCTTCCTCATTCGTTCGTTGTGGACGACACAGTGGACACGTTCTGCGCGCGTCGCCGCGCGACCATCAGCCGGCCCCGGCAGACCGACCTCACGCGTACAACACATACCGGCGAAGAAAGTCGAGCACCTCTCGATAGTACGTCTCGATGGTCTCCGCGCGACGCCAACCGTGGCCTTCCCCTTCGAACCGGTGATACACATGAGGAACCCGATTCGCCTGTAACACCTGTACGATGCTCTCTGTCTGCTCTGGGGGCACCACTTTATCTTCCGTGCCCTGAAAGAGAGCGATGGGATCGCGAATGCGGTCGGCGTGGAACACAGGGGACCAGGCCCGGTACTTTTCTGCCGCTTCGGGTAACGGGCCGACCAAGGAATCCAGATAATGAGACTCGAACTTGTGGGTATCCGCGGCCAGGGTGAAGAGATTACTGACCCCATACAAACAAATGCCGGCTTTGAACACCCCAGGATGACGGATAAGCACGTTTAACACGGTGTATCCCCCGGCACTGCCGCCTTTAATGACCAATCGCTTGGGGTCCGCGAGCCCCTGTTCCACCAAGACGCGGGCCGCGGCCACTGCATCCTCCACGTCATACTCCCCCCAGTGGCCCTTCAACGCTTCCATGTATGACCGGCCATATCCCGTGCTTCCCCGGTAGTTTACCTCCAGGTACGCCCACCCCCGACTGGTAAAAAACTGTGCGTCCGCGTTGAAGTTCATCACCCGTTGTGACGTAGGCCCACCGTGAATGTTCACAATGGCCGGGGGCGCCCCCTTCCCGCGAAAGCGTCGATTCGTAGGTGGATAGTATAACCCGTACACGCGTGTGCCGTCCGCGGCCTGCCAGCTGAGGGACACGGGCTCGGCCAAGTCGTCCATGGGCACCACCTCGGAAGCCGTCCGCGCTCGAACGTGCCACCGCTGACCGTTCCACACCACCACCCGCGGCGGGACGCGGGACGATGATGCAATGGCTGCGATAGTGCGTCCACGGGGAAAAGGTGTAAGTTGCTGGAACCACGTATAAGGCTCTACAGGGATCGCTTCCACTTCTCCCGCGGGAACGGTAACGCGCACCAGCACTGCCCGCCCGCCTTCGTTCCGGCGAAGATACACCGCATCCCCCCCCTCGGCCCAACCGTACGTGCGAACCCCCTGCACCCACGCCGGATCATGTAACACCACGCCATCCCCGCCGAAGAGGATACGACGTTCCCCCGTGGTCAGGTCATAAAGCACCAGAGCATCCCACTCATCTTCGGTGACAATGTAGCTCAAATAACGGCCATCCGGCGAGAACTGCGGCTGGCTGACGGGAATAGTCGGTCCGCCGGCGACCCATCGCCGCTCTTCCACCCGAGGGGGCGTGGATGTCAGCACCCCCAGGAACAGCTGAGCGCCATCCCAGGGCATGTTAGGATGATCCCACTCAATCCACGCAATCAGGTCTCCCTCAGGATGCCACACGGGATACGCGTAGAAATCTGCGCCGCGCACCAGGCGCTGAGGCCACTGCATCCCGGCCGCGTCGACCACCGCGATGACATCCTCGTCCTCATAGGAGTGGACAAACAGCACCCACCGGCCATCCGGAGAAACTGCAGGCGCTGCCAGGGCACCAAACTGGGGAGTTATCGGTTCGGGCAAACCCGCCTCGACGCGCTGGCGGTACAAGCGTCCCTCGTGGACAAAGTACACCCACCCC
>WFWT01000088.1 GCA_015490995.1 Anaerolineae bacterium | reverse complement strand
CGATGTGTATAAGAGACAGATTGGGATGTGCGGCATATCCAAGCGGTGATTCTGGGCGGGGATGGGGCGGGGTGGATAGAGAAGGGACAACGCATCCTCCTAAACTGATACAGTCTCCGCCATTCACAACTATGTTCCTCATAGGCTCAAGAAGACGACGTGCGCTCCTCGGCGGTCATGGCCGGCTTCACGCGGGGCCACGCGTGAAGGGCAAAGAGCACAACTCCTAGTCCTTCGCTGCCTCGGGTGAGCGCCAGCCAGCTCGTCGGTGCCTGGGCCAGAAGGACTACGCCGCTTCCGAGAACCCCCGCGTTCACCGCAACCCACGCAGCCAAAGCGAAGCCCACCTTGCCCCGTCGGGTACCGAAGCGGGGGAGAATCCAGTATGCGATGCCCATAGCCAGTTGTGTCATCCAGCCCACCAGAAGCGTATCCACGTGCCAGCCAAGGAGAGCCCAGCTCCAGGGAAGTTTTCCTGTGCCTTTCTGGACGAGAACAAGGGCGCCGATGGTGAATCCCACCATCAGGTGGACTAAGGCCGAGCGCACAAACCATACGCTTAGTTTGGGCATGGTCCTTCCTTCTGGCGATTTTCGTAGGATTTACGACCGCCGCGGGCGTACCCGTGGCCAGGTGTTAATGACGAACAGCAGGGCGGCTGCCCATTGCAGGACAGCCGAGAGAACCAGTAGTACGCCCCACACGCTGCCGGGCGCGCGGGCGGCCAGCGGCTCGGTGGCCACCCGCAGGATCAAGCCAAGGTTGAGTGCTGCCCAAGCTGCCCACAGGCGTTCCTCCCGCCCTCGAGGCTGGGTTTTGCTGTACATGGGTAGCATCCAGTGGGCGACGCCAAAGATGAGTTGCGTCAGCCATCCCACCACAAAGAGGTGGAGGTACGCGGGGGCCCATGCTGCAACGGTGGCCGGTAACCAGCCTGCACGTTGGGCGGCCAGGGCCCACCACGCGAGCAGGGCTAGGACAAGGTAAACCAATGAGGACCGTACTAACCACCGAGTGACACGCGGCATGGAATTTATCCTCCCGGAGAGCGCCATGAATTTCCGGATGCTCTCCTCCCAATTATCCGGTCTTAAACACGCCGTGAGGGCGCGTCACCATGTGTGAATTGGGATATCTTTTCCCGGCCGTGGGCTCGGCGGTGGCAGGGCGGACAAAGAAGGACCAGGTTATCCGCGTTGTCTTGTCCCCCAGCCCAGCGGGGGCGGCGGTGATGCAGTTCCAGCGCACCCTCCGCGGTCCCACACCACGCGCACCGACGACCTTGACGGGCAGCCACCTGGGCCCACAGGCGAGCATATCGCCGTCGGCGGCGGTGATACACCCGGCGGGGCCACCAGCGGCTCCACGTGTCCAGGAGGCGATGGGTCAGGAGACCGACGGCCCACGCTCGCAGCGGACGATGGCGAAGCGCCAGGCCCAATAGGACTAAGATCACCGGCCACCGGTGTAGAGGCATGTCCCGTGCGCCCTGGCGTACGTTCTCGTCGTGGATACCGCGCCACACCCTGACCGGATGCCAGTCTCCTGTACGAGTACCATACCACAGAAAATGGTCCGCGTCGACCAGGACACTGGCCAACCACCATGCCCAGGGAAACCGTCCTCGCCATCGTGCCCATCCACCCGCGATCGCGGTGGACGTGAGCGCGTGCCACACCGGGTGCATCGGACTACCTCCGCGCGCGGCGAACCGTGTACAGAATGTTCAGGAGGAAGAGCGCAATCGCTACCCCGTTGCCCATACCGCCCCACAGACGCCACTCGGGCGTGATGACTAAGTCCCCTAGGAGACGCATGAGGAGTGACGTGTGCAGAATGATCAGTGGCACGTACATGCGGGGGCTGAAGGGCATGTCAAGTTCGAGTACGGCCGGGAACACAATGGGCGCATGGCCAAACACCATGCTCATCACAAAGCCCAAGAAGATCGCGTGCCAGAACGCATCGTACGGCCACCCCGCGGTGGTAGGATCCCACAACATCATGAGGATGCCGCTGACGGCCAGCCAGATATATCCGCTGAGAAGGGCAATGGCTACAAAGCGTGGCAGGCCGGGACGTCGTACTGTACGGTGGGCAATGTCGAACCGGCCGAGCCATAAGGCCAGGGCTACAAGGCCGATGCCCATCACGCGCATGCCGGTGGTCCACCGAGACAGGCTGAGGAGCACACCGATGGTTACCATAGCAACTGCAGCTATCAGCGCGTGGCGAACCGACGGTGAAGGGAAGAGCAGGCGCCCCAATTCCAGGCGTTCACCCGCAATGGTGAGCACAAGAAAACCGATCCACCAGGGGGTGGCCAGGACAGGGGAAGCCGTGCGCCACCACACGATGTTGCCTGCAACCCACAGGAGCGCGGCCAATCCCATCAGGGCGGTAGGCAGGCCCGGATGGTGTTGCCACACTTGGACGAAGATCACTACGACCACCAGGCTGCCGAGGATAAACAGGGGGCCTGCCACAGGGGTCAGTCCCGTCAGCAAGAGAACCAGCGCCCCGGCTGCCGTCAGGGCCGGGCCCGCGTAGGTCCAGGGGCGTTTCCAGGCCACCGCGCGTTCCAGGGCAATGAGAGTGCCTAAAAAGCCTGAAATCATCAGGGGGCCGTGCTGTATGGGCCAGAACACGCGCGGCATAGGAAGTGGCCAACCCAAGCGGGCAAGCCCGGCCCACACGCCCGTCACCAGGGCGATCATACCGATAGCCAGCAGTGGAAACCGTACCCGTAGGGACACGTTCCCTCCTCTAATTTTCGGGATAATTCTCGGGAATGTAACACACTTTTTCAGCGACGTGGCTGAAGAAGTAGCCGGATCCTCCTTCGCCCACGATACGCACAAGCCCTGCCGGATCCCGCACGCGCAGGCCGCCGATGATGTGCACCCCGTAGGCGAAGAAAGTGGGCGGCCAGGGGGACGCGGTCGGGCCGGCCAACACCACACAGCGTGCGCGGCGGGCTGCATCTAAGAGGGAGGTCAGTCCTCCCTCGACCAGGGTGGAGCCGGTGATGATGACCACCTGGGCCGCGGCCAGGGTTTCCTGGGCCGCGGTGGGAGGCCGCCATAGGGGGCGTTCATCGGGCTTCAGGGCTTCGGGATGTTTGTCCACAATCCACAGGGCGGCCACGCGGCCTTTGAGGGCCTTAATGAAGGGAACAAACGCGCCCACCAGCGCGACCCGCTCATCAGGCTGCACTTGAGCCGCGGCTAGTGCGTCCAGCCCCGGCACACTCCGCACACCGGATGGGGGATATCGCTCCAGGGCAAGGGCGGAGAGGGCGTTCAGGGTGGCGACGCCCACGGCGCGCCGCAGTGGAACGGGGGAGAAGGCAAAGGTTGCCAGCTGCCAGGCCTCCTCTCCGGCCATGCGGCCGGCCGGGGGCGCCTCGGCCGCAGAGCGTGGACAACATACGGTGTCCTGGAGGTCGCGGGGCGTGAAAGCCACCCCCGCGTGGCCGGTGTCCAACCGGACGGCGGTGTAAAACACACCTACCCGCACGTCCTCCACCCGTACCGGCAACGATCCCAGGACGGTTTGCAAGTCTTGATACCACGTGTGAACGATATTCATAGGCGTGTCAGTGCACCTTCGGTGGTCAGGCGGGGGGACGTCCGGGTGGAGCCCTGACGTAGGAGATAGGCGTGGATGTGTTCCGCGGCCCGGCGACCGTCGGCCATCGCGTCCACCACCAGGTCGGGCCCGCGCACCGCGTCCCCGCCGGCGAATATTCCCTCGCGGCTTGTTTGACAGGTTTCCGGATCGATCACAATCAGTCCCCACTTGTGCGTTTTTAATCCAGGCGTTGTCTCCCCGATGAGCGGATCGGGCCAGAAGCCAATGGCCAGAATAACGGTGTCCACATTCATTATAAAGTTAGACCCTTCAATAGGAATAGGGCGACGACGGCCACTTTCATCCGGTGCTCCTAGGCGCATGCGCACACATTCCATGGCGCGCACCTGTCCTGCGTCGTTGCCGAGAAAGCGTACAGGCGCGGTCAGGTATTCGATGCGTACCCCCTCCTCCAGAGCTTGTTGTCGGTCTTCCCACGTGCCGGGCATTTCGGCCGCGCTGCGCCGGTAAACGATGGTGACCTCTTCCGCGCCTAAACGTACGGCCGTCCGGGCACAGTCGGTCGCAGTATCACCGCCTCCGATGATGGCCACCCGTCGCCCTACCCTGGGCCGAGAGCGCTTTTCCGGTGGAAGGTCTTCCAGGGGCACGTTGGCCCGCATGAGGAAGTCCAGCGCTTTGTAGATACCGTCAAGGTTGACTCCCGGCACCTTCAACGGCGCCTCTACCCAGGTACCCACCGCGATAAAGAGCGCGTCGTGGCGGCGTGTGAGTTCGTCCACCGTGATGTCCTTGCCGACGGTAACGTTGCACCGAAATTCGATGCCGAGCTGTTCCAGCTGGCGGATTTTCCGGTCCAGGACGCGGCGCTTGTCCAGCTTAAAGTTAGGGATGCCGTAGCGTAACAAGCCCCCCGGCTTGGGCATGCGTTCGTATACCACCACGGAGTGACCTTTCAGTGCCAGCTGCTCGGCGGCGGCCAAGCCGGCAGGTCCGGACCCAACGATACCCACAGAGTATCCTGTCGGTGGCGCGGGTTCGGGGGTGGGGATGTGTCCGTAATGTTGGATTGCATAGTCCATGACGAACTGCTCGATGCGCTCGAGGTTGATGGGGGCCTTGCGTCGGCCCACAACATCGCTGCTCATACAAGGGTGTGGGCACACACGGCCGCAAATTTCGGGCAGGTTGCTGGTTTCCCGGTATTTCCATGCCGCGGCCAAGAAGTCGCCGTGCGCGACCAGCCAGAGAATTTCTGGGATGGGATTGTGTACCGGGCAGGCTTCCACACACGCTTGGGGAGCGGGACATTGCAAGCATCGTCGGGCTTCCTTGATGACGGTTTCCGGTGTAAAGCCGAGAATTGTTTCGTCAAAATCACAGCGTCGTTCCGTGGCGGGGCGGGTGCGAACCTCCTGGGGATCAAGGGCCAGGGTGGCCCTGCGGTCCAGCTCGCGCCAGGCTGTGAGATCCAATTCGGTCATGATACGCCTCCCCCAGGGTTGTGAGGCCTTACGACGCGCACCGGTTACGCCCGTTCTCGTACCTGAGGGGATAGGGCGATGTCAATGACCCACGTCATAACGGCCTGGACGGAAGGCAGCATAAGCCCTGAGGCTCGCCTCTTATACGTTGAAGCGGATGTAAAGCACGTCGCCATCTTGAACAATGTAGTCCTTTCCTTCTAGGCGGAGGGCTCCCTGTTTACGGGCTTCTGCCAGGGAGCCAATGCGCACCAGTTCGTCCCACCGGATGACCTCGGCCCGGATGAAGCCACGTGCCATGTCGCTGTGGATGGTGTCGGCGGCCTCGAGGGCCGTGCTTCCCCGCCGGAGGGTCCAAGCCCGGACTTCCTTTTCGCTTACCGTGAAGAAGGAGATGAGATCCATCAGTTCGTAAGAGGCCCGTACGACGCGGTTCAGTCCCAGCTCTTGGATGTCAAACATGGCCATGAATTCAGCGGCTTCCTCCGGGGGCATTTGGGCTAATTCCATTTCCAGGCGACCGCGCAAAGCCAGCCCGCGCGTGTGGGGCCATTGGGGCGTTAACTCCTCGCTGGGATCGTCTCCGTCGTCGTCGATGTTGAAAATGATAAGTTGAGGTTTTAAGCTGAGGAAGGCGTATCCCCGCAGGAGATGGATTTCCTCCGCGGAGAGGGAAACGGTGCGCAGGGGATGGCCGGCAGCCAGGATGGGGTGAAGCTTCTGGAGAAGCGCTTCCTCTTTGGCCATCCGTTCTCGTTCCTGGGGAGTGCCCTTGTACTTCTGTTTGGCCAGTCGTTCCAGACGGCTTTCCACGATGGCCAGGTCGGATAAGATGAACTCCTCGTCCAGCCGCTGGCGATCACGGGCCGGGTTCACGGTGCCGAGGGGATGGGGGACGGCAGGATTGGTGAAACACCGGACCACGTGCACCAGCGCGTCGTTGGCCGCGATAAGATTGAGCAGCTGGGGAGAGGGTGTTCCCTGGGTGATTCCCACGCCCGCGATGTCGTGATAGGTGATTTGGGCGTGGGTAACCTTCTGAGGACGAATGAGTTGGGCCAGCATGTCCAACCGTGGGTCTGGGACGTCTACCACCGCGGTGTGGACCTCCACGCGGCCGGAGGCGTACGTGGTCGGTTCGATCTGGCCCCGTGTGAGCGCGTTGAAGATGGTGGTCTTTCCGCTGTTGGGTAGGCCGACGATGCCCAAATCCATGGCTTCACACCTCCTTGTGCAGTGCCAGGGCAGCCGCGCCCAGAATGCCCACATTGTCGCCCAGGGCAGCCGGCACGATGTCACAGGCTTCCAGATAGCTGGCCTGGACGCGTTGACGGAGCACCGCCCACATGGGTCGGGTGATCCAATCGCCCGCGTTCATCACCCCCCCTCCGAGGATCACTCGCTGCGGGTTAAAGATGTGCAGGAGGTTTAGGATGCCCACCCCCAGGTAGTGGCCCGCGCGTTCCAGAATCCGAATGGCCACAGGGTCCCCTGCGTTGGCGGCCTCTACCACGTGGGTCGCGTTAAGGTGCCATATATTCCCCTCGCAGTGCTCGCGCAGGAGGGTCTTCTCCCCGGAGGCGACGGCCACACGAGCGTCGCGGGCGATGGCGGTGCCCGAAGCTAAGGCTTCCAAACAGCCGATGTTGCCACACTTGCAGGGAGGACCGTCCGCTTTCACCGTGTGATGTCCAATTTCGGCCGCGTACCCATGCTGTCCCAGAAGGAGACGATTGTCCACGATAATGCCGCCGCCAATGCCGGTACTTACGGTGATGTAAATCAAATGTCGGACACCGCGGCCTGCTCCGAAACGATGCTCTGCCACCGCGGCGAGGTTGGCGTCGTTGCCCACGAAGACCGGCCAGGGGAGGCGACGGGCCAGTAGTGAACGTACCGGCAGGTCGCGCCAGTTGGGGAGGTTAGGCGCAAAGCGGACCTTGCCGGCATGGGGGTCTACCGCGCCGGGGACAGCCACCCCCACACCGGCCACCGGCACCTCTGTGTCGGCGGTGAGGGCCTGGACCAGCTCCACAACTTGGGCAATTACGCCTTCTGCCCCCGCATCGTGGCGGGTTTGTGTGACCTCTCGACGCACTATTTCGCCCGTTGTCGTCACCAAGCCGGCCCGGATGCGGGTGCCTCCTACATCCACACCGATGGCATACCGGCTCATAGACCTTCGCTCCCCGGATGTGATTGGACATCAGTGGGATATCAAGGGCGTTAGTCCGGTACATGAGGGTCACCCAGGCATGAAAAACGGCCGTCGGCAAGCCACCGACGGCCGCTTCCAGTCGGGGCGCCCGGATTTGAACCGGGGACCTCATGGACCCGAACCATGCGCGCTAACCGGGCTGCGCTACGCCCCGTCACGTGCCCCATTATACGCAGGCCGTGCTGTTCGTCAAACGAGCGCCCGCCACAGGCAGGCCGGCATGGCCTTTGGCTCTTGAGCGCCGGTACCGGGAGAGGACCTTTTCCCGTTTAACGTGCCAGGTAGAAGGGCACGGACGTGAGCATCCGAAAGCGCCCTTGCCAGTTGCGCCGGTACAGGAGGGCAACCCGGAGCGCCCAGGCCGTCTGGTTGTGGAGAAAATTGTGCCACCACTTGGCGGTTACGAACTCAGGAATAACTACGGTCACATAGTGGCCCTCTTCCCGGACATGGTCGTCGATGAACTCTACCAGCGGGCCGATAACGGAACGGTATGGGGAGGGGATGATCACCAGTTCGATGTCCGGGAAGTAACGTTGCCACTTTTGGCGGACCCGCGCGGTATGTTCGGCGTTTGTGTCCACCAGCACGGGCTTTAGGGTGCCGCCCAGGGCCTGCGCGTAGTACATGGCCTTGAGGACGCCGCGATGCACGTCTCCCACCGGGACGATGACGGTGTGCTGTTTTACAGGCGCGGGAGGGCGTTTCTCCACCGTCAGTTGTTCTGCTACGTGGTCATAGTGTTCCCGGATGGCCAGAAATATCCGGACCAACAGGGGAATGAGGATCAACACGAGCCATGCACCGTAGATGAACTTGGTCCCCGCGATGATAAGCATCACTATTCCTGTGCTCACCGCGCCTACACCGTTGAAGAAAGCCCGTATATGCCATCCGGGAACCCGCAGGCGCCACCAGCGGCGCACCATGCTGGCTTGGGAGAGGGTAAAGGAGATGAACACGCCCACCGCGTAGAGGGGGATCAGCGCGTGGGTGTCGGCCTGGAATAGGACGATAAGGGTGGATGCCAGTACGCCCAGCGCGATGATACCGTTGGAGTACACCAGACGATCTCCCAGGTTGGCGAACTGGCGCGGCAGAAAGCCATCTCGCGCCATCCACATGGAAAGGCGCGGGAAATCCGAGTAGCCGGTGTTAGCCGCCAGGAAAAGGATCAACGCGGTGGCGAACTGGATCACGTAGTACAGTGGCGAGCTGTCGAACACCAGCCGGGCAATCTGGGAAACGACCGTTTCCCCTTCCCGGGGCAGTACCCCAAAGTGGCGGCTGAGGAAGGTGATGCCCAGAAACACAGACGACAGGATGGTTACCATGACCAACAACGTTTTCCCCGCGTTGTGCCCTTCCGGCGGTTTGAAGATGGGCACACCGTCGGCGATAGCTTCGATACCGGTTAAAGCCGTGCACCCGGAAGCGAACGCCCGCAGGATGAGGAACAGACTCAGTTGCTGGACGGCCGTAGTGGTCAGGGCTTCCTGAGGGGGAGGAGCTGGCGTGTTACCGGTAAGCACCCGATAGAGGCCGACCAGGATGAGTAAATACATGGCTGCAATAAAAAAGTAAGTAGGCAGCGCGAAGACACGGCCTGTTTCCCGCACCCCGCGTAGGTTGATAATGGTGATGAAAGCGATCATGAGCAATGCGATAAGTACCCGCTCCGGGTAAAGGATGGGAAAGGCCGAAGTGAGAGCAGCCACCGCGGCGGAGATGCTCACGGCCACCGTTAACACGTAGTCGATGAGCAAGGCAGCACCGGCAACCAGGCTGGGCATGCGGCCCAAGTTGTCCTTGGTCACCAGATATGCGCCCCCACCGGCCGGGTACGCGTGGACGGTCTGGTAATATGAACTGGCCACAATGAACAGCAAAATGGAGATAGCTATGGCCAAGGGCAGGGAAAGTTGGGTAGCCCCCGCGCCGGCCAGTACGAGCACCAGGAGGATTTCCTCTGTGGCGTAGGCTGTAGAAGAAAGCGCGTCCGATGACAGGATAGCCAGTGCCTGTGCCTTGCCTAGACGTTCATGGCGCATGCGTTTTGTCGGCAAGGGTGGGCCGATCAGCCACCGACGCACTGTGCCGATCATGGCGATCCTCCGCAGGTTGTTCTGGCTGGTGGTGTTCGGCGTGCACATCGCAAACGGCATAGAGTGTAACACAGAACAGGACAAAAGATGTACTTCCGACGTTAAAATGTGGTGGGGAAAAGGGGAGTTCGGCCTGCACCGGTCAGAGGTGCTCAGGGGGGGCACACGCCATTTGGCATACCTGCGTGTGTAAGGATATAATACTCTCACCTCGGTGAGCAGGTTTTTTACACGCGGCGGGCTCTAAAGCGAGGTGCTCACACTCAATTGAGCACTGCCGGCTATCTCAACGGGACAGACATTGCCGGCGAGTGTGGCGAGGGAACGAGACACGTCATACGGTTTGACGCCGGACAGCTCCACATCAAGAGCGTGACCATGGCAGCCGACATTGGAGGTGACCCTTGCGCCTGGATGCATTTCCCCGCCCTGCGGACGACAACGGTCGAGGCATTCACTGGTCCCCTTCCCCTTATCCCCCTTCGGACCAGGCTCTGGATTTCTGGTTGGAGGAGCTCCACGCGTTAGGCGTTCGGTGGGTTAAGGTTGTGGACAATGGTCAGGGCTCTTCCCTTTCCCTGTGTCAACGCCTTGTCCGGGAAGGGTTTATGCCCATCGTGCGCCTGGAGCGCCATTACCCCCACCCGCGCCGGTTAACGGAGACCGAGAAGGAGACCATTCGGCGCTTGGTGGCCGTGGGGGTATATTACTTTGAAACCGATCACCGTCCGGACTTAACCCTGGCCTGGGGGGAGGCCTTGCCGCTGGACTGGTTTGATGTGGTGATGGATGCCTTCATCGAGGACGCCACGTTTGTTCTCGCGGCAGGAGGGTTGCCGGCCATCCCCGCCATGACCTTCCACCCTGACCGTAATCCGGTGCAGGCTATTCTGCGCCGAGGTCGCGAAGATCTTTTTGAACAGGGGGTGTGGTGGGCGGTTCACGCGTACACGCTGAACCGGCCTCTGACCTATCCTGACGATGAAGTGAACCGGCAGGGGAAGCCGGTGACGCCGGAGGAGTACGCTGCGCATCACCCATGGGGCTGGAACGAACCTGTGGAGGTCATTAACCAATGGCGTGCGGACGGCATGCAGCCTGAGAGCACCGTGTTGGACGATCCCCACTGTTTTCGTGTGTACGAGATAGCCGGTCGGTGGGCCGAGGAAGCCTTGGGGCGCCCTATCCCCGTGATCGCGACGGAAGGAGGGGCAGTAACCGGATGGCGAGATGATCGTCGTTATCCTCGGTTAGACCCGTGGACGGCCGCCGAATGGACGGAGCAAATCATCGTCTTTTTGCAGGAGGAGGCTCCGCCCTGGTTTTTCACCGTGTGTCACTGGCTCCTGGCCGACCGGCGCATAGACCCGTCGCGACCGCACGCCTGGGAAAGCCATTGCTGGTACACCCACTACTGGGACCGGCAGTTCGGCTTGGACGGCGAGTTGCCGGTGGTTGAACGGGTGAAGGCGTTGCCCCTCCGGGTACGGGCCGTGCCGCGCGTGGTGACCGCCCCAGAGGGGGGGCAGTCGCGTGTTGCGGGGACAGTGAACGAGGAGGCACGGATGACCAGGCAGGGTTCTGTGGTCGGCATAGTAAGGGATGAAACAGGGCGTCCTCTGGACGGAGTGAACGTGGTGCTTTATCCCTTCGCGGGTGAGGAGCCGATAGCACACGCTCGTACCGATGCGGAGGGCCGTTTTCGCCTTGATGTGGTGCCCCCAGGGGAATATCGAATTCGGGTGGGGGGAGAGGAGGTCGTTGCCACCTTGGAAGTCCTCCCCGATGAGGTCACCGAAGTTGAGGCGACGTTAAGCACGGCGCAAACGTCCCCCGCGGCGCCGGTGGAAGTGGAAGAAGGGAGCTCGGAGGACGAGGAGACAGCCGTCTCCGAGATACCGGTTGAGGCATCGGCCGATACCGTGACCGAAGAGGCGCTGTCCGCGGAAAAGGACGGGAAGGAAGAAGCGAGCGTTACCGCGGCGGAGGGGGGCGTCTCTGCCGAAGCCCGTGAGGAAGAAGAGACGCCTGCAGAGGAGGCAGCGTCCCAGCCGATGCCCTCGGACGAGGCCGTTGCAAAGCCACCGGAGACGTCCACAGCCCGGATTGTGGGGGAAGTGCCCGGAGGACGGGTTGGTTTGACGGTAATTGCCCGTAATGTTGCCGGCGAACAGTGGGAGACTACCCTGGCCGAGGGAGGGCGTTTTGAGCTGACCGGGCTCCCGGCCGGTGAGTATCGGTTAGAACTGGCCGGTGTAGGCGTCATGGTTGAGCATCTCGAGCTGGCCCCCGGTGAGACCGCTTCGGTGTTCTTCCCCATGCAAGGGGTGATCCAGGGTATGGTGCTGGGTGGCACCACGGACACGGAAGTGGAACTCATTTCGGAGACTTTTGGGTGGTCTCGTAAAGTGGCCCTTTCGCCCCAAGGTCAATACCGTTTTGTTGAGTTGCCACCGGGCACCTATCGTGTACGGGTGGCCGATCACGTGTTGCCTGCCGTCACTCTGGAGGGGACGGAGGTGACAACACTGGCGCCGGTGGACCTGCGTCCTCCTCATCGGGCCGGAGTGCGCGGCCGAGTCCGGGACGCTCATGGGGATGTCCTGCCCGACGTGGTGGTGCAGTTGTTGCAGCGTGGCCGGGTGGTGGAAGAGACGCGCACCGCACTCAACGGGTCATATGCTTTTGAGGCCATACCTCCAGGCGAGTACCAAGTGATCGTGCGATCGGAACCGGAAGTGGTGCGCACGGTGTTTCTGGAGCAGGACCGGGTGGTGGAGCTGGACATTACTTTGCCGGTGGCAGTGGTGGACGCTGCCGCGGCCGAGCCGGCAGCGGTCTCCGAGCCGGCGTCGGAGGAGCCGGAGGAAAGCCCTGTGGAGGAAAGCCCTGCCGAGGCGCCACCGGCACCAATGCCGGAGCCACTCCCGGAGAAGGTGGTAGACATCTACCTTTTGTTCCCGCCCCCGGACCATCCCATGGCCCGCGCGGTGGTGCTGGCTGCCCTCCCCTTTATACGGCGGGGGGATGTGGTGGGAGGATTTCGCGTAGAAGAAGCCCAACATGCACGACGAGTGCTGCTGGTGGGGGACGTACAGGTTCACAGTCCGGCGGTGGAAGAAACACTGGAATTGGTCGGGTGCGAGGTGGACAGGGTGCCTGCGGACCCAGCCACGCTGGTGCCCATGTTCCGGGCTTTGACCCGTCAGGAAGGAGGGTAACCCATGGGGGGATGGCGACGGGCAGGGGGCTTACGGTTTCCCCTTTCACGGCGAATGTGGGAAGGTCAGCCGGTGAACGATGCCACCCAATATGGGGTGGTCATCCGGCACGCGGCCGTAGCGCCGGGACAGGCATTCTGGCGGGTGGTGCGCGTGCATCACCTGACGCCAGAGGAGAACCGGGGGGGACACCACATCCTGATCGAGGTGGTGGACGAAGAGGGGCGACGGGTGCCCGGTGTGCCGGTGCGGGTGCGTGCCGATGGTCAGGAAAAGGTGTTCTCTGCCCAGGAAGATGAGCGTCAGCCCGCGGTGATAGTTCCCATGGATCGATGGTCTATTTACGAGGTAGAGGTGTCCGACGCGCCGTCGGATCGGGTCATCGGGCTTACGGCCGCCCATGCCGATGAAGGGCGGGGCAATCCCGCGTTTCGGCATTCCTTCCTGGTGGTGTGGCAGCGAACCACTGCGCCGGTGGCCTCACTTCCAGAACCGCAGCCGCGCGAGGAGGAGAGGGCACCCTCCTCCGAAACGACGCCCGCAGTGGTGCCGACCGAAGCAGCACCGGTTGCCGAGGTAGAGTCGGTTCCGACCGACGAGGGGGAAACTCCTGCTGAGCCAGCCCCCGGTCCGTCCGGTGTTGAAGTCTTAGCTCCGGAAGTGACATCAGCGACAGAGTCAACGGCCCCTTCACCCACCATCCATCCGTTAGATGCCCATCCGTTGGACATGTTTGTGCTCTTTGTCAACGCGGACGATCCGACAACCTTGGCGGCCTTTTTCGTGTTAATGGATGACCTGATGCGGACCAGGGTGGCTTTTGGATTTGACACGGTGGAGGCAGCTGCTGCGGCCCGCAAGGTGATCGTGGTAGGGGAAGCAGACGACGCCGTCCGGGAGCGCCTGGCTGCCAGTGGGGCGGATGTGCATTATCTCCGGGGGGATGGGGAAGCCCTTCACCAGCAATGGGTAGAAGCTTTTAGCGAGGGATAGGGGCTTGTTCCTCTTGTTCCTCGGCATACGTAGTGACATCGGAAAGGGGGGATTCCACTGCGGCGGGTGGTTTAGTGTCCGGCGCCGGGGTTTCCTCCTCAGGTGATGTGGGTTCCAGTGTTTGTTCCAGGTGAGCAGTGCAGTACGGGCAGCGGGTCCAGTTCAAGTCCACAAGGCGACCGCATGAAGGGCACGCTTCCCGCAGCGGGGTGTGACAATACGGGCACAAGCGCCAGTCCTCTTTGGTAGGACGGCGGCATCCTGGACAGAGGTTAAGTTCTTCGATCTCCCGTAGCAGGGCTTCTTCCTCAAGGGCCCGATCGTACTGTTCGGCCAGCGTTTCCTTGGGACGTAACAACATGTACAGCAAAGTCCCTACAGGACCAAACGCTAGGCTGAGCAAGGTCCCCAGCAGAATGGCCAGCGGATCGCGCGTGCGGGCACGAATGTCGCGGAAGGTCCATACCGCCAGGGCAAACCAGAACGCGACCGTGAACGCGGCCAGCAGCGTGATGACAATTTCAACGATAACACCTATGCGATTGGCTAACTCCGGAGACATTGTTCGTCCTCAGCGTAAAGGTGTAAACCGTACGTGGCCGGTTCCCGGACCACGCCGCTCGATTATACCCGTCTGTTGTAGGAACCCCAAATTTACCCCTCGCGCGGGCAATGGTGTCTTGGCTGGCAAAGGCCTCTGGTTGACTCTCCTGTGGAGACGCCTGCCCCACGTTGGGAGTTCCCCTATTCTGGTGAGCTAAACAGGGGAGGAGGGAACGATGGGCAAAGCGCGGTATACCGTGCGAATAAAGGAGATGCCCCGTGGTGAGCGTCCCCGAGAGCGGTTACAGCATTACGGCGCTCAGGCTCTCTCGACCGCGGAGTTGTTGGCCATCGTCCTGCGCACAGGTGTGGACGGGGAGAACGTGATTCGACTGGCCGAACGGTTGCTGGCAGAGTTCGGCGGGTTGCCCGGTTTGGCCCGGGCCTCCTTCGCGGAGTTGTGTCGGGTCAGGGGGGTAGGGCCGGCCAAGGTGACACAGTTAAAGGCCGCGCTGGAGTTAGGGCGGCGGCTCCAGATGGCCACACCTGAGGAGCGACCTGTGGTCCATTCCCCTGCAGATGTCGCGTCCCTCCTGGGAAGTGAAATGGCGCTCCTCCCTCAGGAGGAGTTCTGGGTATTGCACCTGGACACCCGTAACCGGGTGGTGCGGGTGCAGCGTCTCTATCGGGGGTCGTTGAATCAGGCCACCGTGCGGGTAGCCGAGGTGTTCCGGGACGCGATTCGAGACAACGCGGCTGCCATCATCGTGGCGCATAATCACCCATCAGGCGATCCAACCCCATCATCCCAGGACATTGCCCTAACCCGCGCACTGGTGGAAGCCGGCCAATTGCTGGACATACCGCTTCTGGATCACGTGATCATCGGTTGGGGACGATGGGTAAGCCTCAAAGAACAGGGGCTGGGCGGCCTGACGGCTTCTGCACCGTAATAATGTGTTACTTCTCCTGTTCTTTGGCCATTTCGGCCGCTTTCTGGAAGACCTCACTGAGCCGACGTCGGATATGTTCCGGAAGCCCCTGTTCCTTCTGGCGCCGGCGCAGGTATTTCTTGAGCTCCTTGGGCAACACCGGGGGCACGACCGGGTCGTTCTTTTCGATGGGGACCGGGTTGGTGAAGAAAACCAGTGGTTCGATGTCCACTTCCACGTCGGGGAGGACTTTCTCCAGCCATTGGCGGAGCCGTTCCGCTTCGGCCAGCGCCTCGGCGACAGGATCGCCAAGGCCTTCCTGCCCGAAGAGGCCCAGCGCGCGAAACAGGTTAAACGGTTGCTTCCACTTTGCGCCTACCGCTTCCACCGGCGCTTTGGTGTCCCGCAGGACGAAGACGAACACGCCGGCGGGACCTAAGAGCACGTGTTCTGCAGGCAGAAGCCAGTGGTACATCTCATACCGGTTATCAAATCCTTTAAGGGAGCGGTCAAGTACCTCGTCCATCCGTGGGCGACGGGCAAAGCGCCGCAGGTTGTGGTTGCCGATTTGAGCAGCGAGGAAGCCCAGGAGAAGCGCGGCCAAAGCAGCGCTGACCCAGAAAGGGTAGAGCGGGTTATCCGGTTTGACCGTCAATGTGATAATCATGCCCGCCAGCAGCACCCCCAGGCCGAACAGGCTGCTGATGGTTGCCACCCGGCTACGAAAGCGCACCTTTTTCTCGTTAATGAACACCCGCATCGGTCCTGTTGTGCCTCCTCATGGCCGAAATGTGTCGTTGCTAGCGAGCGATTGTACCACAGGCAGGAGGACAGGGGAAGTGTTTTTCCGTTGCTGGGTGCTCACGATGACGGATTTAGCGCCGCAGCTGGCCAGGACGCTGAGGGGGTAACGGAGGACCGGCCGGGATGCCTCGTGCTTTGAGAAAGGCAACGACCCGAGCAAGCACCTCCTCCGGGGTAAGGTCGTCGGTGCGGATGAAGAGGTCTGCATGGGCGCGAGCGTGTGCGAGGCGGCGACGTTCGCGGGGGAGGATGGCGGCCAACGTCTGGCTAGGGCGCCGTTGCAGGAGGGTGTCGTCCCGTGCGTCCAGGAAGATGAGCACGTCGGGCGGGTCGATGCGCCGCCACATGTCCGGCACATCCGAGTGCTCTTGCGCGATCTGGCGGGCGTTGTACCCCAGTTGGCGTAACCGGTCCGTCAGGGTGGATTTGCCCACAGCGCACGGACCGACCACTTTAATCAATGGCAGCCGTTTGGTCTGCTCGGTCATGCCGAGCCCCCTTTGTGAGCAGTGCCTTCCCTCCTCACTGCCACAAGTCACTGCCACAAGAGGACCGGTTTCGCCAGGTGCGATGCCCTTCCGGGTGAGCCCGTGTGGCTCGGCTCAGTCCATGTGTTGGGATTTTGTCCCCTGACGGCCCCGCCGGGGCATGACCACCAAGTGCTTCCACTGGCGGTACCTGTAGTCAGGGTGGTGGATGAGTTTGGTGTACGACCCAAAACGTGCTTCCCCTTCCTCTTCGGAGATACGGTCCAGGGGATCGTAGTGGTTGTCCTCGAAGGGGGGGAAGTGGCGGCGGATGGTGTACGTGGTAGTGCGTTCCGCAGGCACGCGGCCGATGTCCCGAATCAGGCGGCGTATGGTGCGGGGCAGCATCATCTGGCCGTGGGATGCGCCGGCTGCAGTGGAAATGGACTCGTTGATCAGAGTGCCACCGAAGTCGTTACATCCGGCGTTCAGGCACACCTGGGCAAAACGGGGTCCTTCTTTGACCCATGAAACTTGCAGGTTGGGGATCCAGCGGTTAAGCATGAGGCGGGAGATCGCGTACATCTTGAGCACCTCGGCACCTGTGGGGCCGGGGCGGACACCGGGCACAAGGCGTTTTCTGTACATGGGCGCCTCTTCGTGGACAAAGGAGAGGGGAACGAACTCGGTAAACCCGCCGGTGGCTTGCTGGATTTCACGCAGTAGTGCGATGTGCGCTGCGCGATGGCGTGGAGTTTCCACATGGCCGTACATAATGGTGGCCGTGGAGGGGATGCCCAGCTCGTGTGCTGTGGTGATCACCTCGATCCATTGGTCAGTGGTGATGCGCCCCGGAGAGATGCGCTCACGGATGGCGTCGTCCAGAATTTCCGCGGATGTGCCTGGGAGGGAGCCCAGTCCCGCCTCCCTCAAGGCGATCAGGTAGTCTTTTATCGAACAGCCGGCGCGGGTAGCGCCGTACAACACTTCCTCGGGCGAAAACGCGTGGATGTGGATCTCCGGTACCTCTGCTTTGATCGCGCGAGTGAGCTCAATGTAGTAGTCCCCCTTCATCTGGGGAGGTAGCCCGGCCTGAATACACACTTCCGTCGCGCCCAGGTCCCACGCTTCGCGAGCCCGTCGGACCACTTCCTCCATGGGCAGGAAGTAGCCCTCCTCCTCCCGGTGCCCCCGGGAAAAGGCACAGAAGCCACAGCGTTTGATACACACGTTGGTGAAGTTGATGTTGCGGTTGATGACATAGGTGACCACGTCACCCACCGTACGACGCCGTAACTCGTCGGCCGTCCAGATGAGGGCGTGTAGAGCAGGCCCTTCCAGCTGGAAGAGGCGTTCCCCTTCATCCACGGAGAGGTCCTCACCTGCCAGGGCCTTGTCCAGGATATAGGCCACATCACGTGGAATGAGCGTCCAGGGAAAGCGCGGGTGTTCGGCGTGTGGGAGGGGGGACGTGGACTTTATGGTCTCGGCCATGGTGTTTCTCCTCCTTCTGCTGGATGGATTTCGAGTGCAGGGTGTGACGTGGCGGTCGTGGGTGACGGGAGGGGAGGGGGCATCTGCTCCGCGGTGGGGCGCACGAGGCCTGTGGCATCGGTGAGGGCGGCTACCGATGGCCGAAGTGCTTCCGGAATAAACACGTTCCCGGCCTGGATGAACTCAGGGTACAGGGCCAGCCGTTCTCGCAAGTGAAGCCCCTCTGCTTGACACGCTTCCTGCAAGGCGATGATGGTCGGCCAGGGGGCTTCAGGGTTGATGTAATCCGGTGTGAGGGGGGAAATGCCTCCCCAATCGTTGATCCCGGCCCGCAGGTACCACCGGTATGTGTGGGGGGCGAGGTTCGGGGGGGCCTGGATGTTCATGTCCGGCAGGATCACTCGCGCAACCGCCAGAGTGCGGAGCATCTCGGCCTGTGTAGGTTCAGGGTGATCGCGCATGGGGATGTCCGGCTTGGCGCGGAAGTTTTGGACGATGACCTCCTGGATGTGGCCATATTGCCGGTGGAGGTCACGGATGGCAAAGAGGGAATCCACGCGTTCCTCGCGAGTTTCGCCGATGCCGATGAGAATACCGGTAGTGAAGGCCACATGTTGCCGGCCGGCAGCGGCAATGGTCGCTATCCGGCGTTGGGGCACTTTATCCGGACACCGGTAGTGGGGCATGCCGGGACGAAGGAGCCGTGGGGAGATGTTTTCCAGCATAATGCCCATGGAAAGGGCGTAAGGCCGAAGGCGAGCGATCTCTTCCTCGCTCATGACGCCAGGGTTGAGGTGGGGGAGCAGGCCGGTGTGTTCGAAGACCATCCGGGCCATGGTGGCCAGGTAGGCCAGGGTGCTTTCGTAGCCTCGGTGGCGTAGCCAGGTTCGGTAGGCCGGATACTTCTGCTCCGGTCGATCGCCAAGGGAGAAGAGGGCTTCCTTGCAGCCCAGCTGTCGGGCTTGCGTAGCCACGGCCAGGACTTCTTCCGGGCTCATGGTATGTGCGTCGGGATCATCCGGTGATTTAGCAAAGGTGCAGTAGCCGCATGTATCCCGACACAGGTTGGTGAGAGGGATGAACACTTTTCGGGAGTAAGTGATCACGTTGCCCTTGTGCCGTTCCCGGAGTTGGACGGCCGTGTCCAGCAGCGCGTGTAGGTCGGCACCTTCGGAGTGGATGAGGTGGTACGCGTCGTCGCGTGAGGGGGAACGACCTGCCATGGCGTTGGCCAGGATAGCCTGGGTTGTCCGACCAGGTGCAATGATGTAGTCCATCGTCAGGACTCCTTGTCGGGGATAGCACTGCCGGGTGCCGTGGGGCGGTGGTATTATACCGTAAGTTCAGATGCCTAGGGAGTGCAGCACCGGCGGGATGGGAAATTGGACCTGAAGACGGCGGATATCGTCCACAACCGGCTGTTCGTAGACGGTAAGGACAAGCACCGTGGTGTCGTCTACGGGGCGTCCCGCGTCCAGGGCCAGGGCAGTTTGCAGCACGGTTTCGGCCAGGCGGTGGGCGTTGCGACCGTCCTCCGCGTGGAATGTGCGCAGGAGGTCCTCGTAGGGGACCCGTTGGCCTTTCCGGCGGCCGGCATCCAGCAAGCCGTCGGAGAAGGCGAGGACGGTCATCCGATCCTGGAGGGGCCATTCCCGGATAATCGGGCGTACGCCGGTGCCCATGCCGATGGGAGTGCTCGGATCGTCGAAGAGGGTGAAGGTGTCGCCGATCATCAGGGCGACGGGACAGCGGGTATTGCGCGAGACGACGAGGGTGTGGGTTTGCAGGTCCACAGAGAGAATGAGTAAATCCGCAGAGACTTTACCTCCTCGCTGCACGCGTAAGTAATCGTGTGCCGCACGGGCACTGGCCCCATCGCGAACCCCTTCGGCCAACAGGCTGATCACCTTGCGGGCCACGATGTTGCTGACAATTTTGGCCGAGCGCCCACTCCGTTGACCATCGGCCAGGACGAAGGAAAGCCCTCCGCCCGGACGCTCGATCATTTCCACCGTGTCGCCGCTTTCGCTGACCGCGTATTTTTTGACCTTGGCGACGGCTGCTTGTACAACGAGCATCGTGGTTTGTGGTCGCTTCTGGGTGTGAGGATCCCTCGGTTATGTTGCCTTCCGCAGGAGGCCGGTGATGTCGAAGGTTGCCCGTAGCGGCCTGTGTTACTTGGAGACAGGGACTTTACCGCCCTCGACGCGGGATCTCTCCAGCGCTAAAGTGCGCACGACCGCGCCTAACACCCCGTTGATGAAGCGCGGGCTGCTTTCAGAGCCGAAGAGTTTGGCCAGTTCTACTGCCTCGTTAATCGCCACCCGAACAGGCGTGTCGCTCTCCGGCGCAGTGAGTTCCCAGATGGCCATACGAAGGATGTTGCGGTCCACAATGGGCAATTGGTCCACCGGCCAATCCGGAGCATGCTGCGCGATAAGCGCGTCCAGGGCTTCCTTGCGTTCCAGGACGCCGTATACCAGGGACTGCATGAGCTGTGTTGCCGAGGAGGGCAAGGGATCGGTGGCCAGGCGTCGTTGGACCACCTCGGCGGGATCGTGACCGACACTGTCGATCTCAAATAAGGCCTGCAGGGCCAGTACCCGTGCACGCTGTCGGGGTTTCATGGCGTTGCTCTCATCCCCTACACGTCCACATCATCAATGTACACGTGTACTGCTTCCACCGGCATGCCCACCATTTCCTCCAGAGCCTGGGTCACTGCCTGCTGGACGTGTGTTCCCAGCGCTTGCGCACTCACCGAACCGTCCGCCACAATGCGGACGGCCGCGATGACCCGTCCCTGGTGGATCCATATGCCCACGCCGGCCGCGGTCGCGCTTCGTCCTGTCAGGTGGGCGCGGGGCCGCCTTGGAACCCGTGAACTCAGGCGGGCCACGCCCGGCTGTTTAAGCACGGTAAAGCGCACGATTGTGACGAGCACACGAGGCGCTATCGTTATTTTACCGACGACTTCTTCCATGCCTCTCTCCACCGCACCGTGCGGTTTCACATGACCAGTCCCCCATCTACCACGATGACCTGTCCCGTAATATAGGCGGCATCGTCCGACGCGAGAAAGGCAACCACGCCGGCCACTTCTTCGGCCGTTCCCGGGCGCCCCAGGGCCGTGAGTTTAAGCAGCGCGTCCTTCAGATCTTGCGGCAGATCCGCGGTGAGATCCGTCGGAATGAAGCCGGGGGCCACCGCGTTCACGGTGATGTTACGAGACCCCACCTCCTTGGCCAGGCTCTTGGTGAACCCGATCATTCCTGCCTTGGAAGCTGCATAGTTGGTCTGCCCTGCCTGGCCGGTGATGCCTGACACAGAAGTGATGTTGATGATGCGGCCATACCGCTGTTTCATCATGCTTCGCAGGACCGCACGGGTGACATTATAGCACGACTTGAGGTTGGTGTTAATAACGTGGTCCCAATCCGCCTCTTTCATCATTACCAGCAACGTGTCCCGAGTGGTCCCCGCGTTGTTGACCAGGATATCTACCCGGCCGAAGGCCTGAAGACTTTCCTTGATTAACCGTTGGGCCTGCTGGGCGTCGGAAACGTCCGCTTGGATGGCGATGGCTTCACCCTTTTGGCTGCGAATAGCGTCCACGACCGCTTCTGCTGCTTCCGCGTTCCGGTGGTAATTAACCACTACTTTGCACCCCTCGGCGGCCAGGCGAAGGGCAATGGCCCGTCCGATACCCCGGGACGCTCCGGTCACTACGGCTGTTTTTCCCTGTAAACCCCGCATTAGCTTGCCTCCTTATGAGGGATGTGTGTTCTTTGCAAGGCTAGGGGGATGTGCCGGTCCGGTGCCCGGTGGGCATGTCACTGCATGGAGAGAAATGACCGGATTTGTTCTAGAGTGCCCAGGGGAAGACGCCGGACCTTCCGGTCAATGCGTTTAACGAGCCCGCTGAGGACATCCCCCGGCCCGATTTCGAGGAAGGTGTCCACATCGTGCGCGATCATGTACCGCACACTCTCGGTCCAGCGGACGGGGGACGTGAGCTGGGCGATAAGGTGTGAGCGGATGGTCTCCACGTCGGTGGTGGGACGGGCGGTGGCGTTCATGATCACCGGCACCTGAGGGGAATGCATGGGGGTCGCGCGCACGAACGCGGCAAATTCGTCCTGGATGGTAGCCATAAGCGCGGAGTGGGCTGCGATGCTCACGGCCAGGCGGACAACCCGGCGCGCGCCGGCGGCCGTGGCGGCCTCCATAGCAGCTTCCAGGGCTGTTACATCACCGGAAATGACCACCTGGCCGGGACAGTTGTCGTTGGCCACCTGGAGGACCTGTCCTGTGCGGGAGCGCACGGTGGCACATATCTCTTCTACAGTGCTCAGGTCCAGACCTAGAATAGCGGCCATGCCGCCAGGCTGACGTTCGCCGGCCAGCTTCATTAGTCGTCCTCGTTCACGTACCAGGCGCAGGCCTTCGGCAAAGGAGAACACACCGGCCGCGTACAGCGCGCTGTACTCTCCTAGGGAGTGGCCTGCCACAAAGTGCGGCAGTGTCTCGACCCCATGCGCGCGCAAGACCGCGAGCACGGCTGCGCTGTGGGTGTAGATGGCCGGTTGGGCGTTGATGGTGTCGGTCAACGCGTCCTCCGGCCCTTCAAAGCACAAACGGGAGAGGGGGAAGGAGAGAAGGTCGTCCGCTTCTTGGAAGATAGCAGCGGCCTCCGGGAAGGCCGCTGCCAAGTCCTGGCCCATGCCTACAGTCTGTGAGCCCTGTCCCGGAAATAGCCAGGCTGTGTTGCCCATTGAGCCTCCCCTGTGGTGTGACAGTGATGACTGTCCGGACGCCGGTGCCGATTCGCCACACCATGGCGACGGACAGGACATGACCCCTGCCGGCGTGTCCAGAACGTTGGGCGGTCACGGTCACGTAAGTACGGCCCTCTTCGAGCCGCTCACCGCCCGTCTGCCTACCGCGGGAACGGTTGGACCTTCAAGCATTATTCTTCCGGTTCAACCTCAATGACCTGTTCGTCCTTGTAATACCCGCAGTGGGGACATACGGTGTGTGGGCGTCGCTTCTGGTGGCAATGGGGGCATTCCACCAGGTGGATGGGCGGAAGCGCGTGATGCGCGCGACGGTTGTTGCGTCGGGCTTTAGAGACCTTGCGTTTAGGCAACGGAACCATGGCGTTGTACTCCTTTCTCCTTGGTGCTGTGAGCGCGTCCGGTTTATTTGTGCAGGTGCATCTTCAGGTTAGCCAGGGCTGCCCATCGCGGGTCAATGGCCTCCCGCTCACAGGAGCACACCCCCTCGTTCAGGTTCTGGCCACAGATGGGACACAACCCTTTGCACGTCTCGTCGCACAAGGGCTGCATCGGCAGGGCGACGATCAGATCCTGTCGTACGACTTCGCTCATGTCCAGGATGTGTTGCGCGTCGATGAGCAGTGCTTCGTCATCGGTGTACCGCTGCCAATCCACCGTGGCCCCCGTGTACACTTCCACGGTGGGGAAGAATTCCTCCTCCACCTCGATGGCCAGGTCGTAATAGGCCGGTTCCAGGCAGCGACTACACGTCAAAGCGACCCGGGTGCGCAGGGTTCCAGTAACCAGAATTCCGTTCTGGGTGCGCATTAACTGTACATGGCCCGAGAGAGGACCGATAAGTTCCGCGTCCTCTGTCAGGTGCTGCCACACGTGCTCTTCTAGGTCGTACTTTTTAATGGCGCCTACCGGGCCTTTGAGCAGGCTGGCAACGTTGAATTGCATGATTCACCTCGCTTTCGCGCCCCAGACGAAGGATTATAGAAAGCGCAGGTTGGCATGTCAATTCTACCCTACGCAGCGGTCGGGGCGGAAGTTTGAACCGGCAAGCATGGAGGGTGGGGACGATCTCGGCCCCGGGCAATGGGTGGACATAACCTCTCCCAATAGGGCATAATAATCCAGGAGGTCACGGGAAGGACAAATGGGCTGCCGGTGAAATGGTGTTGTTGGTTGAGGAGAAAGGGTGGGGCAGGCTATGTCGGAAAAGGAGACGTTGCGGTGCGTCTATGATTTGACTTTGGACGAGTTAACGGCGCTGTTGGTCTCGTGGGGAGAACCGGCCTATCGGGCGCGGCAGGTGTGGGAGTGGCTGTACCGCCATTACGCCACCGATTTCATGCAAATGACCAACCTCCCCAAAGCCTTGCGTCATCGTCTGGCAGAGGCGTTTAGCCTGGAGCCATTGCGCCCGGTGACCGAGATCGTTTCCCAAAACCGATGGACGCGCAAGTGTCTGTTCGCCTTACCCGACGGTGAGACGGTTGAAACGGTGCTCATGCTGTATGAGAAGCGGCGAACGTTGTGCATTTCCAGTCAGGTGGGGTGTGGCATGGCCTGTCCTTTCTGTGCCACCGGGCTGAGCGGTTTCACCCGGAACTTGCACACGGGTGAGATTGTGGCCCAGGTGATTCACTACGCGCGCTGGCTGGCAGACCCTCACGCCGGTGGGGCGGACGCTGCGCCGATTTCGCGGCCCACGCGGGTGACGAACGTGGTGTTCATGGGCATGGGGGAACCTATGGCGAACTACGATCGGGTGTGGCGGGCCATTCGCATCCTGGTAGATAAGCGTGGCTTTAACCTGGGAGCTCGACACATCACGGTGAGCACGGTGGGCATTGTGCCGGGTATCCGGCGTATGGCCGAAGAAGGGCTCCAGGTTCGGTTGGCCGTCTCCTTGCACGCTGCTGACGACGCGTTGCGAGATGAGCTGGTGCCCATTAACCGCACCTATCCGTTGCGGGTGTTGATGGACGCGGTGCGGTATTACATCCGTAAAACGGGGCGACGGGTCACTTTCGAGTACGCCCTCATGCGGGACGTGAACGACCGGCCGGAGCACGCTCGGGCGTTGGCGCAGTTGCTGCGCGGGGTGCTGGCACACGTCAACCTGATCCCCATGAACCCCGTAGAAGGATCACCTTATCAGCCCAGCACCCGCCAGGCTACGGCCACGTTTGCACGCATTCTGGAAGACGCGGGGTTGCCGGTAACCGTCCGGCTGCGGCGGGGCATCGACATCAACGCAGGATGTGGTCAATTACGACGGCACATCTTACAGGTGGATGGCCGGCAGGTTATGCCCTTACCGGTTGTCTCCTCCTAAATCTTCCTGCAAATCCGGCCACACCAACAGGGCAATTATTACTTCAACGCTTCAACGGCCTGCCCCGTTGGGCTCACGTTAGGTAATGCGCCAGCAAATACCCCTCTGGACCCGGGTGAAAAAGGGCGGGGCACCCAAATGGGGTGCCCAGGGTGTTACGCGGTGCGACTCAAGGTGCGCAAGCACCGGGTGCAGATACGCATTCGTTGTTTACGGCCATCCTTATAAATGGTCACGCGCTGGACGTTGACCTGCCAGCGCCGTTTGGTGGCCTTCATCGAGTGGCTTCGATGATGCCCGAATTGCGGTCCTCGTCCACATAAGCTGCACCGTGCCATAATCGGTTTCCTCCCTGCTATCCGTTGTCTCCCCGCCCTGACAACACACCTTGCCGTCAGGGTGGGCCTATTTTCTTGTACCTGTGCCCGTCGGGTGCCGGTTTACGGCTTTAGAGTGGGTGCTGTCTTGCTGTTTCTGTCCACACACTCATGTCTCTTACCTGCTGGCAACTCGGGTATTATAGGAAAGGGGTGGGTGAGGGACAAATTCAAGTCCAAGGTGGGTCAAACGCCTTAACGCAAGGGCGTGAGCGGTTTTTAGGCCTCCGCAGCTCGGTGTATACTGTGCGCGCCGTTGATACGGGAACGGTGTTTCACAGGGTGGGGTCAGGACATTCCCAGGAGTGACATCATGACCAGGCGCGTGTACAGTGAGGGACGGGTGCACATCTCGCCAGCAGCAGTGGCCCGGGTCGCGCGAGAGGCGGCCTTGCAATCCTACGGGGTGGTGGGAATGGTGGACAAGAACCGGGCTCACGCCTGGGCGCGACGTCTGGGCCTGGAAAAGGATGTTGAGCACGGAGTGCGGGTCCAGGTAAAGGAGGGGCGGTTGATCCTGGACCTGTACGTTATTGTCCAATACGGTACCCGCATTTCGGAAGTGGCGCAGGGGGTGATGAGTCAGGTCACATACACGGTGGAGCAGACGCTGGGCATCCCTGTGGCTGAGGTTAACGTGCACGTTCAGGACGTGCGAATCAATCACGAGGAGGGAGGCACAGAGCAGTGACGGAGGACATCACACGCCACATCAGGGAGCGCTTTCTGCCCACACAGCCTGTCCGTCGGTTAAACGGTCAGGACATTCGAGCGCTTTTTCACGCGGCCTACGCCTGGCTGGAGCGCCATTACGAATTGGTGAACCGCATGAACGTCTTCCCGGTCCCTGATGGGGACACGGGGACCAACATGCTCTTGACCGTAAAGCGGGCCTGGGAGGAAATCGCCCACGATACCAGTGACCATGCGGGACAGGTAATCGGGCGGCTGGCCCACGGGGCACTGATGGGCGCGCGCGGCAATTCCGGGGTGATCTTTTCGCAAGTCCTGCGCGGGATGACCCGTGTGCTGGAGACGTACGCGGAGATCGGCAGTCAAGAGCTGGCGGTAGCCCTTAAAGAGGGGAGTAAAACGGCCTATCGGGGGGTGGGCAAGCCGGTGGAAGGTACTATCCTCACGGTAGTGCGGGAGACGGCCGAGGCGGCTGAGGCCGCTGCCCGACTGGAGGACAATGTAAGGTTTCTCTTTGAGCGGGCATTGCAGGCGGCACAAGAAGCCTTGGCCAACACCCCAAACCTGTTGCCCGTGCTTAAGCAGGCGGGGGTGGTGGACTCGGGAGGCATGGGCTTTTGTTATCTTTGGGAAGGCATGACCCGTGCCTTGCGTGGGGAGGTCATTACTCGCGGGGAACAGGCGGTCGCCACCGCAGAAGCGAACCTGAGCGACATGCCCGATGAGTGGGGGTATGACGTACAGTTTCTCATCTACGCCAACAACGTGGATGAGGACGAAGTGCGCCAGCACCTGGAAGCCCTGGGCGGTGAGAGCATTGTGGTGGGCAAGGTGGGGAACGTCATCAAGGTACATGTGCACGGCTCAGATCCCGGCCCCTTCCTCTCGTATGGCGCTTCCCTGGGTCAGCTGGATGACATTGTGGTGGAAAACATGACCCTTCAGACCTTGCGTCGTAAGGGACAAGCGCCGGAGGCAGCCCCTGGCTCTGCCGGTGTGGAGGTGCCCTCCTCGTCCCCCGCCTCGCAGTCGGCAGTCCCCTCGACACCCCTGGTCAGTCCTTTGCCGACGGGACAGGCGCGGGTGGGCTTGGTGGCCGTATCTCCCGGTCCGGGGTTTGATGAGATCCTCCGTAGTCTGGAGGTTGAGGGCATTGTGTCCGGTGGGCAGACGATGAATCCCAGCACTGCGGACATCCTGAAAGCGGTGGAGGCGCTACCCCAGGAGGAGGTGATCGTGCTGCCCAACAATCAGAACATTCAGATGGCGGCAGCACAAGCAGCGGAAATGAGCGCGAAGAAGGTGCGGGTAGTGCCTGCTCGTTCGCTACCTCAAGCTATCGCGGCGTTGCTGGTGTTTGACCCGGAGGCGGATGTCGATCAGAATTATGAGGCTATGGTAAGCGCCCTCGATAACGTGGTCTCCGGAAGTGTGACCACTGCCGTCCAGGACGCGCACGTCGAAGGGGTGTCCGTGCGCGCCGGTGAGATCATTGGTTTGCTGGAGGATGACCTGGTGTTGGCCGCGGCCACGGTGGAGGACGCAGTGTTGGCCTTGCTGGAACGCATGGGTGCACGTGAGCGGGAGATCATCACCTTGTATTACGGTGAGGGTGTCTCTGCAGAGGACGCGGAAGCCCTGGCCGAAAGGGTGCGTCAGGCCTTTGCCGATCAGGAAGTAGAGGTGTTGCACGGCGGGCAACCTCATTACCCGTACATTTTATCGGTGGAGTGACCTAAGGGAGACAATGCGCACAGAGCTGCGGATCGTCACAGACAGTGGAGTACAGTTGGACGAGCATTTCCTAAAGGAGCACCACGTGGAAGTGGTGCCCATGATCGTCGAGATTAACGGCAAGCGGTACCGGGAAGGCGTGGACTTGACCCCGGAGGAGTACTTTCGCATTGTGGAAGCCACCAACGCCATGCCCAATCTGATCGCGCCTCCCCCCCGGGAGTGGGCGCGGGTGTATCAGACCCTTGCCCGTGAGGCTGCTAATATCCTTGTGTTAACCCACTCGGCTCACCTGAGTCAGGCGTACGCTCACGCCCGGGAAGCGGTCGGGCAGGTGTTCGGCAAAGCGCGTTTCTGGGTCGTCGATACGCAGACCATTGGCTACGGTCAGGGGATCATCGTCCGTCGGGCAGTGGAACTGGCAGAAGCGGCCAGCACACCGCCCGATGTGGTACGGTTCGTACGCGCGATGATCCCGCACGTGTACGCCCAGTTCCTCACAGACCGGCTGGATTACCTGGAGAAGTACCGGCGGGTCGGCCCGGCCCAGGCACTCTTGGGCACCATGCTGGGCGTGAAGCCCTTGGTGCTCATCGAGGATGGCACCCTTATTCCCATCGAGAAGGTCCTTAAGTGGGAAGAGGGTGTGGAGAAGTTGCACGATTTTGTTATCGAGTTCCTGCGCATCGAGGAGATGGCCATTGTCCAGCACAACATGGAGGATGAAACCGCGTTGCTCTTGGAGCGCCTGGAGATGACCTTAGGTCAACGCGAGTTCCCGGTGTACGGGTATCAACCTTCCCTGGCGGTGCACTTGGGACCACGGGCGTTGGGGGTGGTGGTCTTTGAAGGGGTGGACCATGAATGAGATATCGGCGCGCGTACAAGGGGTATAAGGACGATGGCGGGAGAAACAAACCCCTATGTTAAGTTGTTGAAGGTCCTTGCCCTGGAGCAACGGCAGGGCTACCAGGACCGGGCGGTTATCGGGGGGATGGCGCGTTTTGCGACGGAGTGGGAAAAGGAAGCCCAGGCAACGGCCCGTAATTCCCAGCAGGCGGCCCTGGCCCGTGAAGTTACGGCCCTGCTCATCGGCTACACGGCCCTACCCGACGTTGAGACTCGACGGGCGGTGATCGAGGAGATATTGGAGCGGTTGCGCCGGGAGATGCCTGCACTGGTAGCAGAAGTCCTCGAGGGCGCCCCCCCATCC
>WFWT01000087.1 GCA_015490995.1 Anaerolineae bacterium | reverse complement strand
CCCCCGCAGCAAGCCCAGGCGTCGCGGGCAAGCCCGTGGCCCGGCTGGTACCCCTGCAACGCCCGCGACGCCTGGGCTTGCTGCGGGGGCGTCTCACCGTGCTCGAGGACTTCGACGCGCCTCTGCCCGAGGAGGTGCTGGCCACGTTTGAGGGAAAGGGGTAATGCGCCTGCTCCTGGACACGCACGTGCTCCTGTGGGCCTTGGCCGCGCCCGAGCGCCTGTCCGCGCGCGTACGGGAGTAGCTGGTCTCCCCGGCCAATAACGTGATGTTCAGCCAGGTTAATTTCCATCCACGCCGCCAATTTCGGGGCTCGCTTCTGGTAATCCGCCACCGCCTCGGCCAGGTACCGCTCGGCCGTGGTCCTGTCTGGCGCCTGAAAAATGGCCCGAATCCGACCAGCCACCTCCTTCTGTATCGCCTTGAACGGCACATACGCCTGAGCATTCTGTTGCAGCTGAAATTGACAGCGCTGCCAGGGAATGCCGCCGAACACGGCCGTACACGCCGCCCGCAAGCCCGCATGGTCGTCGCTGATGATCAAGCGCACCTCTCGCAGCCCACGCTTCAGCAGCCCTTGTAGAAAGGCCTGCCAGTGGACTTCATGTTTCCGAGCAGTCTTTTGGTTTTGGTCTTGCAGACTACCCTCAAGGATAACACCTGGCCCACCATTTTTACAGAAATAAGTGTGCACTATCTGAATAAACTGAACCGGCTTCTTTCTCTATGATGGACTTGTCCTTTCCAACCACTACACGTTAAACTTGGATGTGGGGATTCCCTGCATTGCCATACCACATAGGAGTTGACCCTTCCAGGTAGGACGAGGACATTATCCCTGATGACACCCTTAACGACACCTGAACCGTCGCGCAACAACGCTCAGTACAATGAAAGGCGTATCCTTGACCGCTATACCTAACAATGTCACGGTCATTACCCTTCACCATGGAAAAGCAAACGCCATCGACTGGAAATTTCTCCAGGCGCTAAATACAGCTTTGAACCACTTACAGGACACACACAACGCAGCGGGGGTCATCCTTACCGGTCAGTACCCGTATTTCAGTGTGGGCTTAGATTTAGCCACCGTATTTCCATACGATCGCGAGAAAATGGCCACATTGATTGGGCAGTTTATTCACACGCTTCGTCGTATCCTCACCTGGCCTGGCCCCACGGTGGCCGCGATCAACGGCCATGCGCTGGGCGGCGGTTTCCTTCTGGCCCTGGCGTGTGACCACCGCCTGGCGGTGGCGGATGAGCGGATCCGCATCGGCTTTCCGGACGTGGAGCGGCAGGTGCCGCTTTCCCATTCCCTGCGGCTGATGGCGTTACACGCGCTGCCTGCCTCGATGGCCCACCTGGTGAACGGCCGCGCGGCCAACTTCACACCCAGGGAAGCCGCCCGGCGAGGCTTGGTCGAACTGGCGGATTGCGCCGATCCCGTGGAGGCCGCCGTGGCCTGGATCGAACGGCAGCCGGCGGACTACGCGCGACGAAAGGCGGAGCGGCTGGCTCCCCTCTTAGCTCGGCTGGACGCGCTGGGGCCGGAAGACGTGGAGCATTTCCTCGACCAGTGGTTTGCGCCGGAAACGCGGGCGGCGTTTCGAAAGGTGTGGGAGCGGGTGAAACGGGGTGCGTGATGCGTGATACGTGTTCCATGTTGCGTGTTCCGTGTTGCGTGATGCAGTAGGGGGAGGACGATGGGGGCGATAACGTTTGAAGAATGGGCGGAAACAGTACCAGATGAATTTAAAAGGGATCCTTTGTGGAGCATGGAGGTTTATAGGCTAGCATTATTTGCAGCATATCTTGCCAGACATGACGTCAGCAAATTGGCTAAAGATAAAAGGACCATGAAGTTATCCTCGCAGTTATATCATGCCATAGGCTCCATCGGTGCTAATATCGCCGAAGGATACAGCAGACAGTCAGGGCGTGATCAGGCGCGACTTTATGAATACGCCTTAGGTTCGGCTCGTGAAGCCAGACATTGGTACTATCAAGCACAAATTGTGTTACACCCGGAAATCGTTCAACACCGTTTACAAATCATCAGTACTATCATTCGCCTGCTTCTGAAAATAATACCTGCCCAACGCTCGCGAACAATAGCCGAAGAGTCCATCCCTTATACCATCCCTGACCCCCAACCTCCTCCCTACACACCATAACACGCAACACGCAACACGCAATACGCAATACGCAACACGGCATGAAACACACAACGTTCAAAAAAACCGAAGAAGACGGAGGACCTAACCATGACCCACCGCACCATCCGCAAAGCCGCCGTCATTGGCGCTGGCACCATGGGCGCCGCGATTGCCGCCCACCTGGCCAACGCCGGCATTCCCGTGTACTTGCTGGACATCGTGCCCACGTCCCTGACCCCCGAGGAAGAGGCGAAGGGACTCACCCTGAAGGACCTGCAAGTGCGCAACCGCATCGTCCTGCAGGGCCTGGAACGGGTGAAGAAGAGCAAGCCCGCGGCCCTGTTCAACGAGGACCGTCTGGCCCTGATTACGCCGGGCAACGTGGAGGACAACTTCGACTGGGTGGGCGAGGCGGATTGGATCATTGAGGCCGTCGTGGAGCGGCTGGACGTCAAACAACAGGTCATGGCCCGCATCGACGCGGTGCGCAAGCCCGATGCCATTGTCAGCACCAACACGTCGGGCATTCCCTTGCGCCTTATCGGCCGGGGCCGTTCCGAAGGGTTCCTCAAGCACTTCCTGGGCACCCACTTCTTCAACCCGCCCCGCTACCTCAAACTGGTGGAGATCATCCCCGGCCCGGGGACGGACCCGGCCATCCTCGAGTTCATGACCGAGTTCGTGGAAAAGCACCTCGGGAAGCGCGCGGTGCGAGCCAAGGACACGCCCAACTTCATCGGCAACCGGCTGATGGTCATCACCGGCGCGTTCATCACCAAGTTCGCCATCGAAAACGGCTACACCGTGGAAGAGGTGGACGCCATCCTCGGTCCCCTAATCGGCCGCCCCAAGACCGCGCACTTCCGCCTCATGGACCTGGTGGGCATCGACGTGATGGCCTACGTCTCCCGCAACCTGTATGAGGCCATCCCCCACGATCCCTTCCGGGAGTTGTTGGTCCATCCTGAAGTGGAGCGGGTGACCAACTTCCTCCTGGAAAAGGGATGGCTGGGGAACAAGAGCGGCCAGGGCTTTTACAAGCGGGTGGAACAGGACGGCAAGCGGGAGTTCTGGCACTTGAACTTGAAGACCCTGGAGTACGAGCCGCCCCAAAAACCCAAGTGGGAGACGGTCAAGGCGGCCAAGGACAAGGAGGACCTGGCCGAGCGGCTGCGGTTCCTGGTGCAGCAGGACGACAAAGTGGGTCGGCTCGTCTGGGCCACGCTGGCCAACCAGTGTTCCTACGCCGGGTACGTCACCCCCGAGATCGCGGACGACATCGTGAACGTGGACAACGCCATGCGCTGGGGGTTTAACCACCAGATGGGACCCTTTGAAGTGTGGGACGCGCTGGGTGTCGCCGAGACGGTGGCGCGCATGGAGAAGGAAGGATACGTGGTCGCCGACTGGGTCAAGGAGATGCTGGCCGCGGGGTACACGTCCTTCTACCAATACGAGAACGGCCGCGCGGTGGCCTACTACGACTTTCACGAAAAGACCTACAAGCCGCTGCCGGTCAACCCCAACGTCATCGTCCTCAAGGACCTGAAAGCCCAGGGCCGGGAGATCGAGCGCAACCCCAGCGCCAGCCTCATCGACCTGGGGGATGGTGTGCTCCTGCTGGAGTTCCACACGAAGGCGAACGCCCTCGATCCGGACATCTTCACCATGTACGAGCAGGCCTTGAAGCGCCTGGAGACGGATTTTGATGGCATGGTCGTAGGTAACCAGGGGGAGCACTTCTGCGCGGGCGCGAACGTGTTCCTCATCGCCATGGCCGGGCAGCAGAAACAGGTCGACATGCTACACCAAATGGTGAAGCGCTTCCAGGAATTGATGATGACGGTGCGTTACTTCCCCAAGCCCATCGTGGCCGCGCCCTTTGGCATGACCCTGGGCGGCGGCGCGGAGGTGGCGATGGCCGCCTCCCGGATCGTGGCCTCGGCCGAGACGTACATGGGCTTGGTGGAGACGGGTGTGGGGCTTATCCCCGCGGGCGGCGGGTGCAAGGAGATGCTGCGCCGTGTGGTGAACCCGGCCATGCACACGAAGAACGCGGATCCCCTGCCCTTCTTACAGCGGGTCTTCGAGCAGATCGCGATGGCGAAGGTGAGTACCAGCGCGGAAGAAGCGCGGCACATGGGGCTTCTGAGCCCGTGCGACCGCGTCGTCATGAACCCGGACTTCCTCATCGCGGAGGCGAAGCGGGAAGTGTTGGAAATGGTACGGCAAGGTTATCATCCACCGGTGCCGGAAAAAATCTGGGCCGGTGGCCGCGATCTCCTTGCCGCGCTGCGGGCTGCCATCTGGTCCATGCGGGAGGGGAACTACATTACCGACCACGAAGTCGTCATCGCCAACCACCTGGCCTACGTTCTGACCGGCGGCGACTACGCCGAACCGACCTGGGTGGACGAGTGGCACATCCTCAACCTGGAACGGGAAGCCTTTGTCGAACTGGCCCAAATGCCCAAGACGCTGGAGCGGATTTGGAACTTCTTGAAGACGGGGAAGGTGGTGAGGAACTAAAGGGGCATTGGGTATTAGGGATTAGAGATTGGAGATTGGGTAGGAGTGGAGGGGAGATAATGAGTGGTTATTCTGTGACAGAAGCAAGACGCAAGTTCAGTGATGTTCTGCGTAAGGCAGAAACTGAGGGAGCAGTGACAATTACTCGCCGTGGGCGCCCTGTGGCTGTCCTGCTTTCCATAGAAGAGTATCGGCGCCTTCAGAGTAAAGAGAGCTTTTGGGAAGCATATACGCGCTTGCGTCGAGATATGGAGGAGGCGGGCGTGACAATTGAAGAGGATGTGTTCGCTGGCGTACGAGATCGCGCCCCAGGGAGGAACACAATCCTTACATAACATTCAGCAAGGAGACATTAGCCATGCAAGCCGCCTACATCGTTTCCGCCGTACGCACAGCCGTGGGCAAGGCCAAGAAGGGCACGTTGCGGAACTACCGGCCCGAGGACATGGCCGCCGTCGTGATCCAGGAGGCGATTCGCCGGGTACCGGGCCTGACCCCGGAGATGGTCGAGGATGTCCTTTTAGGATGTGCCATGCCTGAAGGCCCGCAAGGGCTGAACGTGGCCCGCTTGGCCGTGTTGCGAGCCGGGTTGCCCTACACGATTCCGGCCGCGACGGTCAACCGGTTTTGTTCGT
>WFWT01000086.1 GCA_015490995.1 Anaerolineae bacterium | reverse complement strand
GGGAACCGGCGTAGGTGGGGACGTAGGGGTGGCGACTTGGGTGGGCTCCGGTGGTGTGGTCGGGCGCGAAGTGGGCGTCGGGGTGTTGTTAGGTGGGGTGGTTGTCGCCTCGGCAGGCATTAGGGAGGAGGGCAGCCGCGCGGGTTCCGGTGTGGGGGTTGGTGTGGCAAAAATGAGTGTGGGCTGAACGGGTGGACGTTCTACCGTTGACGTTGGTGAGGGCAACACCGGTGTGGGTGTAGGCGCCGGTGTGGGGCTAAAGGCACAACCGGCCAGGAAGATCAAACCTAAAATGCCCAGAAACCACCGCCTAAACTCGGCGAATGGGTGCACATGTCGCGTCATGGTGTGTTCCTCCTTAACATCACATCGGGTGAAATGGGCTGTTTACAGGGTGAAAGACGGTTCTGACGGTCTTTCGTTCCCCGCTGCTGCCATGCGTCGACGTGAAGGAGAAGGCGCGCGTGTGATGGACCGCGTGGGGGTACGAGGATGAAAGGTGGCAGCGATGATGTGCGACGTTGAAGAAGCAATGTGGAAAGGACCGGCCGGCGTGGTACCGGGAGCGAGGGCCACCAGGGAGGGGGAGAAGGGCCGGCAGGGCAGAGACACGCCGGGGAGCACAGGGAAGATAGACGGGCCGGGAACGCATCCCGGGAGTGGTATCGCCGTTCCCGGCCCGCAGGAACGTTAGCATGTGTTCTGTTCGCGACAGGTTTTCAGGGCGATGAAGGCGGGTAGTGGGTTCCAGTTTTCGTCGACAATGCCCCACTGAGCTTTCTCCGTGCCGGGTGCCACGACCTTGAAGTTCAGGTTCCACAGGAAGGCCACGCCGACCCACCCCCATTGTTTCATCATCTGGTACGCACGTACGGTGAATTGTGCTTGCTCTTCCAAGGTGTTGTCCGCCGCGTATTCGTAGCCCTTGATGGGGTTCGGGTTGGAGGCCCAGCCGAACTCGGTGGGCCAGATGCGTTTGGCGGCGTCACCGTATTTCAGCATGATGCGACGATAGCCTTCCATGGTCTGGCGGAAGGACCAGGAGTGGTGCGGTGTGTCACACGGCCCGCGGAAGACTTGCACGTTGGGATGGCACCCGGTAGCGTCGGGGGGCACGTTGAAGCCGCTGGGATGGGCGCCGATGGCGTCCGAGTACTGCCGCAGCCCGTTCTGGTACATGGCTTCAAGGTAAGCGTAATCGTCCATCGCCAGTGGTGGGGGCGCGCCGGTAGGTGTCAGCGCGCCGCTGACAACGATCATGCTGGGACATACTTGCTTGATGGCCGTGTACGCGGCCTTCAAGAGCTGCATGTATCGAGCCGGATCAATGGGTTCGTTCCCCCACTCGTAGTGGAGGTTTTGCTCATTCCACACTTCGATAGCTTGCAGGCTGCTGCCACAGTAGCGGCTGGCTATCGCCCGCACGAAGTCTGCGTAGTCTTGCGGGTTGGCAGGTGGCCCTTCCACGTTGAAGTCTGTGTTGGGAGGCCGTGCCCATCGAGGGGCTTTGACCACGCTGAAGAGTACCTTCACCCCTTTCGCGTTGGCCGCGTTCACGATCTGGTCCATTGGGCCCCAGTTGATCTGCCCCTTGACCGGCTCGAAGCGGAACCATTCGATCTGCTGTTTCACCCAATTGAACCGCAGTTCTTTCACCTTGTCGAGGATAAAGCCCACATCCCCTGCGTCGATCATGTGGGCCTGGATGCCGTAATCAAAGAAGCCGGGCAGGTTACGGCGGGCCAGAGGCCGCGGTTGGGGCGTGGGTTCAGGCGGGATGTTCCGCGCGACCTGGATGGTGTCCACCGGTCCTGCCACGCTCACCAGCCGCCCCAGGACCCACCCCAGCGTGCCGTCGCCCAGGCGGATTTGCCACCACGTGCCTTCCTGGTTCTTACCCACCACGGTGAACTCATCCCCGGCTCGGGCCTGGGTGAGGACCCGGTAATTGGTGCTGGGTCCCTCGCGAACGTTGATGGTGCGTGAGATGCGGGCCAGCACGACCCTGGGCGTCGGTGTCGGAGTGCTGTCTCTTATACACATCT
>WFWT01000085.1 GCA_015490995.1 Anaerolineae bacterium | reverse complement strand
GGTAGGGCACGGCTCGGACGGGCAGGGCGTGGGCGTGGGCCCTACCGGCCCCTGCGCGCGGCTGACCATCACCATGTGGAACCAGTTATCACCGTCGCCACGCGAGTCCAGGTAAAAGTCCGCGCCACCAATGCCGGACGGTAAGCTGTTGGCAAAGCGTCCGTCTGTGATGACAAACGTGGCCTGAGCCCAGTACCCCCCACCCAAGCCGGGTTCGCCGGGATCATCGTTCTGGACCAGCAGGGTTTTGGGCCCACTGTAGGAATCGTACACCAAGGCCCAGGTGTCACCACCGTCGTTAAGGTAAGTAACCGTAATGGTCACCGGCGTGCCGGGGACCGGGCTGTAAAGGTAGGCATCCTCCACGTTGAAGAACATGTAAGGGTTACCGCTGGCTTCATCGGTGCGCCGCGTGGTCCAGGATTCCTTGGTCAAGGGGAGTTTCGGGTTGTACGGGTCATCGTTGAAGGTGCTGGGGTCATAGGGATCGCCCATGAAGTCGAGAGGATAGGTGTTGTCCCAGGAGCGCACCACGTTGAAGGCGGTTTCAGGCACCGACCGGCCGCCGGGAATGGTGCGCACGTGGTAGAGCCAGTACGCGTAATCACCCAGGTCAGGATAGTACTGACGTTCACGCTGGCTGGTGAACTGGCCGTTCTCATCACGCGGCCCACCGTTCCAACAGGTGATCCACGGCCCTCGATGCTCTCGCAAGGCGACGAACACCGCGGGGGGCCACTTGTCAGGATCGTTGGGATCGGCCAGGCTTCGGCCGAGGAAGGGCTTCCACTGCTTGAACATATCGATGTAGTTCCAGCGCGGATTACCGCCCGAGTCCATGAGAAGGTCGTAGTTAAGGCGCAGGATGTCCGCGTGTTTGTCCAAGGCGTTAAGGAGGGCCCAATACACCTGTATGTCCCCCTCACAGCCCAGCCAATAGTAATACCCTTCAAAGGCAATGGGAACCTGATCGCCGTACAACCGGACCTGATCGAAGATCATCCAGTTGAGGGTGTTGGTGCGATCCTCGGCGAAAAGCCAGTTGGGATACATGTTGTTGATGGAAAGGCCCACGCCCTTGCTGGCAGCGTAGGCCGCGATGCGTCGGCGTTCACGGGGGTGGAAGGTAAAGGTGGCCGTTTGGATGAAGAGCACCTTGTTGGAGAACACCTGCGTGTGAACGTCGATGACTTCTTGCACAAAGCTCACCCACACATCTTCCGCCGATGTGCACGGAGTCGCCCATGTTTCGCAGAAAAGGGTTGTGTTGGCCAGCTCCTGTTCCAGGAGATTGCGCATGTGGGAAACAAGCTCGGTACCGTAATCGACCGCGTGGATCTCGCCGTACATCCCTACGCCAATGGCTACAAATTCCAGAGCCGGGTGGTTGTTGTACCGTGCACCCAGCGCGCGCACGAAGTCCAGGTATCGCTGGCGGTACACCTCGGACCAGTATTTGGGGTAGTACCAATCGCCACCGATACAGCCCAAGCGGGCGGGCTCCGCCGCACACCGCCAGGGGCCGGCGTTGACCACCGCGCCCGGCTGGTAATTGGGGTGACCGGGGTCCCACAAGTAACGAGGCATGGCGTTGATAATACCGCCGTCGGCCCAGCCGTTGTACGTGGAGATGAGAAGACCGACCTTTTTGCCCTTGGCGGCAGCGTCCGCCAACGCCCGGTCCAAACGGCTCCAACTATACTGGCCCGGAACATCACTCTCTATCCATCCCCAGTTGACGGTGATGAGATCCCCATCAACGCCCCAGGGCTCCTTGTCCCGGGCAAAGTAACCCCTTAGGTAATTACCGGCCATGTAAATGCCGGGCTGCTGGAGGGGAGGTACCGGAGCTTGCACACCCTCAGGCTGTGGGGAGGGAGGTGCTGCATCAGCGGGCAGGGTAGACCCGAGGATAACGGCCAACGCCATGATCAGAAAAACAGACAGCCACCGGTGGGGGATGCTCCATATGCGCCTCATACCAACTCCTCTCCCTGTCCGTAAACCCACATGGGACACACATGCCCGTTATCCCAACGGTCCATCCGTGCCGGACGTTACGTTGCATCCCACGTTACTCCTGGCTAGCCGGCACCGTTGCCACTCAGGATGGACGGAATGGTTTGCAAGATGATCTCCAAGTCCAACCAGAAAGACATGTTCTCAATGTACTGAATATCCAGCTCCACAATTTCGTCAAACCGCAGGCGACTGCGTCCACGGACTTGTGGCAGACCGGTCAGTCCGGGCAGAACTTCTAGGCGTCGCTTGTGCCAGGACTTGTAATATTCGAGCTCGTACCACATGTTGGGTCGGGGGCCCACCAAGCTCATGTCCCCTTTGATGACGTTAATAAGCTGGGGCAATTCGTCCAGGCTGGTGCGTCGTAAAAAGCGCCCCACCCGGGTGATGTGTGCGTCGTCCGCAGGAGGTTTGTAAATGCGGTCTTCGTCATCGTCATCCGGCGGGGAGATACGCCCCAGGATGAAATCGCGGGCGAACTGGCGGTGATGTTCTGTGTGGTCCACGTCAGCCCGCATGGAACGGAATTTATAGAAGTCAAACACCTTGCCGTCCTTGCCCAGCCGTTTCTGCACGTGTAGGATGGGGCCAGGCGAGTCCAGTTTAATGGCGATGGCGATCAACACCATCAACGGGAACAGCACGATCAGCGCGATGGTGGCAACCACCACGTCGAAGATGCGTTTGAAATACTGCTGATAGAGGCCTGGCCGCGGTTTCTCCACCGGTTCCGGGATAGCTAGAACCCGCCGGGTATGCGCCACCTCCCGCGTTTGGGCTGAGGTGAGCCACCGCATTCCCATCTCCATCGCGTGTTCTCCTCTGTTCCGTTCCTGAGATATAGGACGACCATGGGATGCAAAAGTCACGTCGTCCCTCCCCGATAAGTCTCCCTGTTGAGGACCGCAGTCCGGTCCGGGCCGAGGTCCTTTATGGCTGCAGCTCATATACCAGCACCAAAGTAGGTCGCCGGGCCACTGTAGGATGCTCTTTCGATGCAAATCGGTATTCCACGTGCCCGGCACCATATCCCCGCAGCATAAAGCCGTAGTTCGGTCGGCCTAACTGCTGCCACGCGTACACAATCCGGGTCACGTCCAGCTCGATCCAGTCCTGATCGGCAGTAACGGACACCTCATCCGCCGGCACCGGGAAATAGTCCTCCCCCGCCTTTCCCCCCGGTGCGGCCCAGGGATCACCGCGAGCGGCCTCCGTCCAAGTCGCTTCCTGCTCCGACCAGGGCCGCAAGATCCGGTAGACCCGCAGGGTCATGGGGTTAGGGTTGCTGTTGGTCACCCGATTTAAGCGCAAGCGCGCGGCCACAAGGCGCGCCCCTGGCGGTGGGTCCTCCAGGTAAAACGCAAGCAAACCGACCTGAATTTCAAAGGTGCGCACACTCACCCAGGTGCGTTCACCGTGGACCTGGGAGGGTGTCCACGCGCTGATGTAGGTATCGTACACCCCGGTGTACCCGCCCACGCCGGGTTGCAAGATCAGCTCTACCCGTCGGGCATTGGGATCGGGGTAGCGTGCGACCACCCATGGCACATGGACCTGGGAGTATGGCAACGGTGTGGGTGTGGGCGTGGGGGTGGGGGTAGGGGTCGCAGTAG
>WFWT01000084.1 GCA_015490995.1 Anaerolineae bacterium | reverse complement strand
GGGAACGCCTCGGTGGGGGATGCGCGCCACCGTTCCAGGCGTTGGGTGATGGGGTTGATCAGGCCAATGGCTGCACGTGGAAACTGTAGATCTTGGGTGATGGCCTCCAGGACCCGCTGCTGGACCGTTTCCACGTCCGGCGCAGCTTGAAGGGAGAGGGTCAAATCATGGATGATGGTTAATTGCTGGTGAGCCGCCTGGAGTTCCGCGTGGCGCTGGGCGAGGTCCTCTTGAGCGCGTTGTAAAGCGGCATGGGCTTCTTGTAAGCGTTGCAACAACGTGGCGGGATAGGCAATGAGCGCGGGCAGGAGCCAGATACCTGCCAGCTGCATGAACAGCATCTGGGCCGTTGTGCCTTCTGTCAGGCCAAGCGGGTGCGCGAACACTGTGGCCAAATACGCTGTGGTGAACAGAGCCGCGCTGAGCAACGCACCTCGATACCGGAAGAAGAACGCGCCTGCAAGTACCGGGCTCAACGCGTACAGGTAATAAGGGCTGGCAATGCCTCCGCTGAGGCCGATGAAGGCTACGGAGAGCAGAACGTCTACCCCTAGCAGGTAAGGGTACCGGGTCACCCACCGGTTTAGCCACCTGTGCCACAAAGTGATAATGCCTGTGTGCAGGATGGCCAGTCCAAGGATGGCCCAGGTGAGCTTGTCGGTGACGGTCGGTTTAAGGAGGATAGACCATAACGGGACGCTCAGGCTCACCCAACGATACAGCACCAGAAACGCGAAAAAGCGTTGCTGATATGTGCCTTCTCCGAAAGTTTGACGGTAACGGTGCGTTGCCCGCATTTTGGAGCCCACAGTGCTCCCATCCTTTCCCTTTTTCCCGGCCATGGACCAACACCGGAATCCAACTGACGGCGCGTGCTTCACGTGGTGCAGCGAGTCACGCTGTCCAGGGTTGGGCATCTCATGAGGGCGACAGGGTAAAGACATAATACAATCGAAAACTCAAACCTGCCAAGTCCTAAATTCCCCCAATAACGCCGTCCCGGTTAAGGCGGATGCTCTGTGAACGGTTCTGCCGGTGTCCTCATTGCCTTTCACGTGATCGAATGGACAAAAAATCCCGCGCGAGGAGGGGATGGTATCCCCCCTAGGGAGGATGACAGGGGGGCGCGACCTTTCTTAAGATAGAAGTATCCAGCCACCCAGTAGTAGCCTCGAACCCCTGTAGGAGGTGTCCGCCATGTCCGCAATGCAGGCAGACAAGGTGTTGGATTGCAGCGGTCTCCTGTGCCCCATGCCGGTGATTAAGACCTCCAAGGCCATTCAGGAGATCGCGGTGGGTCAGGTGCTCAAGATGATAGCCACCGATCCGGGCGCCCCTGCCGACATGGAGGCCTGGGCCAAGCAAACGGGCCACGAGCTGCTGGCCAGTGAGCAGGAAAACGGAAAGTTCGTGTTCTACATCCGGCGCACCAGGTAAAGGAGGGGCACCATGGCGGAGGAACGGCGGCGGCGGTTGGCGTTGATTGCCAGCAAGGGCACGTTGGATTGGGCCTATCCTCCCTTCATTCTGGCGAGCACGGCAGCTGCCTTGGGGTGGGAAGTCCAAGTGTTCTTCACCTTTTACGGCCTGCTCCTGCTGAGACCGGACTACAACCCGGCCGTCTCCCCTCTGGGCAATCCGGCCATGCCGATGAAAATGCCCTTTGGCCCCAACGGGTTTCAGGAGATCAACTGGCCTATTCCGGTCGCGTTGCAGGCGCTTCCTGGCTTTCAGGCAATGGCCACCACTCTCATGAAGATGACCTTCAAGAACAAGAATGTGCCCAGCATCGAGGAGCTACGTCAGATGTGCATTGACCTGGGAGTGAAGCTGATCGGCTGTCAGATGACGATGGACGTGTTTGGCTTTACCAAGGAGGATTTTATCCCAGAGGTGGAGGTGGGCGGCGCGGCGACGTTTCTCCAGTTCGCAGCGGATGCTGATGTGAGCTTGTTTATTTAAAAAAGACTTTATCTCGACGTGGTGGAGGGGGCCGTGGACGTTGAAGGCAAGAAGATCGTGTACGTGCAGACTAACGGGGTAGATGATGATAAGCGGCGGCTGGCAACACCCTTTTTCCTGGCCGCGGCTGCTGCAGCAATGGACGTAGAAGTTTCCATTTATTTCACGATGAACGGGGCTACACTGCTCAAGAAAGGGGTGGCTGAGAACATCATTGTGCCCAAGGCGGGGGGTGGGGGCGCCCCCCTGGCCCACTTCATCCGCCAGGCTATGGACGTAGGGGTGGAGTTTTTGGTCTGCCAACCCTCGCTGGACTTACATGGCCTGACAATGGATGACTTGATTGACGGTGTGAAGATGATCGGTGGGGCCGCGTTCAACTTCCTGGCCCTGGAAGCAGATGCCGTCATTGCCTTTTAAGGTATCGGGGGTATGGCAGCGTTTGTTCTGGTTCGCAACTGTGTCCTGCCCTTGCACCTTTACTACAAAGTGGAGGATCACATCTGGGCCCGTGTTGAGCCGAACGGGGATGTGACGCTCGGGTACACAGATGTGGCGCAGACAACGGCGGGGGGAATATTGCACGTGACCTTTCGCCCCGTGGGCGCCTTTTATGCTCGGGGCAAAGTGGTAGCGGTGGTGGAGAGTTCGAAATGGCTTGGGGCCTTGCGCACACCTGTCGCCGGCACTTTGGTCGCGACTAACCCGCTGGTAGCCGAGGATGCAGGATGGGTGAACCGGAGTCCTTATCGCCGGGGCTGGTTGGTGCGTTTCCGGCCCGAGAACCTGGAACGGGATTTGCAGGATTTGGTGACAGGTGAGGAGGCCATTCGTGCATATGAAGCTTTGATGGCCGAAAAGGGATTAGAGGATTGTGTGCACTGCGAAGGGTACGAAGTGCCGGAGTGAGCTGGCGCACACCACGCACCCACCGGATGAGCGGAGATGCTGTACATTCGTGTCTTCACGCACCCCGTCTGTAAAACATGTCCGGCAGCCATCCGGCTGGCGGAAGCGGCAGCCGCCGCTTACCCGGATGTGGCGGTCCGAGTGATCAGCTTAGGCAGCCCTCAAGGGCGGGCGGCGGCCAAGGCAGAGGGGATCTTGTCCGTCCCTACCATCATTGTGGGCGATATTCGCTTTGTGGGCGTGCCGGAGCGGGATGCCCTGGTGAAAGCGATAGAACGGGAACGCCATAAAACCCACAGCACACGCTGATATGGAGGCGGTGTATGGATTGGGTCTCGACCAAGCCGGACAAGTATGCGGATGTACCGTATGAGGAAAAGCTTCGCCTGTTCCTCGAGGTGAAAAACGACCCGCGGTATGAGGACTTCCTCTACGGGTGTTATGAGTGCGGGATTTGTGTGTCGGCCTGTCCTTCGGCCCGCTTTTACGATTTCAGTCCGCGGGTTATTGCGCAGGCGATGGCCCGTGAGGACGTAGATCGGTTTTACGAAATCTTGGTGGAAGACATCTGGAACTGTGCGCAATGTTTTTCCTGCGTGCGGTGCCCGCGCCAGAACAACCCCGGCGGTCTGGTCACCCTGATTCGTGAGGTCGCGGTGCGCAACGGCCTCAAGGAGGCCCGCGATGTCCTCCAGGGGTACAGCCGAGTCATCTACAAGGTCATGCTTAAGGGCAACCAGGTCTCGCCGGACATGCTCCAACCCGATTTCTTCCCCGATTGGGGGCCTTGGGTGCGGGAGTTTAGCGAGAACATGGATGTGTGGCGTCGCGCGATCCCGGTGGATACCCTGCGAGGGGTCACCGATGCTGCTTGGCGCACGGATGAAAAGACGCTGTTGGAGCTCTACACTATCTGGTTTGAGACCAACAACATCGACATCATCCAGGAAGTGGACGAAGGGTTGTATGAGTTGTTGTTGGATGTGATGGAAGAAGCACTGGAGGAGGTGGCATAATGGCGACAGCATTTGTTCCGCTGGATGAAATTATGGAACGCAAGTCGCGTCCTGTCCTGCGCGACCCCACGGAAGCCCCCACGCACGACCTGCGTGAAGAACTCTTTGAGCTGGAGGCCAAAGGGGAGATCATCGTCCACCGAGTGCCTGAGCCTTACGTTGAGGTGATGACGAAGTTCGGCCGGAAGAAGAAGATCCCCATCGAACACACGTGGCATCACAAGTCGTGTGGGCAGTGTGGCCACATTCCAGGATATTCGGCTTCTATTTTCTGGCTGCATCGCCAGTTTGAGTTGGATTACGTGGACCCCACCGATCAGACCTCCTGCACAGGGTGGAACTATTACGCTTCGGCCACCTCCAACGCGGTGGCACAAATCGCGGTGATGTGTCGGAACTTCGCGGCTGCGTATGAGCTGGGCTATTACCCCCTCATTCATTGTGGCACCAGTTACGGCCACTACAAGGAGGTGCGGGAGCAGCTCATCCATCATAAGGAACTGCGGGATGAGGCGCGGCGCCTTATGGACAAGCTGGGTAAGCCCTTGGTGGTGCCTGAGGAGATCGTGCACTACAGCGAGTGGGTGCACGTGATGCGCCACCGCATTGCCGAACGACAGGTGGTAGACATGAGCCACCTTACCGCCTGCGTCCACCCGGCATGCCACTATTACAAGATCGTGGCCGAGGATGCCATCTATGACCCTGAGATTTACGGTGCCCAACGAACGGCTACGGTCACCGGCTTGCTGGAAGCGCTGGGCATCAACGTGGCGGACTACTCCACCTGGTTCGATTGTTGTGGTTTCGGCTTCCGGCACATTTTAGTGCAGCGAGATTTCACCCGTTCCTTCGCGGTGCTGCGAAAGATAGAGGTCATGAAAACCGAGGTTAACCCGGACATGGTCGTGACCCATGACACCGGGTGTGTGACGACGCTGGACAAGAGTCAGTTTGCAGCTAAAGCCCACAACCGCAAGGTTGGGGTGCCGGTCCTGTCGGACGCCCAGGTGGCCGCGCTGGCCATGGGAGCGCACCCCTTCCGGGTGTTGCAGTTGCACTGGCATTCCACCGACTGGCGTCCGCTGCTCGAGAAGTTAGGCATTGATTGGGAGAAGTACTGGGAGGAATTCCAGGAGGACTTGGAAGCTATCCGCCGCGGGGAGAAACCCGGCCTCACCTGGGAAGACGCGGACGAACCCATCGCAGTTGCGGCGTAAGGCGTAAGGCGTGACACGTGACGCGTGACATGGAATGCGTGTTGCGTGCGTGTGACGTGTTGCGTGTCACGTGTCACGAATTCACACCCTCAGGAGGGAACGATGGCGAGTGAAACGGTTCTGGTCATTGGAGGGGGACCTGCGGGCATGGAAGCTGCCCGCTCCGTCGCCGACCTGGGATATCCCGTCCTCTTGGTGGAGCGGCGAGACCGACTGGGGGGCCGCCCGGAGGAAGAGCATTACGCCAAGTTGACCCACCACTTCCGTGAGGCGGAGGATATGATTCGTGAGCTGGTGGAGGCGGTGACCACACATTCTAATGTGACGGTGATGACCAGCAGCGAGGTGGTGGGTTGTGAGGGAGAACCGGGCAACTTCCGGGTCAAGATCCGTAACGGCGCTTCGGCAGAAGAGGTGACCGTGGGCTCTATTATCGTGGCCACCGGTTTCCAGCACTTCGACCCGGGCCGGGAAACTCAGATGTACAACTATTACACCTTCCCCGACGTGATCACCATCGCCGACCTGGAAGGTATGCTCAAAGCACACCAGGTGGTACGCCCCTCCAACGGTCAGCCACCGGAGCGCGTGGCTTTTATCCAGTGTGTCGGCTCACGAGACCGCCAAATCGGCAACGAATTCTGTTCTAAGGTCTGTTGCGGTATTGCCAGCAAACAGGCTATCGAGGTCAAGCAGCAGTTACCTGATTCGCGGGTCTTCATTTTTTACATCGACATGCGCATGTACGGTTACTGGGAGAACGAGATTTATTGGCCCGCCCAGGAAGAGTATAAGGTCAATTACGTGAAAGGCATCGTGAGCGAGATCCTGCCCAAAGGGGATCGGCTTCTGATCCGCGGGGAGGACACCACCATGGGCCGTCCAATGGAAGTGACGGTGGACTTGGTGGTGCTCTCGGTAGGCATGGAGCCCAGCGAAGGGACGCGCAAGATCGCCAAAATCCTGGATATTCGACAGAACAAATACGGATACATTGAAGCAGGAGGCCCCACGGGCGTAGACCCGGTAGCCACATCGCGGCCGGGCATTTTCGTCGCGGGGGCCGCGTCCGGACCCGCGGATTTGGACGACACCTTTGCCACCGCGGGGCTGGCGGCTGCACGTGCGGTAGCCACGGTGCGCCGTCTACAGTTGGCGAAAGCAGCATAAAGAGAGGCAGGACGATGAACACCGTCCCACCGGGATGGAAAAGTCACATTATCAAACCGCTTACCGGTCCGGACGACCCGGAGCTTCAGGAGACGCTGACCGAAGGGTTAGATCAGATCGCGGCGGAGGACCTGATCGCTATCGCGGACGATCTGGTGGCTCAACATCGAGCCTTTGTGGAACGGTTAGGGACACCGGGGCAAATAAGCGCGCTCGGGCCGGAGGCTTGGGACTGGGTGGCTGCTCGGGTAACGGCGGCACGTCGTCATCGCCAGACGTTAGGGACGTTGTTACGGGAACAGGATCCGAAGGATGCGGTACGGCACCTCCTCTTCGGTGCAGCGCCTCCGGCCCGGCGCGTTGCCGATTTTGTCACCGCGTTTCAGGCCCCAGATCCTCGATTAAGCTTAGAGCTGGCCACCGGTCTGCTCCATTACCTTTATCCGGAAGACCACTGGTTGTGGACTCGCTGGCTGTGGGATGTCAAACATCATACCGGCATCCTACCTTTGCTGGCCGGTAGCGTTCGCAACTTGCTGGCCGATGATGTGGCCCAGGGTTATGTTAACGTGGGGTCGGTGACGGCCATGAGCCTGCGTTTTGCGGAGGGAACCGGCCTGCTGACCCAGGATTTGATGGCACATCCGCAGCGTCGGGTTTTTGCTGCAGATGCTTTTCTGGCCTGCGCGTACTGTGTGTACCTCTACGGCATCACCAGCTGGCGGCTAAGCCGAGAGTTTCACCGGCTGTTGCCCCCGTTGCCTAAATTGGCCCGCCGGTTACTTGGCATTCAGCCGACCGAGGGCAACGGGGCGTGAGAACAGCCCATTGCTTGACTGCGCGAGGGAACTTGACACGATTTCATCCGCCATATCCGATTCCGATGTGCGCACCGACATACCGAACCAAGTGAGGAGTTGACCGATGGATGCCGGACTGGACAAGGTACAGGCCATTTGGGAAAAGGAAACCGCGGTTGTGGAGGGGATGGACATCTCCGGTCCCTGGAACCGCATGTTTGAGCAGCGGGTGATCTGGGAGTATACCCCTGACCTCATCGACCAGATTGCCAGCATAGAGGGCGCCGAATCCTTTGCTTGGTGCTACCAGTGCGCCAAGTGTGTGCCCGTGTGTCCCGTAGATGTGGTGGGGGACTATGGGCCTCGCAAACTGTATCGCAAATCGCAAACCGGGATCGACTGGACGCAAGGCCCGGATTTGTGGCTGTGTACTACCTGTGCCAACTGCCTCCGCGTGTGCCCCAAGTTGGTCGACATGGTCCAGATCATGCCCGCCTTGCGAGAGCAGGCCCTTCTCAGCGGAAACAATGTACCTGCGGAACTGCAAGAGGCGTTGGAGAACACTTTTCGGTATGGTAATCCGCTGGGCCAACCCCCACGCAAGCGGGATGCGTGGGTGAAGAAGGCAGGAGTGCCGGTGCCCTTGTTGTACAAGGAAAAACGGCCCGTGGAATGGCTCTGGTGGGTAGAGTGTTATCCATCCTATCATCCCCGAGGGATTGATGCCAGCATTGCTCTGGCCAAAATCTTCAACGCACTGGCCATTGATTTTGGCATCCTGGGACGGGAAGAGAAGTGTGCGGGGGATTCTCAGCGTCTGGCCGGGGAGAAGGGGCTGTTCGAGATGCTGGCAGAGCAGAACATTGCTACCCTGAGCAAGTATGAGTTTGAGCGCATGGTGGTCACTGACCCGCACGCCTTGAACGCGTTCCGCAAATATTATCCCAAGTACGGAGGGGAGTACGAGGTGTGGCATTACACCCAACTGTTGGTTCAACACCTGGACCGCCTCCGGGAACTGATGACCCAACCCCTCAACCGGAAGGTGACCTTCCATGACCCCTGTTATCTCGGGCGCCATAATGGGGAATACGAAGCCCCTCGGCAGCTCATCCAAGCTTTGCCGGGGGTGGAATTTGTGGAGATGTGGCGGTGTCGGGAGAACGGCTATTGCTGTGGCGGTGGGGGTGGGGGCATGTGGCTTGATGGCTATGTAGTCAATTATCAGCGACGCCGTCTTTCCGAGCAGCGGGTGCTGGAAGCCATTGCCACCGGCGCGGACACACTGGTCGTTGTGTGTCCGTACGAGGTTTCCCGCTTCGAGGACGCGGTCAAGTCCACGGGTAACGAGGGCAAACTGGAAGTGAAGGACATTGCCGAGCTTATCGCGGAAGCAATGGGCGTGTGAGGGACACCGCCCCAACGCATCACAAACCAACTGATGGGGGAATGTGTACCATGGACATTGTAGTAGCGCTCAAACAGGTGCCTGATCTCGTTGAGGAGTTAGAGATCAACGATGAGGGAACAGGCCTGGATCCAGACGTGTTGAGCTTTGTGCTGAACGAGTTTGACGATCACGCCCTGGAAGAAGCCCTCCTCCTGAAAGAGGAGACGGGCGCCACGGTGACGGTGATCGGAGTGGACACAACCGGTGAGCTGGACCAGGCCCTCTACACGGCCCTGGCCAAGGGGGCGGACCGGGCCATCAAGATCGTGGGGGATTTCGAGGAGGGGGAACGCCTTCCCATCCCGGTCATGGCGCGTCTCTTGGCCGGTGCCCTGCAACAAATGACATACGATCTCGTGTTCACCGGCGTTCAAGCAGCGGATGACCTCGACGGTCAGGTAGCCCCTATGCTGGCCGCGCTCTTGAATGTGCCTCACGTGGGCGTGGTGACCAGCGTGGCACGGGTCAACGGCGTGGTTAAGGTGCAAAAGGAGTTCTGGGGAGGTATCACCGCCGACTTGGAAGTGGACCTACCGGCCGTGTTGGGCATTCAGGCCGCACGGCAGGCCCCACGTTACGCGCCGGTCAGCCGAGTCCGACAGGCTATGAAGGAGGCTACCATTGAAGAGATCGAAGTAGAGGACCTGCCTGAGGCTCCGGTGGCCCCTCTCCGACGCATGTTCATTCCGGAAGTTAGCGGCCGCGCGGAGATCTTGGAAGGGGATGAGGCCACTATTGCCGAGAAGATCGTGGATATCCTTCGCGAACGTGGGCTCATTACGTGAGTGTATTGAGTGTATGTGGAAGATGGAGGGCACGATGACGAAGTGATGGCCCTCCATTCCCGATCTCCAAATCACCTATCTTGAACCGATTGGAGACCCTGCCATGAGCACGTATTTTGTGATCGCCGAACATTTGCAAGGTGTTCTCACCGAGACGACATTTGAAGCCCTGGGAGCTGCACGAAACCTGGCCGACGCGACGGGCGGTCAGGTGGTAGGTGTCGTTCTCGGCCATGAAGTGAGCGAACTGGCTGCCCAAATGGCTGCTGCCGATAAAGTGCTGGTGGTGGACCACCCCTCCTTGGCCCATTACAGCCCGGAGGGGTATGTCAAAGCACTGGAACCTCTGTTGCAGGAACACCGCCCCCGGTTGGCCATCTTCCAAAACACAGCTATAGGGATGGACCTGGCACCGTACTTGGCAGCGCGGCTGGACTGGCCTCTGGTGGCATATTGTAATGCCCTGCGCGCGGAAAACGGCGCGATTGTCACCACCAGCCAGATCTATGGCGGTAAGGTAATGGCTGAATGTCGGCTGGATGACGGGCCGGCCATGGTGACGGTTCTCGCGGGCGCGTTTCCGGCCGATGACGGGCGGGCGGGTAATAGCCCCAGTGTGGAGCAGGTGACTCCCAGCACCCTCAACGGCTTACATACCCGTTTCCTGCAGCTGAATGAGCCTGAAACAGGGGATGTGGACATCACCAAGGCGGATGTTATCGTCGCGGTAGGCCGGGGCATCCAAAGCGAGGACAACATTGAAGTGGCGGAGGAACTGGCCCAGGCGTTGGGAGGAGTGGTGGCCGCTTCCCGGCCGGTGGTGGATGCCGGTTGGTTACCGCGCACTCGGCAGGTGGGCAAGTCGGGCCAGAAGGTGAAGCCTAAACTCTACCTCGCACTGGGCATCAGTGGCGCGCCCGAACACGTGGAGGGCATGAAAGATGCCGAGCTCATCATTGCCGTCAACACCGACCCCAACGCGCCTATTTTTGACGTGGCACATTACGGTGTCGTAGCCGATCTGTTCGACATCGTGGATGCCTTGCTGGAAACCTTGGAGAAGTGATCACACCGGTAACTTGAAGGTCAACGGGGGAGAATCATGCTCACACTGCCTGAACGCATTGCCTTCGTGTTGCTGGTTGTAGTGTGTGGCAGCATCGCGGCGCGAGGGTTCTACCGCATCTACCGAGCAATTACCCGAGGTGAAGGGGAGATTCCTCTTCACCTGTTTCTCCGCCGTGTAATCCCCGTCACCGTTGAGATCCTTTTGCAGAAGCCCATACTGAAGGCGCGCCCCGTTGTGAGCCTCTTTCATGCCTTTGTCTTCTTCGCGTTCACCTTTTACACCTTGGTGAACATCTTCGACCTGGCGGAAGGTTTCGTCGGGTTCAGCACCTTACACCGGGGCGGCATCTGGGGCGTGTACAACCTTATAGCCGATCTTCTCAGTGTGGCCGCGCTTATCGGCATGGCTGCGCTTCTTATCCGGAGGTTTGGCCTGAAGCCCTTCCGCTTTAACGACACCGTTCTCTTAAACCCCCATGTGCCCGGCGGCATCCCGCGCGATTCTCTCATTGTGGGTACCTTTATTTTGCTCCACGTAGGTTCCCGTTGGTTCGGACAGGCCATCCGGATCGCCGCTTCGGGCCAGCCCGACTGGTGGCAACCTACCGCCAGTGTGGTTTCCTTCGCCTTAATGGGGGTTAGCGAACAGGCTCTTACCGTTGGAGAACATGTCACCTGGTGGCTTGCTCTAGGGCTGATCCTCCTGTTTTTGCCCTATTTCCCCTACTCCAAACACATTCACCTGATAGTGGCCCCCTTGAATTGGATCCTCCGTGATCCTGAGCGTCCGTTGGGGCAGTTAGAGCCTCCTACTAACGGTGGCGAAGGGGCGGCACGGCTACAGGAGTTGCGTTGGTACCAGTTAATGGATGCCTACGCTTGTATTATGTGTCTCCGGTGTCAGGACGTTTGCCCGGCCCATAACACGGCTCAACCCTTAAGTCCGGCCGCGCTGGAAATTAACAAGCGGTATTTTCTGAACGAACACTTGGCCGATTTCGCCGCAGGCACTATGGAGCCTCCTCCCTTGTTGCACATGGCCATTTCCAAGGAAGCGGTCTGGGCGTGTACTACCTGTGCCGCATGTGTAGACATCTGCCCAACAGGCAACCGTCCCATGTTGGACATCATTGATATTCGTCGTCACCTGGTCTTCTCCGGGGATGAAATGGATCCTAACCTCCAGGAAGCGCTGGAGAGCCTGGCGCGTCAGGGGAATTCCTTTAACAAGCCTGCACGGCGTCGCGCACGCTGGACAAAGGAACTGGATTTCAAGATCAAGGACGCCCGTAAAGAGCCGGTGGAATACCTCTGGTTTGTGGGCGATTTTGCTTCCTATGATCCCCGAATGCAGGAGAACACCAAGACTGTGGCTCGGCTCTTTCACATGGCCGGCTTAGACTTTGGGCTACTCTACGAAGGTGAGCGCAATTCCGGCAATGATGTGCGTCGAGTAGGGGAAGAAGGTCTGTTCGAGATGCTGGTTGAGCACAACATGAAGGAATTCTCCAAGGCTCAATTTAAGGCTATCGTCACCACTGACCCTCATACGTACAACGCTCTGAAGAACGAGTACAAAGCGTATGGTCTGGATGTCCCGGTATATCACTATACCGAGGTGTTGGCCGACTTGATCGAATCAGGACGATTGCCGCTGAACGATAAGTTGCACGACGTGGTGGCGACGTATCACGATCCGTGCTACTTGGGACGATATAACCGGGTTACGGAGGCCCCTCGCCGCATTCTGCGTGCCTTAGGGATCGATTTTCGGGAGATGCCCCGTCACGGTGTGAACACGTTCTGTTGTGGGGCGGGCGGGGGACGTATCTGGATGGACACGGCGACAGGCGAGCGGCCTAGCGAGCAGCGCATTAAGGAGGCGGCAGGCCTCGGGGATGACCTTCGCTACTTTGTGGTGGCGTGTCCCAAGGATATGGCCATGTACAGTGACGCGGTGAAAACGGCCGGCTACGAAGGCCGCATTGAGGTTATCGATATCGCTCAGTTGGTTGCCCGCGCGGTAGGGCTAAACGGGGAGGGTGCTTCGGCGTCCACTCCCCAGGCTGCCGACGTGGCCCGTTCGCCCGCGGGATAACGGACACGATGGTCGCAGTGATGGAGTGGACGACACATCAAGTGAGAAAACCCACAAACACGACGATGACATTTCACGAGGAGCATAACACGGCCATTGTGGAAGGCCTTTTCACCCGGATCAAATCCTTGGTACTGGCCTTGTACCGACATGATCGGCTGGAGACGGTACAAGATTTCAACGGTTGGTTTGAGACACTGGTGGAGCGTGAAGATGAGCTCGCGGATATGGCGCTGCACATGACCCTGAGGGCCTTGCAGGTGGCCAGTGATCCGGTCAACTTCCGGTTGTTGCGGCGCCTAAAGCAGGAAAACACCGTTGCCCTGCGTGCCCTGATGGCGGAAATCGACGCGTATCGGGTGCCTACCCACGATCGGGTGAACACCTTAATGCAGGCTGGGTTAGCGGTACAGGAACTGGAAAGTGATGATGTGCGCATTACACCTCTGGGTGAAGGGATTGTGACCTGGATCGAAGCCGTTGCCCAAGGCACTGCCCAGAGGTTACATCATTGGTGTGCTGAGGCTGAGGGGAAGACAACGTGACGGCCACAGGGCAGTTTCCTTGTCCATACTGTGACTTTACCGGAACACGTATGGACGTTCACAGGCACCTGGTCCAAGAACACGGAGATCAGTTGGGTTGGCGGGTCAATGAGAAGTTCGGTTATACCTATTGTGTGGTGACGTGCCCCATTTGTGGTGCCAGCCATGACCAGATCATCCCACGCGCCCGCGATAACCCCGCCTTTCTTGAAGAGTTCAAAGAGCAAATTTACATGGTGGTGTTTGATCTGCTCCTGTACCACTTGCAGGGAGAACACGGTATAGGTCACGGAGGGGGTCGTCCTACCGGTGCCTGAGACCCGGTGGGCGTAATGGGTATCACCGAACACACTCACCCACTGCACGATTCCAGGAGGTCATAATGGCACACATTCGAGGGTGCAACATCCCGGAGAACCTGTATTACTGGCCGGAGAAACACGTGTGGGCCCGGCCGGAGGAGGATGGTACTGTTACGGTGGGCATCACAGACGTGGCACAGAACATGGCGAGGGGTATTATCAACGCGATGCCCAAAGGTGTAGGTAAGAAAGTTAAGCGGGGACGCAGTTTGGGGACGTTGGAAAGCGGTAAGTGGGTGGGGCCGGTGACGTCACCCGTCACCGGTGAAATTGTGGCCGTCAACGAGGAGGCGGTGGCCAACCCCAAGTTGATTAATGATGACCCTTACGGTAAAGGCTGGTTTGCCCGCATTCGACCGGACAACTGGGAGGCCGAGAAAGCACAAATGGTCACCGGCCCGGAAGGGGTCGAACGATATGCGCAATTCCTGTCCCAGGAAGGCATCGGATGTGAAGAATGAACCCGGGGTGCGAGGAAGGACGGGCCTCCACACCGATGGAGAACAGGCGGTGCCATGATTTACTACGGTTGTGATATCCCAGAGCACCTGTACTATGACGTAGAGCGAGATGTCTGGATTCGGTTCGAGGAGGACGGCACCGCGGTGCTGGGGATGACCGATCCGGCCCAGACGCGGTGTGGCAAACTGGTGGCCGTCCGCTTCAAACGGCCGGGGAAGGTGGTTCGTCAGGGCCGAGCACTGGCGACTATTGAAAGTGGTAAGTGGGTCGGACCCTTCCCCGCGCCCTTTACCTGCGAGATTGTGGAAACCAACGAGGCCGCTTTCACCCGTGACATCCTGTTAGCCAACAAAGATCCCTACGGGGAGGGATGGTTGGTGCGGGTTCGTCCCCTACAGCTGGAAAGTGAACGGGATCACTTGGTGACGGGTGAGGAGGCGGTGCAGCGGTACATGGCTCGCATTGAGGCCAACAATATCCGTTGTTTTCGGTGCGTGGAATGACGTGCTTGTGTAGGGAGCACACTCCGGACAGGGAGGCGGGCAAATGAAGACCGTACGGTTGCTGGACCTGGGCGAGGTTTCCCCATTGCGATCCCAGACGGTGTTTCACGCGGTGGCGTACGCTATGACACCGGACACGCCGGATACCATTCTTCTAGTTTCCCCCAGCGCGCCTTATGTGTGTATCGGTTACCACCAAGACCTGGAGCGAGAGGTGGATCTCGCATACTGTCGCGAGCATAACCTGCCCGTGTATCGTCGGGAAGTCGGGGGAGGCGCGGTGTACTTGGACAACGGTCAAGTGTTCACGCAGTGGATCTTCCACCGGGACCGGCTACCGGCTTCTTTGGAAGAGCGTTTTGCCCTGTACATCCGCCCCTTGGTGGCAACGTATCGTGCCTTAGGTATTGACGCGTACCATCGTCCCATTAACGACATTCATGTCCGAGGGAAAAAGATCGGTGGCACCGGGGCTGCCCAGATTGGGATGGCGGAAGTTGTCGTGGGAAGTCTGATGTTCACCTTTGATAAGCGCACGATGGCGCAAGTGCTGAAAGTTCCTTCCGAGAAGATGCGGGATAAGATTTATCAGAGTCTAGAGCAGTACATGACCACCATGGAGGAACAGCTAGGATACGTTCCTGACCGGGAGGAAGTCAAAGCTCTTTACATCCGGCATTGCGAGGAAGCCTTGGGGGTACGGGTGGTGCCCGGGGAATGGACGGAAGCCGAGGAGGCGATGGCGCGTGAGTTGGACGACCGGTTTACCTCGGAGGAGTGGCTTTTCCAAAAGGGACGCCTACGGCCCCCAGTCGTCAAAATACACGAGGATGTGTACGTGGTAGAAGCGGCTCACAAAGTACCCGGTGGCTTGATACGTGTTGTCGCCCGTCTGCGGGAGGGACACATTGATGACATCAGCATCTCGGGCGATTTCACGGTTCTGCCCGCGTTCGCGGTAGCAGCTATGGAACAAGCGGTGCGCGGTTTACGGGCTACTCAAGAAGCGTTGCTCACCCGTTTAAGAGATGTGTACCGGAGCATGAATGTGCAGTCGCCTGGGGTGACCGCGGAAGACTTTGTCACGGCTATCGTGATGGCTACTTCGTCTCACAGCCAGTAACTGCTGTGAATGTGAATGAACTGCCTACAGCGACGTGGTGAGGAGGATATAGCAGGATGAACTACGCGTTCATCATTGATAATCGCAAGTGTATCGGGTGCCACGCGTGCACCACGGCTTGTAAAAGCGAGAATCAGGTACCCTTAGGCGTATTTCGCACGTGGGTCAAATACGTTGAGGTGGGACGCTATCCTCACGTGCGGCGGTATTTTCAAGTCACCCGGTGTAATCACTGTGCCAATCCCCCTTGTGTGCGCATCTGTCCTGTAACGGCGATGTACCAGCGAACGGATGGCATTGTGGAGTTTGACCCGGCCATTTGCATCGGGTGCAAGGCCTGTATGCAAGCGTGTCCCTACGACGCAATTTACATCGACCCGGAGACGCACACGGCTGCCAAGTGTCACTTCTGTGCGCATCGAGTGGACATGGGCTTAGAGCCGGCCTGCGTTATTGTGTGTCCGGAACACGCCATCATCGCCGGTGACCTGGACGACCCCAACAGTGAGGTCAGTCGTATCTTGGCCACAACCCAGGTGGTGGTGCGCAAGCCGGAACAGGGCACCGCGCCCAAGCTCTTTTACATTGAGGGGAACGATGCTGCCCTGCACCCCACGGTGATGTCTGCCCCACCGCCTACGTGGGCGTTTGCCGATGTGCCGTCCTCGGAAGACATGTCCGCGGCTCCGCCTCCCCAAAACGCCGGAAACGGCGAGCTGGCGCGTGAGACCCTCTCCACAACGGCCTTCGCGGGCACTCCTATCCGTCCCCCCGACACACAGGGGCATCCGACCCCGGGACCGATTTACGTGGGGCGGGGCCGTATGGCCGAGAACATGGTTCAGGTGGCCTACAACGTCACCCACGCCATCCCCTGGCATTGGCCGGTACCTGCTTACCTGGTGACCAAGGGCATTAGCTCGGGCGCGTTTATGCTCTTTGCCCTGGGGTTAGGGTTGGGGTTATTTCCCTTTTCTTCCCTGACGGCAGTGGCGGTTGGGATACTTACGTTGCTTTTCATCGGTCTCACTACGGTTTTCCTGATTGTGGACCTGGAACGGCCTGAGCGTTTTCTGTACATTGTCTTGCGGCCACAGTGGCACAGCTGGCTCGCGCGAGGCGCGTTTCTGCTGCTCGGTTTTAGCGCGGTCATTGGTCTGTGGTGGGTGCTGGAAACCGGAGCCTTCCTAGGCTGGTTGCCGGACACATGGGCCGCGAGTGTGCGAACCCCTGCGGTGGTCATCGGTGGGCTCCTTGCTCTGGGCGCGGCCGTGTATACCGCTTTTCTGTTCGGACAAGCAGAAGGCCGAGACCTGTGGCAAAACAACGTGCTTCCGGTTCACCTGATCGTGCAGGCTTTCCTGGCCGGCAGTGCAGCTTATCTGGTGTTAGCTCCGGTCATCGATTGGGGAGCTGAGGTCACTACCCTTGCCCGCTGGACCTTTGGTGTTGCTCTGGTGGTGGACTTGCTCATCATTTTCCTGGGCGAAGTGGCCATGCCTCACGCCACAGAGGTGGCCGCACAGGCCGCGCATGACATCCGCCACGGGGCGTTTAAACACCACTTCTGGGGCGGGGCCATTGTCCTTGGCCACCTTCTGCCTTTGGCGTTCCTGATGTTGGGACACCCGCTGTTGCTGGTCTTGGCCGGCATTGCCGCCCTGGGGGGGTTATACCTCTTTGAGTACGCGTTCGTGATGGCTCCCCAGCGCATACCGAATTCGTAAATCGAGCAGAACGTCATTGGCACGGTAAGCTGAACCTGGGAATCGAATAAGGTAGTGCACACGAGGAGACGCAGGGATGACGCCCAAGACACGTCGATTAACCGATTGGCTACGTGAGATGTTGCGCCCTGGCAGCGCCGCGGTGGAGATGGAGTACAGTTTGTCGGACCGGTTTCACCGGACCGACAGAGAACCTGTTCGCATGACAACAGTCGTCCATCCCGATGGACGCATGAGTCAATACCCTCCACCTGAATACTGGGACGATTGGGTGGAATGGGATGGTAAACTTTGGCCTCGACGGGTAGCCCACCGCTATACCCTGGTGCCTACGGTATGCTTCAACTGTGAGAGTGCCTGTGGTCTGCTGGCTTACGTGGATAAGGAAACGTTTGAGATTCGCAAGTTTGAGGGCAATCCGGTCCATCCCGGGAGCCGAGGGCGAAACTGCGCTAAAGGTCCGGCCACGCTCAACCAAATTTACGATCCCGAACGTATCTTGTACCCCCTAAAGCGGGTCGGTAAGCGTGGGGAAGGGAAGTGGCAACGCATTAGTTGGGAGCAAGCTCTGGACGAAATCGCAGCCAAAATTCGTGAAAGCCTGGCCCGTCGCAAGGATGGGGTGGTTTACCACGTTGGGCGACCGGGCGAGGATGGATACACCAACCGGGTGTTGCAGGCGTGGGGAGTGGACGGCCACAACAGTCATACGAACATCTGCTCTGCCGCGGCACGCACCGGTTATGCTCTTTGGAGCGGGGCCGATCGGCCCAGTCCGGACCACGCCCATGCTCGGGTTATCCTGTTGATGTCGGCGCACCTTGAATCGGGCCATTACTTTAACCCTCATGCCCAGCGTATCATCGAGGGCAAGATGGAAGGCGCCCGATTAATTGTCCTCGATCCTCGGCTCAGCAACACGGCCAGCATGGCCGACATCTGGCTGCCCACCTGGCCCGGCAGTGAGACTACGGTACTCCTTGCCTTGGCGAACTACCTTATCCAGAACGACTTGTACGATAAGACCTTCGTGCGGCGTTGGGTTAACTGGGAGGAGACCCTGTGGGCCATTCGTGAGGGGAAGCTCAGCGTCGACGATCCGGCCCTCTTAGCCGAGATTGCGGCCTTGCCACCGACCTTAACGGCGGAGCACTTTCCCTTGTTTGACCGGGTGTTAAAAGCGTTGTACCGGGAGTTTACCCTGGAACGGGCTGCGCGCGAAGCGGATGTGCCTCTGGATCGGTTGGAGAAGGCCGCAGCGTACATTGCGGAATGTGATGGACGTCTTGCCACCCACACGTGGCGCAGCGCGACCATGGGGAACTTGGGTGGATGGCAGGCCGCGCGTGCTCTGTTCTTCCTCAACGTGCTTACCGGTAGTGTGGGTAAGCGTGGGGGAACACTGCTTCACAACTGGGCCAAGTTCGTCCCCAAACCTTTTAAAGTCCCGCCACCTGTGCAGGTGTGGAACGAATTGCACCTACCTGATGAATGGCCCTTTGCCCACTATGAAATGAGCTTCCTCCTGCCGCACTTCCTGGCAGAGGGTCGGGGTACCATCGATGTCTACTTCACGCGGGTGTACAATCCCCTCTGGATTAACCCTGATGGGTTTATGTGGTTGAAAGTGTTGCTGGACGAAGAAAAGATCAAATGCCACGTTGCCCTGACCCCAACCTGGAACGAAACGGCGTGGTTTGCGGATTATGTGCTGCCCATGGGGCACGCGGGAGAACGCCACGATCTTATGAGCCAAGAAACCCACGCGGGCCAGTGGATTGCCTTTCGGCAACCGGTGCGGCGTGTAGCCATGGAACGGGCCGGCAAGAAAGTGCGTTACACCTATGAGGCGAACCCGGGAGAGGTCTGGGAAGAGAATGAGTTCTGGATCGAACTGTCGGCACGCATTGACCCGGATGGTCGCCTGGGCATTCGTCAGTATTTCGAAAGCCCATACCGGCCCGGCGAGATCATCACGGTGGAAGAGTATTACCGGTGGATCTTTGAAAACAGCGTGCCAGGCTTGCCCGAAGCTGCAGCCAAAGAAGGGCTCACACCTATCGAGTACATGCGCAAGTACGGCGCGTTCGAGGTGAAACGGGATAATTACTTGGGTCATGAACGACCGCCGAGCGGCCTTGAAAATCTCTCCGCCGATGAGCCTCTCCCCGAAGGGTATACTGTGGATGACCGTCAGCGCATTCGGGATCCGGAAGGGAACGTTATTGGCATCTTGGTTGATGGGGAGCCTAAAGTGGGGTTCACCACACCCAGTCGCAAGTTGGAATTTTTCAGTGCTACCTTGTATGATTGGGGGTGGAAGGAACGGGAATACGTGATCCCCTGGCCATTGAAGAGCCACGTTCACCCGGAAAACATCGACCGGGAAAAGGGTGAAATGCTCCTCCTCCCCACGTTCCGGCTGCCGCAGCACATTCACACCCGCAGTGCCAACGCGAAATGGCTCTTCGAGCTGGGGCACAAAAACCCGGTATGGATACACCCTGAAGACGCGGCTCGCATAGGCGTACGTACCGGTGACCTGGTTCGGGTAGAGACGGAAATAGGATACTTTGTGGATTACGTGTGGGTGACGGAGAGCATCAAACCCGGTATCATCGCAGTGAGTCATCACTTTGGGCGTTGGCGTTTGCACAAGGAGGATGGTGTGAACCGTTTTGCCTCCGCCCTCGTGCGGCTAGAAGAGTTGGGGGATGGACAGTATCGCCTGCGGGTGGTGGAGGAGGTACAACCTTACGTGAGTGGTGACCCGGATACCGAGCGGGTATGGTGGCGTCACGTGGGAGCCCACCAGAACCTGACCCACGCGGTTCATCCAGATCCCATCAGTGGCGCGCATTGCTGGCACCAGAAAGCCCTCAGTGTGCGCAAGGCGGAGCCGGATGATCGTCCGGGTGACGTTTTCGTGGACACGCGCAAGTCTATGGCCGTGTACCGCCAATGGCTCGCCATGACCCGTCCAGCTTCCCGGTACAGCCCGGATGGTACGCGGCGGCCTTACTGGCTCAAACGGCCACTAAAGCCGACCAAAGAAGCTTATAAATTACCATCGCGCGAGGGGAGTTCGTAAGATGCGGGGCATGTTCCCCATAACCCACTGCTTGGAGAAGGTACCACGGTGACGTTCATAATCGCGCTGTTCTTCCTGGGGGTGCTCACCGGAATTGTGGGTGCACTGCTGGGAATAGGAGGGGGCATTTTCCTTGTGCCTCTCCTCACCATTCTGTTTCACCTCCCGATTCGCGTCGCGGTGGGCACCAGCCTGGTGGGCGTGATTGCAACCTCTGCCGGCGTGGCCGCCATGATGCCCCCCGGTCGAGGAGCCAATATCCCGTTAGCCCTTCGGCTGGAGATGACCGCAACCGCCGGGGCGATAACCGGGGGATTGATCGCCGGTTCTATCGCACCTCGGGGATTGGGCATTATTTTTGGAGTGGCCGTTCTCATCACCGCCGGGTACACCCTCTACCGTGCCCGGCGGCACACGCGTATAGATGCGGAGGCCCTCTTTGCCCGTCGTTATCAAATTCAGAACTGGCCTTTGGGCATGGGCCTGTGTTTTTTTGCCGGTCTCGCGTCGGGGCTGCTGGGAGTCGGTGGGGGCTTTATCAAAGTGCCCATTATGTACTCCATTATGGGGGTACCCCTTGGGATAGCTACCGCTACCAGCAACTTTATGTCGGGCATCACCGCGGCAGCGAGCGTTTTTGTTTATTACGGCCGGGGAGATGTGTATCCGGAAATTGTCATTCCCACGGCTCTGGGTATCTTCACCGGGGCCATGATAGGTGTTCGCTTGATGCCTCACCTGCGGGTGAGCTGGCTTCGCCTGGCCCTTGTGGGGCTGTTGACGGTTATCGGCCTTCAGATGCTAATCACTAACTTAAGATAAGCGAGGCAAAGGGCATGACCCACGTTGGACCTACCGCCCAAAGCACCCGTGCTGCCACCCCCGGCCAGAAACGCGCGGATATCAGCCAGGTCCTTGAACAGACGATGCGCCGGGTGTCCACAGCAGTGTCCGTCGTGACCGTGTTGTTAATGCTAACCGGCTTTATCATCACCGTACTTACCCACCCTGCGTTAAACCCTACCGGCCAAGCCGCGCTGGCGCCCTCGCGGCTCTTCCGGCCGGTCCAGGAGGACTGGGGATTCTGGGCGATGAGCGTGGGCATTGTTTTGTTGGCCCTCTTGCCCACGGTGCGCGTTATCCTGGCGTTGGGCCTCTTCCTCCGGTCACGCGCTTGGCCGGATGTCCTGGTGGCCCTTGTGGTGCTTTTTGAGCTGTTGTTCAGCATTTGGGTAAGTAGATAGCCCCTTAACCGGCGATGGTCAGGCGTTCTAAGTCACGCGGGTAGTACGTCAGCACCTCACAGCCCTCCTCGGTAATTACAACCGTGTCTGAATGTCGGAATCCTCCGATGTCGGGGACGTAGATACCAGGCTCGACCGTGAACACCATGCCAGGTTGGATGACAGTATCGTCCCCTATGTCCAGGAAAGGTCCTTCATGGTACCGTAATCCGATGGCGTGACCTGTGTGATGTCGCCAGAAGGGGGTTAGTCCGTGCTCCTCGTAGTACGCGCGGACCTTCCGGTCCACTTCGGAGCAGCGGATGCCCGGTCGCAGCAAGGAGATGGCTAGGTCCTGAAGGGCGATCATGTGGGTGAAATAGTGGCGCTGCTTGTCCGCTACCGGCGCGATAACCATCGTGCGTTCTAACTCGGCGTGATACCCCCATACCGGCGCTGTGGCCCCTGTGACCAACACATCCCCCGGTTGGAAGGTGAGGTGACCGGCCAAGGCGTGAGGGAGTGCCGCCTGACGCCCGATCTGTCCTCGATAGCCCGCATGGGCTCCTGTGCCAAAGGGACTGTTGGCCCGGTACACGGGACCAATGGCGTCCAGCATGGCCAAAGTGGCCTCCGCGCTCGCGCGCAAGGAGACTTCGGTCTCCGTCGCTCCCACTCGGGTGTACCGTTGCAGGAGGGTATGCGCCAGGTGGGCCCATCGCACACTCTCCCGAATGTGACGCAACTCTACCTCGCTCTTTACCTGCATTTGCCGCTCAACAAACGCGCGGACCGGGTACACCTCCGCTTTCATAAGCGCGCTGAGAGCGGGGCCCTCGTACCCAAGAACGGCCGGATAGCCGTCCTCGTCCGCGGCCAGAGAGCGACGAATGCCCAGTCGCTCCAGTAAGCTCGCCAAGCGTTCCATGGGATGAGGACGGTCCGGATATTCCGTGTAGGTGAACACCGCGTCTACCTTTCCTTGCTGTTGTGCGTGGGCTTCTTCCAGCAGGGGGACGAACAGCACTCGCTCCTCGGCTGCGTTCATGATCCAGGCGATGGGGCGTTCGGTGGGGATAAAGGCAAATCCACTGTAGTAAAGGATGTACGCGGGATCAAAGAGGACAATACCTTCCCATCCTTGCTCGCGCAGGTAGCGGTGCAGCGTGCGCCACCGCCGTTGATATTCGTGTTCCGGGATGCCCAGCATTTCGGACCTCCTTGCCATCTAGGGGGATCGGGTACCATGCACGGATAAGCCATTCAAAAGAGTATAGAATGCTCGGGATCCTCCTCTCATTTTCCGTTGTCGGGTGTCCAGATCACACCTTTTGTTTGCTCGTCTGTTACACCCCCAGTAGACTACCTAACGCCTCTGGCCGGCAACGCATCATCGATATTTTAACCCGTCCAGGACAAATAGGGATATGGCTGAAGAACGTTTGTTTGCGCTAATTGCCCCCCAACGAGCCACGTTGTACAGCGAATGGGTGCGTCAGCTGGCACCTTATGAATGGCTGGCCAGCCCGTTGGGGCCTCACATACAGACGTGGGCGTACGAGACCATCGGTGGCCTCGAGGGACTGCACCTCGTGTTGGACCGAGATCTCACGGAAAATGACCTGGCCCTGTTGCGACGATTTGCCTTGACCGTGGGCGTGTTTCGGCGCCATGAGCGTCGCGGGATGCCCTGGCTGGAACCGTTGCCCTTGGAGCGCAATTATGTGTTGCCCCGAACAATGTTGGAAACCCGCCGTTATAAGGGCAAAACTAACGAACTCCTTACCGAGCTCATGTTGAACCTGGCCTGGTTCGCGTCCCCTTGGAGCGCGGACCCTGCCGTCCGGTTGCGGGTGATCGACCCCCTATGCGGTGGCGGGACGACCCTTTTCGGTGCCTTAATTCGCGGGTGGGACGCCTTCGGTGTGGATAATGACGTCCGTACCGTGGACACAACGGTTGCTTACATCAAGCACTTCTTGCGCACTTGCCGGGTCAAGCACGAGGTGGAACGCTCCCGATTGCGAGGTATCGGACAGCGATGGACATTTCACATTAAAGCGGCCGAGCCCCCTTTGACGTGTGTAGTGGCGAGGGGGGATACCGGCTACACCTTTGAGCTGCTGGCCAGCCCCAAGGCCCACATTTTGGTGACTGACTTCCCTTACGGCGTCCAACACCGGGGGTTGGTGATCGACATCTTGACCCGAGGGTTACATGCCTGGTTGCGCGCCTTGCGCAAAGGAGCAACCTTACTTCTGGTGTGGGACCAGCGCACCCTTTCGCGAGAAGAGCTCATCCATTTGCTGGAGGGTTTGGGCGAGGTGGAGCCTTTGGACGATCCGCCGTGGAATCAGTTCGTTCACCCGGTAGACCGGGTTATTAAGCGTCGGGATATCCTCGTGTTACGGCGCAGGCCCTCGGACGTGGACGGCGAAGGGGCCTGATATTGCGGAATGTACCGGTGGCCTCTTGCTGTGTTGCCGTGGTGTTCGTGTAATGCACAGGTTGTTGTAAACCTAGAAGCACGGGAGGGAGCACGATGGGCAATGAAGCCGTGCGCGACGTATTGCGCCCCTTCCTTCATCCCCAAGGGATCGCTGTCATCGGTGCGACGGAGGACCCGCGCAAGCTGGGCTACGGCGTGATGGCCAACCTGCTTCATCCCGAATGGGGGTTCCCCGGCCCGGTTTACCCCATCAACCCGCGTCGTTCGGCCGTCTTAGGGCGCCCTGCGTATCCAGACGTGCGGGCAGTGCCCGATCCTGTGGACCTGGCGTTGATCCTTATCCCGGCCCCGCAGGTGCCCGCAGCAGTAGCCGCGTGTGGGGAGCGGGGCGTGCAGGGCGTTATTGTGCTTTCCGGCGGTTTTCGTGAACTGGGAGAGGAGGGGGAGTGTCTTCAACGTAAGATCGTTACTCTCGCCCACGAGTACGGCATGCGGGTCATGGGACCTAATGGCATCGGCGTGATCGATACCACACTGCCCCTGAACACCACCTTCATCCGTGCCATGCCCCTTTCCGGTCCAGTGGGGTTTATTTCCCAATCGGGGGCGCTGTGTGGTGGTGTGGTGGACTGGACCCGCCCGCGAGGGATCGGCTTTTCGCGACTGTACAGCATCGGCAACGCGGCCGATCTCACCGAGAGCGACTTCCTAGAACTTCTGGCCGAGGATCCTACCACACGCGTCATCTGTCTTTACGTGGAAGAAATTCGTGATGGGAGGCGTTTCTACGAAGTGGCCGCGAGGGTCGCGCGCGAAAAGCCCGTGCTCCTCTTAAAGGGTGGCCGAACGCAGGCCGGTCAAGAAGCAGCCCGTTCTCACACCGGTGCCCTGGCCGGCACGCTGGAAGCGTACCGCGCGGCCTGTCAAGACGCCGGGGTCCACTGGTGTACGTCGGTCCAGGAATTGGTCGAGGCCGCATATGGGTTGGCAACCCTATCTTTGCCGGACAAACATCACGTCACCGTGGTAACAAATGCCGGTGGGCCGGCTGCGGTGGCCGGTGACGCCCTGGCCGATGCTGACCTTGTACTAGCTCCCCTTCAAGAGGAGACCCAGAGTGCTCTCCGTCAGCTGTTACCGCCAGCCGCTCAAGTCTATCCGGTGGTGGACATGTTGGGGGCGGCAGGTCCGGAAGAGTACACCCGCGCGTTGTGTGCCGTCCTGAACGACCCACACGTAGACGCCGCGTTGGTGATCCACGTGCCCCAGGCCACTGTATCGCCGCGAGAGGTAGTACATGCCCTCTTGGCCGCCCGGGACACAACCCCCAAACCTCTGGTGCTGGCCTTGCCGGGTGCGGAAAGCACTCTGGATGCCCTGCGGGAGAGCAACTCAAAAGGATTGCCTGCGGTGACTTTCCCTGAAGACGCGGCTCGGGTGCTGGCGCACCTAAACATGCGACGGGAAGTCGTCCGACGTGCCTCGATGCGACCACAACGACCGACCGAACTCCCGGCCGCACCGGTCTTTCCCTCAGCCCATGTACTTACCGATTGGGACCTTAGGTCCGTTCTCGAACGATATCGTATTCCCCTCCCGCGCGCTGTACGGGCGACCACGCCTGAGGAAGCTGCCGCGCGTGCTCAAGACGTTGGGTTTCCCGTGGCCCTGAAACTGCTCTCGCCTGACGCGTTACACAAGACTGCAGTGGGGGGTGTAGTGCTGGGCTTGGACGAACCCGAGGCGGTGATGAGCGCGGCCCAACAAATGTGGGAAGATTTCCAAAAGCACGTGCCTGACGGGAAGTGGCAGGGGTTAGAAGTGCAGGCCATGGTGCCTGTCGGGATAGAAGTGATCTTGGGGATAGTGCGCGATCCTCAGTTCGGTCCTTTAGTCATGTGTGGCACAGGGGGCGTCCTGGTCGAGGTAGTGCGGGATATCGCGTTTGCGTTGGCTCCCCTGACTGACGAGCGGGCACAGGCTTTGTTGTACCGCACTCGGGTGCCGACGCTGTTGCGCCGTCGCGTGCGCGACGCGAGCCGGGCGGAAACAGCCCTGGTGCAGGCGCTGGTGCATCTCTCCTGGCTGGCGGTGGATTGGCGTGAGCTGCAAGAGTTGGATTTGAACCCGATCATTGTGACTCCGGATGGGAAACACCTTTACGCGGTGGACGCCCGCGCGGTGGCCAAAAGGCCCTCAACAGAGGGAGAATGGACAAAAGGGGAATAAGATGTATTCCACGTTCCCGGGGTGCCACGGGACACGCACAAAGGCGTTGACACATCTGAGGCTTCACCGTACAATGCAAATGGACAGGTATGACTTATCGGAAGGACCGGCCGGATCGCCACCTGAGGCCGGAAGTCACACTGAAGGAGGGGGACCATGAACGTCACTATTAAGACCCGGGAACTAGAGCTCAACGAGCGGCTGCGACAATATGTGGAAAAGAAGGTCCAGCGGTTGAACCGCTATTTGCCCAATATTGTGGAAGCCCGAGTTGAATTGGCAATGGAGCCGACTCGCAGCGCCCAACAGCGGCACACGGCCCAGATTACATTGTTTGCCAGCAACGGTCGTATCCTGCGCGCGGAAGAACGAGATGCCGATATTTACGCCGCGTTTGACGCGGTGATGGACACCATTGAGCGCCAAATTGAACGGTATAAGGGTAAGTACTGGTTACAGTATCGGCCACGGCAGCGCGGGCGTCAGCGGGTGCAAGCAGAAGAAGCCGCGCTGGCTGCCCTAGAGGCTGCCGTAGAGGCGGAAGAGGAGTTCCCCCCACAGATCAAACGCATTAAGCGGTTCGAAATGGTTCCCATGGATGAATGGGAGGCCATTGAGCAAATGGAGCTGCTGGGACACGATTTCTTCGTCTTCTACAACGTGAACACGGACAGCATCAATGTGCTGTATCGACGCCGGGATGGTGGGTATGGCTTGATTATCCCCGAACTTTAATGACAGGGGAGTGAAAGGCATAGACCGGGGCCTGTGGGTGGGTCATGGGAACCATCTACAGGCCTTTTGTGTGCGATAACACTCGCCGATCAAACGGTAACAATGGCCGCGGGTATAGGTATGGTTTCCTCTCAGGTAGTGGAGACACAGATTAGTCGGTGGGAAGCCCGCATACGTGATCGCCTGGTCAAGGTCCAGGAGCGGATCGCGGCGGCTGCATCTCGGGCGCAGCGTTCACCGGACGAGGTGCTGCTGGTCGCGGTCAGCAAAGGGCACCCACCGGAAGCGGTGATTGCTGCCTGGCGAATGGGAGTGCAAGATTTCGGGGAAAATCGGGTGGAAGAGGCGGAGCGCAAAATCCCTCAAGTAGAAGCGTTGTTGGCTGCCTGCGGTGACACTACAGCGCACCGACCCCGATGGCACATGATCGGCCACATTCAAAGCCGTAAGGCAGCTCGCGCGGTGGTGCCGTACGTGCTGGTGCATTCGGTAGACCGGTTAAAGATTGCGCGGCGGCTCAACCGTTTCGCGGAAGAACAGGGCCGTGTGCTGCCCGTGTTGCTGGAGGTGAACGTTTCCGGCGAGGCGACGAAGTACGGTTTTCGGCCTGATGAGGTCATCCCGGCTGTAGAAGCGCTCCTGGCCCTGTCTCATCTTCGCATAGAAGGATTGATGACCATGGCACCGCTGGTGCCTGACCCAGAGTTGGTACGGCCGGTGTTTGCCGGCTTACGGGCGTTGCGAGATACCTTGCGGGATCGTTTCCCGGAGGTGACCTGGACCCACCTGTCTATGGGGATGAGTAACGATTTTGAGGTGGCCATCGAGGAGGGAGCAACCATCGTTCGTATAGGCACCGCCATCTTTGGGCCGCGGGAGGCGTGAGATGTTGATGGACACGACGCTGGCTTTTATTGGTTCGGGCAACATGGCGGAAGCGATGATTCGTGGGTTGTTGGACCGGGAGCTCATGGAGCCGCGTCAGATTATAGCGAGTGGTCCGCGGGCGGAGCGCGGTCGAGAGCTCTCCGACCGTTACGGCATCCGCACGACCGTACATAACCCGGAAGCCGCGGAACAAGCACACATTGTCGTACTTTCGGTGAAGCCCCAGGTGTTGCCGCGCGTGTTGCCCGAACTCCGAGGTCACTTGCAACCCGGGGTGTTGGTCCTCTCCATCGTGGCCGGCGCACGTGTCCGCAGCATTATGCACGGTTTAGGCCAGGGGCGCATCGTGCGTGCTATGCCCAATACCCCGGCGCAATTGGGCAAAGGCATGACGGTTTGGACCGCGACGGAACTTGTGGATCCAAAGCGTCGCGAGCAGGCCCGCACGATTCTGAGCGCGTTGGGCAAGGAGCTCTTTGTGGAAGATGAAGTATATCTGGACATGGCTACCGCCCTTTCCGGGACCGGCCCCACGTATGTGTTCCTTTTTATGGAGGCCTTGATAGATGCAGGAGTGCATTTGGGCTTCTCCCGTCATGTGGCCGAGGAGCTGGTATTGCAGACCATTGAGGGTGCGCTGGCCATGGCACGAGCTACGGGAGATCATCCTGCGGTCTTGCGGAACCGGGTGACGTCTCCCGGGGGGACTTCCGCGGAGGCCCTGTACCAGCTGGAGAAGGGGGGCTTTCGTACGGTGATCTCCAAGGCGGTATGGGCAGCCTTTAAGAAATCCCAATACCTGGGTGAATTGAGCGAACAGCAGCTGGAGCAAACGTAGGTTGAGCCCGGGTGGATAAATGCAAACCCCGAAGGGGATGTATCCCTTCGGGGTTTTACACACAGGTGGAGATGCCGGGAGTCGAACCCGGGTCCGGAGGATTCGCCGCAGAGCATCTACAGGCTTAGCCGCTGTTTGTGTTTTCTCGCCCGGTGGCGCCCCAGCGGCAGGGTCCATCCGGGCCAAGCCGCTTATGGTCTTACGTCGAGCCTAGCGGCGTCGGCTCGACGGCACCCCATGTCTCTGACGGCACATCCCGGAAGCCATGGGGGAACCCCCGGGAGGCCGTGGCCCTACGTTCTGAGGGCCAATTGCCTTTTACCCGCCTTACGCGGCAACAGCAACCTGTGCCGCGGGGCGAGCAAAGGCGAAAGCAGCCTTTGCCTTGGCACTTATTTGTGCTGCCTGTTGGTTACGGGGACAGGCTCCCCGGCCTGCAGCTCTGCGACAGCCTCCCCCGTCGAATCCTCGTCATCCCCACGTTCATCTCCATTATATTCGCTACGCCACGGGCCGGCAAATCGGTTTGGTGCCCTCTGGCACGTGGTTCTCCAATTGTCAGGGCAAGGGAGATGTGCTAGCATGCTTTCGCTCTAGGCAAGTATGGCAGCAACGGTGAAGTTTCCTCGTGTGGGTTCAGAGGTGAAGGTGGTAGCATAACCGGTCATAACAGGAGGAACGGTCGTACTGAAGGTCAGGTCATGACGGTGAGGTCTCGAGAAATCTGGGCAGTGCTAATTGTTACGTTAGTAGCTGCCGCCTTTCGGTTTTATGGGTTCTGGTGGGGATATCCGTATTCGTTTCACGGTGACGAATCCCTGATCCTGGTCAAGACGGTACAACTCCATCAGGCCTGGGTTGAAAGCGGTTCCTGGAATCCCCAAGTTTCCGCGTATGGTCCGCTGGTGTTCTACATGTTATGGCTTCCGTGGCGGTTGGGAAACGCGCTGATAGGTTTGCTGGGCCATCCTCTGGGCATTGACACGGTGCCCATCATGTTGGTGGGCCGGCTAATCTCCGCCACGCTGGGGACGTTAACGGTACCCGTGTTGTACTGGCTTGGGCGCCGCCTGTGGGGTGTGAAGGTTGGTCTAATGGCGGCGGCTTTTCTGGCAGTGGCCGTCTCCCCGATTCGGGAGAGTCATTTTTACACTACCGACACGCCCCTAACTTTCTGGACAACGCTGACGTTGGCGTTGGGGGCCGGAATTCTCCGATATGGCAGGCGTCGCGATTATGTCGCCACTGGAGTCGCGATGGGCTGCTTGTTGGCGACCAAGCTGTCTGCAGCTCTGGTAGTGATCCCGCTGGCCGTAGCACACCTCATCCGCTGGGGACGGGTGGAAAGGCAATGTTGGCAACCGAGATCTCCACGCGCGTTGGCTACCGGGCTGCTCTGGACCGGCAGTGTGGCTTTGGGAATTTTTTTCTTGCTCAACCCCTGGCCGGTGGTGGACGCGGCCAATTACTGGCGTGATGCCGCGAACTATTCCCTGATCACGCAAGCCCGTGTTGTCCGCGGTGTGTATCGACCCCTCTACACTATCCACTTTATGAATACCTTGCCTTACGTGTATCACATAACCAACGTGTTGTTCTGGGGGCTGGGACCGGTTCTGGAAGGGGTGGGTTTGCTGGGTTTAGGTTATGCCCTGGTCCAGGCGCTGCGTGGCTCGGTAGCGGACGTTTATGTACTCATGTGGGTGGTGCCTTATGGCCTGATAGCCGGCGCGTGGTATGTGAAGTTCGTGCGGTACATGTTGCCGTTGATGCCCTTTCTGGCGTTGCTCGCTGCGCGGTGGTTGGCCGCTTGGGAAGATCACCCTTCAGTGCGGCGGTGGTTGGCAAGAGCCCTGATAGGCATTACCTTGCTGACCAGTACCTTTTACGCGTTGGCGTACATGAACATTTATCGTCAGCCAGATGTGCGCTTACAGGCGTTGACATGGCTTCAAGCGTCGATCCCGCCCGGGAGCACGTTGTTGGTCGAACGAGATGCGACCCTAAAGTTTAACCAGCTGGCCACACGCTACGGTCTTTCTCAGTACCGGATTGTGGTGTTGGACCACTATGGCGGGGTGCCCGAGACCGATCCCCGTTTTTTCAACCCCCCTCCGCGTGATCCGGAACAGGTAAGGCAGCGCCTGTACGCTTCGCTGGAAGGGGTGGATTATATTATCATTAGCAACACGTGGATGGAACGTTTTCTCGCGTTGCCGGAACAATTCCCGGCGGAACATGAGTTTTACACCCGGCTGCGCAACGGGGAACTGGGATTTCGGTTGATACGGGTGTTCAAAGTGTATCCTGAGTTTATGGGAATACGTATTGTGGACGATGCTGCCGAGTTGTCGTTTCGGATCTTTGACCATCCCGCAATTTACGTGTTCGCCCGGCAGGAGTGACTTGGCAGGTACGTGGCGAAGGAGGAAGGGATGCGAGTACTCATTGCGGGAGGAACGGGGTTGATCGGACGGGCTTTGACGGAGGCGTTGGTGGCGGATGACCATGAGGTCGTGGTCTTGAGCCGTTTTCCGGAACGGCACCGTATGCGTTTGCCCTCTTCTGTGCGTTTGGAGAAGTGGGATGGCCGAACGCAGGGTGAGTGGGTGACATGGGTGGCATGGGCGGATGCTATTGTGAATCTGGCGGGTGAAAACATTGCAGCCGGTCGATGGACCGCCGAGCGCAAACGTCGGATTCGGGAGAGCCGGGTGAGTGCGGGGCGGGTTCTGGCCGAGGCGGTGGCTTCGGTCCAACAGCGGCCCTCTGTGTTTGTCCAGGCCTCGGCTGTAGGGTATTACGGTCCTTGTGGTGATGAGGAGGTCACCGAAGAGACACCGCCGGGCAACGACTTTCTGGGGCAGGTGGCCCAAGAGTGGGAAGCCTCTTCGGCAGCTGTGGAGGAGTTGGGCGTGCGGCGAGTCATTATCCGCACGGGCATTGTGCTTTCCCGGGAAGGTGGAGCGTTGGCGTCCATGCGTTTTCCCCTGATGCTCGGACTGGCCGGTCCTTTAGGCAGTGGCCGCCAGTGGTTTCCATGGATCCACATTGCGGATGAGGTAGGCGCTATTCGGTTTTTGATGGAGCGGCCTGAAGCACACGGACCCTATAACCTGACGGCGCCCCATCCGGTACGCAATGCGGAATTCATCCGTGTCGCTGCCCGGACGGTAGGTAGGCCCGCGGTGATGCGGGTGCCGCGCGGGGCTTTGCGACTCCTTTTCGGTGAAATGGCGGATGTGTTGTTGGAAGGGCAACGAGCGGTCCCGCGGCGTCTGTTGGCGGAGGGGTACACGTTCCGTTTCCCTACTGTTGAACGCGCCTTGGAGGATGTACTTCGTTCCCGCTAGGAGGTGAACGGTGAGGGGGTTAACCCGTCGGCAGTTTTTGGTGCGTTCCCTGGGAGTAGGGCTGGGCGCCCTGGTGGCCGGGGCACTGGGGCGGCTGGGTTGGCGTCGATGGCTGGTGCACAGTGTCCAGGTGGCACCGCGTCGGCGGCCCAGCCGAGTGCTGACGACACACGAGTACGCCACCCTCGTCGCGCTTGCCGAGCGCATCGTGCCTCGGGATGAGCTGGGCCCCGGCGCGACTGACTTAGGAGTGGCGGACCGCATTGAGTACTGGCTTATGCAGGACGCTCACCAATTGACACAGTACCGTCGTGGCCTCCGTTGGCTGGATGAGGCGGCGGCTGTCATGTTTGGACCAGGACGGACGTTCGTTTCCCTTTCGGTGGCAGAGCAGATAGCACTGTTGGAAGAGATTGAACGAGTCGGTCGACAGCTGCGACGCCCCGCGGTTAACGTGCTGGACCGAGCCTGGCGTTACTGGGATAGGTTGATGACCCAACTGGTAGGCCTGGGAACAGGCGTGTTCTTCTTCGACAGAGTGCGGGATGATGTGCTGGCCGCGGTGTACACTCATCCCCGCATGTGGGCTCGTTTGGGATACGACGGCCCTCCTCAACCCCTGGGCTACTGGGATGGCGCGGACGGAACGTGGAACATCATCGACCGATGTCCCCCGGTGAAGCGGCATGATTTTCCTCCTGCCTGAACACCCACTTCAGAGAAGGGGGCCTTTTGCCTTGGGCCTGGTGTGGGTAGACGCTGTTCATGTTCCGTCTTCCCAAAAAATCCACGTGTGTTCGCCGTCCCAGCACGCGAGCTGGGTGGGGGCAAAGGGCGGAGAAAGACGGTACTCGGCGGGACAGTGATAAACACCTTGGATTAGCAGGGCCGGTGTATGGGGCGCTTGTTGGGGACACCGGTGCCATGTAGGGCGGAGGACCAAGGGCACGTTAGTGAACAACAGGTGATAGTGGGCAAAGTACGTGAGCCCCGTTTCAAGGTGCAGGACATCCCGGTAAAACGCGAGGGCGTTGCGGATGTTCTCGACGTACACGGAAATCTCAAACAGACCGGAAATGACCGGGGGGTGCTGTGCTGTCCCCAATGGGATCTGTTGTCCCCGTTGCCAGCGCTGGACCTCTAGCACCTGGACCAAATCGATGGGAATGCCTGCTGGATCTAAAAATGTGAGACGTGCCAGGCCGGGAATGATTTCCTCAAACACAATGGGGCGCTCTACCGCGCGCAGCCATGCCTTAGCTTGGGCGATGTCGTCGACCTCAAGGGCGGGTACCACACCGTGGGGACCACGTGTAGGACATGACGGCCTGTTCTCCTGCCAGAGAAAACGAATGCCGTCCGGCAGGATGATCGCCCCATTCTTGACGGGCAATCCCAGTATTTGTTCGTACCATGTTAACACCGAGGGGACCTCTTGCGCCCAAAGGATCAGCCCTGTGACGCGCACAAGATCACTCTCCCACCACTTGGACGATAATTTCTCGCTGGCGAGGCCGATTGTCAAAGTCAATAAAGGTGATTTGTTGCCAGGTGCCCAGCATGAGACGGCCTTCCACAAAGGGAATGCTGAGGGAGGGTCCCAGCAGGGCAGCCCGGACGTGAGCGTGGCCGTTGCCGTCGCCCCAGCGCAGGTTATGTTGATAAGGTCGGTCCTCCGCGGCGATTTCATCGAAGAGCCGTTTCAGGTCGGCCAGGGCCCCGGATTCATACTCTATGGTGGTTACACCGCTGGTGGAACTCGGGCAGAAGACGGTGACCACACCGGAGTGCAATCCCGACCGTGTGACAATGTCCTGGACGCGCGCGGTGATGTCGTGCATGTCGCTGTGGCCACGGGTGGCCAGGTGAATACGGCCGGTATATACAGGCATGGCCTTCCTCCTGCGTATCAACTGGTGCTTTTAATCCTCGTCTGTGAAGGAAGTGAAATTACAGGACGCGGTGTATTTTCACGCAAACGCGGGACCTGGCCCAAACTGTTACGCGTGTGTGGCCTATATTGCCACCGGAAATGGCGCAGTCTTGCAGGGCGCAGGTGAACGGCCATTAGCATTGCTTCATCGTGGATGGGACATGAGGTAACGGACGGATGATAACACGTGAGCTGAGGAAACTTCGTTGGACGTTTCCCCTGGCCGTCTTGGCCCTTTACCTCCTCCACGTGTACCGTATCTACGGCACAGGGGTGGCCCTGGTGGATGATACGTTCATTTTCCTCCGGTACGCCCGTCACTGGGCGATGGGCTATGGGCTGGTGTGGAACCTGGGTGAGCCGCCGGTAGAGGGGGTCAGCAGCTTGTTATACACCGCCCTGTTAGCGTTGGGGTTTCTGTTAAAGGTAGAGGCCCTGTTGTGGACCACCCTGGTAAACCTGGGGTTGGGGCTCGGGGTACTGGGTATCACTTACATCCTTGCCGGATATGTTTTACCCTCTTATGCCCTTCCAAGATGGCAATGGATACCGCCACTCATTGTAGCAACCGCGCCGGGCATGGCGTTTTGGACTGCCGCGGGCATGGACATTGTGCTCTTCACCTTGGTACTGTTGGGAGCAGTGGTTCTGACCCTGCGTGCCTGGGAGCACGACAAAGGGTGGTTATGGGTGGGATGGGCTTATGGAATGTTGGGCATGGCCCGATTGGACGGCGCGCTCTTCTTTGCTCTGACCTGGCTGGCCGTGATCTTGGGCGCTCGATGGGTACGGCATAGGTCGTGGTCTCAGGTGGTGACCATCGCCGGGCGCTTGGTATGCGCATTTGGGCTTGTTTTTGGGCCTTTCTACGTGGCCCGTTGGGCGTACTTTGGATGGCCCTTGCCCATGACCTACTACGCCAAGCTGGGGGTGGGGTGGCCGACTTGGCTGGCCGGGTGGCAGTACGTAGCGGATTTTCTGCGCCAGCCTGGTGTCGTGGTGTTGTTGGTGTGGACCGCCGTGGGATGGGGGATATATCGGCGGTGGAGCATCGGATACCTGGTCGCAGTAAGTGCGTTGTTGATAGGCCGAGTGATCGTGGCCGGTGGGGATTGGATGCCTCACTGGCGTTTGCTGGTGCCCCTTTGGCCGTTCTTGGGTGTGCTGGGCACGCTCGGCATGGTAGGGTGGATGACGGTAGTGCGCCCCTCGCGGGGGATGCTGTGGCGTTGGGGAATGATCGGGCTGGTTTTCCTCACCGTAGGAGCACCTTCCTGGCGTTACTTGGCCCAACACCCTTATCGCTTATGGCGTCCCCTGCGATTGGTAGAGCCCATGCAGGCACCTCAGTACGCACAGGGACTGGCCCTGCGGGAACGCTTGTGTCCCGGGGATACGATGGCCCTCATCGCCATCGGTGCGACAGCTTATCTAAACGATGAGTACCGTGTCATCGATATGCTGGGCTTAACAGAGCCCCACATTGCCTTCTCCCCTCCTATCCTCTGGAAAGGGGAGTGGGATCCAGGTCACGCGCGGTTGGACATCGAGCATGTGGTGTCCCAACGACCGGAATGGATCCAGCTGGACACACGGGTATATCCTACACCGGAGTTCACCCTTCGCTCCTGGATGCCGCCCCAGGTGATATGGCGTTCTCCGGCGGTACGGGAGGCTTACGTGTTCTATCCGTTGCCCGTGGTAGTGCCCACCGATTACCCGAAACCGCGGCGCGGGTATATCTTCTTTCTCCATCGGCGAGACGCGGCCATATGTGGGCCTACCGAGACGGTAGAATAGCGGGCTTCATTCCTTCTGGGGACCTGCCTCGTGGATGACAATGCGATCGCCCGGTTGGGTGCCGGTGGCAGCTACGGTGCCGGCGGGCAATTCCACCACGAAGTGAGCTCGCAGCCGGGGCCGTCCGATACGCCAAGGGCGCAAATGTTCGTCCACGTCCACCACGTGTCCTTCCCTGTCCACGTAAAGGACGTCAATGGGGAAGCGCATAAACCACATGTGTACCCCGCGTGAAGGTCGGATGAGCAGCCCTTCACCGGGGGCGAGCGTCCGTCGACCGATAAGCCCCTTCAGGCGGCTCCAAAACGTTTCCGCTACCCGGCATTGGGTGGCCAGATCGCGGCGACGGGTTACGTTGTAAACGCGTACAGTGCGCATGGCCGATGCCCCCATCACTCACCGGGTACCACGGGGTGCGCCTTCATCGCGATCCTATCACCGGCAGGCCAAAGATTTCCGGGGGCAGGTGAATGTCGTGTTCGGCCAAACGCTCCACCAACCGTGGCCGAATACCGGTGGGACGCAGTTCGCCCAGGACCTTTCCTTCCCGGAAACCTTCAATCTCAAAGCGGAAGATGTCCTGTAAGAGGATGGTGTCCCCTTCCATACCTACTACCTCACTGACTGCGACCACTTTGCGGGACCCATCGCGAAGGCGGGAGACGTGGATGATCAGATCCACCGCGGAGGCAATTTGCTGTCGGATCGCGCGCAGGGGCAAGTCCATGCCAGCCATGAGGACCATGGTTTCCAAGCGGGCCAGCGTATCTCGGGGCCCGTTGGAGTGGAGCGTGGTCAGAGAGCCATCATGACCGGTGTTCATAGCCTGAAGCATGTCCAGGGCTTCGCCACCGCGTACCTCACCTACCACAATGCGGTCCGGCCGCATGCGCAGGGCGTTAATCACCAGGTCGCGAATGCGGATAGCCCCTTTGCCTTCGATGTTGGGAGGACGCGCTTCCAAGCGGACCACGTGTTCCTGTTGGAGTTGAAGTTCTGCTGCGTCCTCGATGGTGACGATGCGTTCGTCGTTGGGGATGAAACCGGAGAGGATGTTTAGGAGAGTGGTCTTTCCTGAACCTGTGCCACCGGAAACGATGATGTTCAGCCGGGCCTTGACGACTGCCTCCGCGAAAATGGCGAATTCCCGGGTTACAGAACCCAACCGGATAAGGTCGTCCATGTCAAGGCGTCGTCGGAAGAACTTACGGATGGTGATGCACGGGCCGTTAAGGGCCAGGGGGGGGATGATTATGTTCACGCGTGAACCGTCAGGAAGGCGCGCGTCGGCCATGGGAGAACTTTCGTCCACCCGACGCCCGAGGGGAGCCACGATCCGTTCAATGATGCGCATAACGTGCGCTTCGTCCTGGAAGCGGATGGGCACTTTCAAAAGTTTTCCCCGTTTTTCGATGTAAATGTCGTAAGGGCCGTTGACCATCACTTCTGTGATGTCTGGATCATCCAGCAGGGGCTGGATAGGCCCATACCCCACCAGGTCCGCCGCCAACATCCGGAGGAGGCGCTCTTTATCGCGGCGGGAAACAAGAATTCCCTCCGCCGCGAGCACCTCGTCCAGTAACGGTGCAATGGTCTTTTGGGCGACGTCCACTTCTCCGAGACGCAAGTCTGCTCGCTGCTCCAGCAGGCGCTCTTGGACCTGTTCCAGGACGTGGGCGTAGTACGCGGGCAATTCGAAGGTGTACTCCTGAGTTTCGGCTGCCGGTTCCTCTTTTACCGGCTGGCTCAGAACCGGCATCGTGGGAGGGGGGGATTCCGTTGGTGCTGACTTGCTGCGCTTACGGTCGAAGAGTCCCATGATGTGCTTCTCCTCCCTTATTCTCCATCCTCAAAGTAAGCAGGCCATAGCCACACGGGGTCCCAGTCATTATAATTGTTACGACTGATGTTGCGAGGGTTGCTGCCATCGGCTTCCATTATCCATATTTGTTTGCGTCCGGTTCCGCGGTTGGACCAGAACGCGATGTACTGACCGTCCGGTGACCAAGTAGGGCTTTTATCCCATTCCCAGGTGTTGAAGGTGAGCTGGATAGGCGGTTTCGGGTTGAAGAAATCACTGCTCACCTTCCAGATTTCGTCGTTTCCGGTGACCTGGGATACGAACACAATCCAGGCGCCGTCCGGAGACCAGGCTGGATCGTAATTGATGGACCCGTTGCCCACCAGTAGGTACTTCCGTTTCCAGGTGGGAGGCACGTCGTAACGCCAGACGTACAGGTCGACGATGTCGGTCTGTCCAGGAGGGGCTTCGGGATAAACGCGGTATTTGCCGTCCGGGGAGTATGCCTGTTTGGCGCGAATGGTGTCGTAATTTTCCGGGTCCGCTACCGGACGGGCACAACAGCCATTCGGCCGCATAACCCACACCTCTTCCACACCACGCCGGTCGGTCTTGAAGGCGATCCATCCTGGGT